>JAFXXX010000015.1 GCA_017542065.1 Bacilli bacterium | reverse complement strand
ATTGAACAAATTATTAGTAATATTTATAATACAAATAATACTGATAATAATATGTACTAAATGCCCATAAAATAAGGCTAAAAGCCATAATACTATATGTACCAAATATAGTGAAAATATGCTCAAAAAGGGAGCATGTGGATCAGGTAAAAAATATAAGCAATGCTGTGGAAAATAAACTCACAATTATGTGAGTTTTTTTGTTATAATTATTATAGGAGGTAAACTATATGGGATCACATGTAGAAATGAATGATACATTACGTATTTCGAGAGAACAAGGTTTTCCAAAAGAACTAGTTTTAGAAGAACATTTAAAGAAACCTTATTCAGCAGAACAATTTAAAGATATGGTTTTTGAATTTTATGATAAACCAAATATTAGAAATTATCATATGCCACCAGTAAGAAACTTTCTTGTAGAAGATATCAATGGTAAATGGTTATACTGGGGACAAATTCACGTTTTAGAAGTAAAACATGATTATGTTAATAAAACTACTTCAGGAAAATATAAAATAATATATATTAATAAACCAGAAGAAATGGAAATGGCACATAATCTAATTGATAGAAATAAAGATACATTTTATGAAGTAAAATAGGCTCACAAAATTGTGAGTTTTTTTGTTATAATTATTTTAGGAGTGAGAATATGTCTAATATAGATTTAAAAGATATAAATAAAAGAATATGTGATAGAAGTGATTGCTTTTATTGGCAAACTGATAGAAAAATAAGTGCAGAAGAAGCTGCTTTAATATGGAAGGATAGACATTCTGCTATTACTAATGAAGAATTACTATTAAAAATAAATTCTGACTTGAAAGAAGATAAATTAAAGTATATAGAACCATTAGATTTAAACTCCCAAACAAGTGTAGGTAATGTTAATTCAATTAGAATTGGTGTTTTAGAAAATGGTAAACAAGTTATTATTAGATGTCATCCTAAAGGTGTTAAGAATGGCTATTTTTATTCAGAAAGTTTAGCGGCTAAATTAGCTTTAGAAAATGGAATACCTGCATATAAAACTTATACTATTCATGACTTAAGCAGCGACGATGATGTTTCATATCAGGTAATTGAAAAACTATCCGGTGATTCTATTCAATTTTATTTAGATAAGTATCCAGAGAAAGAAGAAAAATTAGTTTATGAAATGGGTAAAACTATGGCTAAACTTCATAGTGTTAAAGTAGATGGATTTGGTCCGTTTAATAATGAGAAAGCAAAAAAGGGACATTTAATTGGAACATTTAAAACATTAAATGATTCTATGAATGCTGGACTAGATGAAAATCTAGATAGATTAGTTAAATATAATATTATATCTAGTGAAATAGCTAAAAAAATGAAATCATTATTTAAAAATAATCCGTTATTAGATTTTAATGAACCTGTTTTAATACATAATGATTTTGCTGATTGGAATCTATTAACAGATGGAAATACTGTTAGTGGAGTAGTAGATTGGGATGAATGTGTTGGTGGCCATCCAATTCAAGAAATTGCATGTTGGTCTACTTTCTTTGATCCAGAAAGAATAAACTCATTCTTAGAAGGATATTATAGTGAAACTAAAAAACCAGATAATTTTGAAGAATTATTTCAATTATTTAGACTTAGATATACAATATCAAAAATGGCATTAAGAGTTAAAAGATATACATATGAGCAATCTCCATTTATAAAAGATATGATTGAAAAAGGAGAGAAACACTTAAAAGAGTTGTCTAAGATATTTAAATTATCTGAATAAAAAAGGACTTCATATTTAATGAAGTCTTTTTTTGCAATAATAGTCATTATATGGTAATATATATATCAATTTGAAAAAGGGGGGTGAATCATGTCGATAGTTCAAATCATTAAAACTAACATTTATAATTTCAAATTAAAGAAATTATTAGTTAAGGGTATAAAAAGTGGTGAAGTTACACAATTTAGTGATGAAATGTATAAACAAATGAGTAAAACATTTGTTGTTGGACTACCTGTTTCTATTCACATTAAGTATTTGAATCCTACTAGTGGACCAGGAAAGTGTCTTGATAGAAGTCTATATATGTTTTTCTGCTTTGATAATGCACTTTTAGTTCGCGGAGATTGTGAAGATTTAGCAATTAGATTTGGAAGTGAAGACTCAGAACATGGTTGGATAGAAATAGATGACTATGTATATGATCCTTCATTATTATTAAGATTTAAAAAAGATTTGTATTATGAATTGTATAGACCAACAAATGTAGTTAAATGTACTAAAGATGAATATTGTTCTAAAATTGGTCAAAAAAACTCTTATGATGAAGTCAGAAATACTACTATCGATGATTTCAAACCTCATGGAAAGAGAAGACTTGAATTAGGTGCTTCAATTCCTTTAGTTAGAATTTTTGCAAATAATTCCAAAAATAAAGGTTTCATGAATGAATTAAATGAATTTATATCTCTTACTGAATACGATGAAGAAGAAATACAAAATGAAATGAATGAAAGGTTTCAAAAGGTATTTGGTTCAAAAACTATTGAAAAATAAACTCACATATCTGTGAGTTTTTTTGCTATAATATTACTAGTGGGTGATATTATGAAAAAAATATATTTAGACAATAATGCTACTACTAAAGTGGATAAAGAAGTATATGAAGCTATGAGCCCATATTTAAATGAAGAATATGGTAATCCAAGTAGTACTTATGAAATTGGCAAAAGAGTTAAAGATGAAGTAAGTAAAGCAAGAGAAAATATAGCTAAGTTGTTTAATACAGAATCGGATAGAATTATATTTACTAGTTGTGGTTCAGAAAGTAATGTAACTGCCATTATGAGTGCTATTAAAGCAAATCCTGATAAAAAACATATTATTACATCTAGTGTTGAACATGCTTCTATAATTGAAACTTTAGGTTATTTAGCAAGAAACGGATATAAGATTACATTCTTTGAAGTAGATGAAAAAGGGAGAATAAATCTAGATGACTTAAAGAATGCTATAACACCAGATACATGTTTAATATCTGTTATGATGGCTAATAATGAAATTGGTAATATTTATCCAATTAAAGAAATAGCTAAAATAGCTCATGATAATAGTATATTAATGCACTGTGATGCTGTTCAAGCTGCAGGTAAAATTAAGATAGATGTTAAAGATTTAGATGTAGATTATTTATCTATATCTGGTCATAAAATAAATGCTCCTAAGGGTATTGGAGTATTATATGTTAAAGATGATAAGAATTTTATTCCACTTATATTTGGACATCAAGAGAAAAATAGAAGAGGTGGAACAGAGAATGCACCATATATTATTGGTCTTGGTAAAGCTGTTGAAATGATTATTAATGATAATTATAAATTAGCTGAAGAAGAAAAAGAATTAAGAGACTATATGGAAGAACAAATTAAAAAGAATATAGATGATGTATTTATTTATGGTGATCTAGAAAATAGAACTCCAAATACATCTAGTATAGCTTTTAAAGGTGTTAAAGCAGATGAATTAATGCTTGTTTTAGAATCATTTAATATATATGTTTCTACAGGTTCAGCATGTAACTCTGAACTTGCAGTTCCATCACATGTTTTAACCGCATGTCATGCAAATTTAGATGATTATAGTCCAATAAGAGTTAGTATTGGTAGATATAACACTAAAGAAGAAATAGACGAATTTGTAAAAGTACTTATTAATAATGTTGGCATGTTAAGGAGGAAATAATGGAAATAGCCGAATTTGTTGATCATAATAGTTTAATTCCATTTTACTCAAAAAGAGGAATAGAAGAGTTAGATAGTTATCCTAATAAACCTATATTTTCATATATAGTTGTTGATAATGAAAAATTAATTGGAGCAGCTACCTGTTCAGCAGTAGATGGATTCTATATATTAGAGGCAATCGCTATTGAAGAAGGATATACAGGTAAAAATATTGGAAGTTTACTAATAAAGAGGGTATTTGAAAGACTTCAATTAATGGGAGCTAAATCTGTTATTATAAATGCCAAAAATTCTGCTTTCTTTGAAAAAAATGGATTTGTATTATCTGACAGGAGTGCTGTCCCAAAATCTGCATATTCTTATTGTGCTGATTGTGAGGACTATGGAATAAAATGTTTTCCAAAAATAATGATAAATGAATTTAAAAATGGAAAAGTTAAATAATGAAGAGGAGATAATATATGAAAACATTTGAGAATATGTGGGATGAATTAAAACCATATCTACGTTGTGAAATAGGATTGGATGAAGGATATGCTGATGGAAAGTATACTAGATATTTTGCTAAATATTGTAAGCATATTATAGGTGTTGATATATCTGAGGATTTCTATAAACAAGCAAAAGAAAACTTAAAAGATTTAGATAATGTAGATTTAAAAATAATGGATGCATTACATGTAGATTATCCAGATAAATATTTTGGAGTTATATTATGCACTAGTTTCCATGAATTTGATATGAGTGGGAAAGAAGAATTTAAAATGGATTTGGACTTAAAAAGGAATATTCTTAAGGAAATGTCTAGATTAAGTGACACTATAGTTTTTGCAGAACCATCTACTGATAATTTATCTAGTACACTATATAAAGTTTTTAATCCTATTGAAGAACATGCAATAAGAACTCAAAAGTCAAACGAACTTATAGATGAAGTATTAACTGAGTTAGGATATAAGCAAGTATTATGTGATAGAGCGGTTGATAAAATTTATTATAATTCTAGAGAAGAGTTTGAAGAAGATATGTTATCTTGGTGGGCAGAAGTACATGTTCCAAGTAGTGAAGAAGAGAAGAAAGAAATGATTGGAAAAATCGATGAAATACTTGATTCAAAAGGTTTTTTAGATAATTTATGCTTTGATGATGTATTTAGATATGCAGTATATAGGAGAGAATAGTTTATGTCAGTATTAGTAAATTTTAAAATATGTGATAATGCTAAAGAATGTGGTGGAATAGAAGTATGTCCAACAGGAGCTTTATCATGGGATGAAGAAAAAGAAACTATAAAAATTGATAATGATAAATGTATTTCTTGCGGAGCTTGTGAGAGAATGTGCCCTATAGGAGCTATTAAAGTTGCTCATTCTGAAGAAGAATATAATAAAATAAAAGAAGATATAGATAATGATCCTAGAACAGTTAAAGATTTATTTGTAGATAGATATGGGGCAGCGCCATTATCTGAGTTCTTTATGTGTTCCGAAGATGAAATTGAAAGTAAATTAACAGATGGAATTGTTTTAGTAGAACTATATAAAGATGAATCTATTGAATGTTTATTAAAATCTATTCCTATTAAGGAAATAACAAGCAATATGCCTTCAGATACATTATTTTATAAAGCAGAAGTATCTGAGAATAATTATGGTTTAAGTGAATTTCCATCTTTATTAATTTTTAAGAATAAAGAACTAAAAGGAATAGTAAATGGATATTATACTGTTGATAAAAAAGAAGAACTAATTAATAAAATAAATGAAACATTAGAATAAAAGGAGTCTATATGAATAAAGATTTAGAAAAAAGAATAACTGCTATTGAAGAAAGAAATAAAAGAGTAGAAGCAGATAAAGCTTGGGAAACTTCTTTTTTAAGAAAGTTTTTAATAATAGTATTAACTTATATATTTGCAGTTTTATATCTAAAGATTGCTGATACTACTAATCCATTACTAGGAGCTGTTGTTCCTACTGTTGGATTCTTCTTATCAACTCAAACTTTAAATATAATTAAAAAGAAGTGGTTAGAAAAAAGAAAAAAAGATTAGAAATAATCTTTTTTGTTTGTGTTATAATTAAGTTATTATAGGAGGTAAGTAATGGCAAAGAAAGTAATAGAAGAAGTTAAAGAAGAAAAAGATAAAGAAATTAAAGAAGAAACTAAGGAAGTGGTAAAGGAAGAAAATCCTAATAAGAAACCTAAAAAGGTTGTATTAGTTATATTTATTATTTTACTTGGTGTAATATTTGCTGGTATTGGGGCAATAATTATTTGTAATTTTATTATTGGTGGTAGTAAACCAAAAGATCCTGTTCCAGTAGTAGAACCTCTTCCAAAACCAGAAATTGATCCTTCTAGAGGAGACTTTGGAGTAGATAAAAATATTAATATTGATACAATAGATAAATATCTAGGTAGAGAAGATACTGTATATAGAGATATGAGAATGTTAGAAGACCCAGCTACATATGAAAATATTGGTGGAGATAGATATTTATCTGGTTATATTAAAGGATTTGAAGTTATTCCTCTTCCATACATTATTCCTGTTAGTGGACTTCCAGAAGAGGTAGGAAATACATATGATGGTATAACTCTTTTCTATGAAAAAGATGGTACATATATAGCAAATTACGATGAATCAATGGATATATTAGAAAAATATTTTCCTAAAGATAAGAATATATTCTTAATGTGTGGTGGTGGTGGATATGCTGCCATGATGAAGAACTTCTTAATTGCTATGGGATGGGATGAAAATAAAATCTATAATATTGGTGGATACTGGTATTATAAAGGTGAAAAAAACGTTGATTTAAGAAGAGATAATGGTTCATTAGATTTCAGTGATGTTCCTTATATATCAATTAATTTTAATATTCTAACTAAGGCTCCTGAATATAGAGATCTAGGTGTTAAAGTTGATAGCGTTAATATTTATGAAAAAGAATATACTGTGGAAGAAAAAATGTCACAAAAGATTGGATATTATATACTTCCAAATACAGCATCAAATAAAGAAGTGACTTTCACTAGTAGTGATGAAAATGTTGCTATTGTATCTGATACTGGTTATATTACTGGTGTTAAAGCTGGAAATGCTGTTATTACAGTAAAAACTGTTGATAGAGGTAAAACTGCTACAGTTAACGTTACTGTAACAAAGAGAGTAGAAAATAAAGTTACTTTAGATGATGTATCTAAAGAAAATAAAGAATTCAATGATATTGATATTAAATCAATTACTACTAAATATAATAATATTATTAATGATGAAAATGGTGTAATGAAACATGAATATGTTGTTAATTATCAAAAATATAAAGAAGTAATGGATCAAAGAGATATTGAGTATATTGAACTATTTAAAGAGCAAGCTACTATTATAGATAAACTAATTGATGATAAAAAATCATTTGTTATTATATATAATAGAAACACTTGTGGAGATAGACCATATAATATAGCTGAAAGAGCACCTGAATTATTTAAAAAGAATGGGTATTCATTTATAGAATTAGGAGATGAAATATCAACATTAGATGGTCAATCATTATTCTCTTTCTCAAAAGTTACTAAAGATGATATTAAAGGTGGATCACTTCTTATATTTAAAGAAGGCAAATTAATTGAAAGTTTAGATCCAGATTTAATTAATATTTATGATGAAGATGATTTTATAACATATGTGTCTAAATATATTAATATTAAGTAGGTGATATTATGAAAAAAGCGTTTATAATTATAGGTATTGCAATTGTAGTAATAATTACTATGATAGTCTTATGCATAATATTTAGTAATAAAAAAGTTAAGGTATCTGAAATAACACACTTAAGTTTTTCATATACTAAGGGATATATGATAAATTCAAATATTATTTATACTTTAGAATATAGAGATAATAAATATATTGCTACAGTTAAACCATATGGTATACCAAATGAAGAAGCAAGAGAAATAACAGTTAAAGAAGAAACGGTTAAAGAAATTGAAAATATTTTAAACAAATATGAAGTTGGATCATGGAATGGATTTAACAAGTCTGACAAGTATGTTTTAGATGGTGATTCATTCAGTTTTTCAGCTAGCTTTAAAGATGGTAAAAGTATTAGCGCGCACGGCTATATGAGTTGGCCTAAAAACTATTATGATGTAAGAAATGAACTAGATGAATTATTTATGAATTTATATAATTCAGTATATTAAAAAATGCATTAAAAAATGCATTTTTTTTAGTCATTTTTATTGTTAAAAGTGATAAAAAAATGATATAATTAAATATAGTATAACAATATAATAGAAAGGGTAGTGCATATGAACAATAAACGTATTATTACAAATAAAGTTTTATCATTTGTTTTTGCTATTACAACTATTATTTCTTTGTTCTTAGTTATTGGGGCTAGTGCGGCTACTGAGATATTAAAAATAAATAATGTTACAGTAACTGAAAAGTCTTCATCAGTAACTGGTACTATCACAGACTTTAATAATGATGAAATAGAAAATAGTTTTACATTTCATAATGTTGGTGATTATGTAATTTATACTATTAATATTAAAAATAATAAAAGCGATGAAGTATTAATTAATACTATTACAGATAATAACAGTAATTCTTATATCGAATATGAATATGATAAACATGAAGGAGAAACTATAAGTGCTAATGGAACATTAACTTTTAAAGTTAAAGCAACATATAAGAATGAATTAACTGATATTTCTAAAAGAGATCAAGCATTTAGCGTTAAATTCTTGTTTGATTTAACTTATAACGGACAAGATGAATCTTCATCAATTGATATTAATCCAAAAACAGGAGATAGATTATTAATAAGTATTTTATTATTAGTATTCTCATCACTTGGATTAATAGCAAGTTTAATTATTAACAAAAAAGAAAAGACTGCTAAATTAATTGCAATAATTGGTTTATTATTAACACCATTTATTATTAAAGCAGCATCATATGAATATGATATAGACTTAGTATCTAATTATGGTTTATATGATAAGCAAGTTGTAACAATAACTATTGGTGATGAATCATCAACAGTAATTGTTCCATATAATGGATTTACTTCTGAGCCTACTGTTCCTAGCAAATTAGGTTACAACTTTAAAGGATGGGAAAAAGAAAATGGAGAACCATTTAATTTTGAAACACCTATCTCTAGTGATACTGAAGTAAAAGCAGTTTATGAAGCAATTAAATATGATATTACATATGTTTTAAATGATGGAACTGCTAGTAATCCTACTAAGTATACTATTGAGGATACAGTTACTTTAAATGCTCCAACTAAAAATGGATATGAGTTTATTGGATGGACAGGAACTGAATTAACTGGTCCTACTAAGAATGTAACATTTAGTGGTAAAACAGGTGCTAGAAGTTATACTGCAAACTTTACCGTTATTAATTATGAAATACATTATCATGGATTAACTGAAGCTGAAGAACAAACTTTAGGAAATCCTGATCATTATACAATTGAACAAAATGTTACAATTGCTAACCCATTAGATAGAATTGACTCTGATGGAGATGTATATGAAAGATTTACTGGATGGACTTATGGTGATAGTACATCTACTAATGTATCTATTCCACAAGGAAGTACAGGACCAAGAGATTTTACTGCAAACTTTGTTCATGTAGATCCTGATACATATACAATCACATATGATTTAGATGGTGGAGCTGTATCTGAAGCAAATCCTGATAGTTACACTATTAAATCTGGAGAAATAACATTACATAATCCTACAAAAGAAGGATATACATTTACTGGTTGGACAGGAACTGATTTATCAGGTTTAACTACTACAGTTACTATTCCTGCTAGATCTACTGGTAATAGAAGTTATACTGCTAATTATTCGTTAGATACATATACAATTAGTTATACTAATTTAACTCCTACAGAAGTAAGTTCATTTAGTTTACCAGAAGATTATACTTATGAAACTAATACATTTACTTTAGGAACTCCTTCAAGAGATGGTTATACATTTGATGGATGGACTGGTTCTAATGGTTCTACTCCAGGAGATGTAACTATTAATAAAGGAACAACTGGTAATAGAACATATACTGCTAACTTTAGTTTAGTTGATTATGATATAGATTATACATTAAATGGTGGTTCTATTACTGGAACTAATCCAACAACTTATAACGTAGAAACTGGTGTAATAGTATTAATAAATCCAAGTAAGGAAGGATATACATTTAAAGGTTGGTCTGGAACAGATTTAACTGGAAATGAGAATACTTCAGTAACTATTCCTTCAGGAGCAACTGGTAATAGATCATATGTTGCTAACTTTGATTTAATTGATTATGACATTACTATTGATTATGCTGGTGGTAATGCTACTAATCCTGATACATATACTATAGAATCTGATAGTATTACATTAAATGAACCAGTAAAAGAAGGATATACATTTATTGGCTTTACAGGAACTGGTCTTGTTACTCCAACTAAGACTGTTGTAATTAATTCGGGTTCAACTGGAGATAGATCTTATACTGCTAATTATGAAGCTAATAAATATAATGTTATTTTTGATGGTAATGATTCATCAGTAACTGGTACAATGGCTAATCAAGAACATACTTATGATAGTTCATTAGCATTAACAAAGAATACGTATGCAAGAACTAATTATACTTTCAGAGGATGGAATACTAGAGCTGATGGTCAAGGAAATCATTATGATGATGAAGAAGTTGTAACTAATTTATCAACTGAAGAAGATATAACATTATACGCAGAATGGGAAAAGGCAGGAATTACTGTTACGTTTAATTCAATGGAAGGAACTTCTGTTTCTCCAGTAACACTAGAAGTTGGAGATTCTTTAGGAGATTCTTTAACTAATTTACCAAAACCAACTAAATCTGGTGTAGTATTTGGTGGTTGGTATGAAGATTTAAGCGATGAAACTACAAAAGTTGATCTAACTTATGCACCATCTGATGATGTAATTTTATATGCTAAATGGATTCCATTTGTATGTAAGAAAGCAATTACATTAAATACTGAATCATGTAATTCCCCATCTGGTAAGGGATGCCGAGCAAATGGATATAATGTAGGAGATACTATTTCCTATGGTAATATTATAAAATCAGATACATTAACTGCTGGTGATGCACTTGATTGTGATGTTAATGGAACTGGTTATAACCAAAGATTCTATTATGTAACTGATAATGGTGATAATGCTGTCCTTATTTCACATATTACATTTAGTGGTGCGCAAGGACAAAGTAATATAAATGTTTACTATAACTATGATACTTCATTAACATTATTACCAACTACTGAACAATGGAGTAATTTACCTATTAAATTTGAAATTCAATCAGGTGACTTTAGACCTGCTAGAATGATTAGACTTGAAGAACTTCAAGATATGACTGGAAAATCTTATACAGATTTAAAGAAAGATGGAGCATTAAATAATTACGAATTCTTATTTGAAAATAGTTTATATTCTGGAGTTGGTGAAAGAAGTACAGCTTGGTTAGAACAAACAGTAGTTGATGGAACAGATACTAGAATTAGATATCGTAATGATTCAAGAAAACTAGAACAATTATCAGCTGATAAATATAATTCATCAAATAACTGTATTAAACCTATAATAGAAGTTCCATATGAATTAATAGATGATTCTTATATAGTTACTTATGATGCTAACGGTGGAACTACCAGTTATACTACTCAATTAGTTAATAGAGGTAGTAGTTTAGAAACTTTACCAACTACAACATATTCAGGAAGATATTTAGATGGATGGTATACAGATACTAGTTGGACAACTAAGATAAATGCCAGTCATATTCCTAGTGGATATGAAAAATATTATGCTAAATGGTTTTTAGATGTAAATGATGCTGATATAGATAGTACTAATTTAAATATAGAAGTAGGTACTTCATCTAGTTTAGTAATAAATAATATATATGATTTAGAGCCAATTAGTTATTCAGTAGAAGATGATTCTGTTATCTCTATTAATAGTGATGGAGATATAAATGCATTAAATATTGGAACTACTAAAATAATTATTACTGGTTTATTATCAGGTAATACTAAAGAAGTAAATGTTACAGTTAGTGATGTTATTACAACATATAATGTAGAATTTGATACTCAAGGTGGAACTCCTGTTCCTCCGGTCCAAGTTGTAGTTAAGAATACTGAAATAGGACCATTACCATCTGGTATTACTAAAACAGATTATGATTTTGCTGGTTGGTATACAACTTCAAGTTATACTGTCGAAGTAACTGAACATACAATAATTGATGGAGATAAAGTATTTTATGCTAAATGGGTTCCATCTGATGCAGTAGCAGAAATAAATGGTTCATATTTTACTTCGTTACAAAATGCATTTAATGCTGTTCCTATTAATACAAATCAAACAGTTAGTGAATCTGATAAAACTGTAATAAAAGTATTAAAAGATTTCTCTTTTGATAAAATAGATTTAACAACTGATAAGTCAAATAATAAAATTTATAGATATGTTATTTTAGATTTAAATAGTCATGATTTAACTGTTAATTCAGGAAATGCATTTGATAGTTCAATTAAATTCTTAGAAATAAAGAATGGTACTATTACAAGTAATATAGATCAAGGTGTTGTAAATGTTCAATCTGGGGCTACCTTATATGTTACTAATGCAAGTTTAATTAATACTAATAGTAGACAAGGTATATATAATAATGGTGGAACTGTTCTTATTAGAGATAATTCTTATATAGAGAATAAGAAAGATAGAGCTGCTGTTCAAAACTTAAATAATGGTACTTTAACAATTCTTGGTGGTACTATTTATTCTAAAGAACATAATGCTGTATTAAATGCATCTGGTACAGTTACTATTGGTAAAGAAGATGGTGCTTATGATACTAGTTCAATAGTTATAAAATCAGGAGTATCAACATCTACCAATAATAACCAAATTGGTATTTATGGTAATGTTAACCTATATGATGGTATGATTATGGGTAAAAAGAGTGCCATCAATAACGAAAGCAATATCAAAGATACTGAAGATAATGCTGTTAAAGTAAAAGATACTAAGGAAGAAGATGGTTTTACATATAATAGACTATATTATACTGTAACTGCTACTACTTATAGAATTGATTTAGATGCTGATGGAGGAGACGTTGATCCAACATATGTAATAATTAATATAAATGATCCTGTTGGAACATTACCAACTCCTACAAATGGTATTTATACATTTGATGGATGGTATACAGAAGATGATGAACTTGTTACATCTTCTAGAGTTCCTACAGGTAATGAAACATATAAAGCTAAATGGAGTTATACTCCTTCAGAAGATATAGTTAATTATAGAACTACTAATGATGCTATGACTGTTTATTATAATTACATCAATAGTTGGAAAGATAGCTCATCTAACTTCCCAACATGGAGTTCTTCTAATAAATCTCCAAACTGGAGTTTAGATAATACTGAAAATGCAGCTATGTTTAATAATTTTAAAGATCATAACTGTATATGTGCTGATAATCAATGTAATACTTCTGGAACAGTTATGTGTGATAAACCAAAAGGATATTCCACAGGATTCAATGAAAAAGTTAATGTATATTTATCTGATGAAACTAAAGTAGTGGGACCTCAAGTTTCTTATGCTAAAGCAGATAATGGTACAATTTATAACTTAATTCCTGGAGAGGTTTATTACTGGGAATTAGATAGTGATCCTAATATTCATGGTTATGTTAGATTTACTTCAGAAAGAAGAATTCTTGATGGAGGAGATGTTAGAAACTTACGTGATTTAGGTGGTTTACCTGTTGTTGACAATAACGGTAATAATATTGGTAAACTTGCTTATGGAAGACTATATAGAGGTATAAGACTTAGTTCAAGTAATAGTGTAACTGAACTAGAAAACCTAGGTATTAATTCTCAACTTGATTTAAGAGAAGCTAATTCGGATTCTAATAAGTTATCTAATTATACTCGTATAGAAGCTCAAAACTACTATGTTAATCCATACAATTATGACTTAAATCCCAATTCTACTACTCTTCAAGAAAAGAACTACTATACTATGACTAGAAATGCTGTTAAGTATGCTATGGAAGAAATAGTTGCTGGTAAGAACTTGTATTTCCACTGTAGAATTGGTACTGACAGAACAGGTACTGTTGCTTACGTTCTTGAAGGATTACTTGGTGTTCCTGAAGAAGATAGAGTAGAAGACTATGAATTGTCATTCTTCTATGGACTTGTAAGAGTACACCGTTATCATAATGAAAAACCTGGTTCATCTGTTGGAACAGGTAAAGAAAGATTTGTTTATATGCATAATTTTATGCCTACAAATGAAGATATTTATGATTGGTATATGAAGGGATCTACTAATCAAGCAGAGGATATAGCACTTATTAATCAATTTAGGGCTGCTATGATAGAAAGTAATTAAGACTAAAGAAATTTAGTCTTTTTTTATTGCTTTTAATAAAAAAGAGTGTATAATATAAATTGAAAATGATTTTCAAATTGAGGTGTATATATGAAAAAATTAATATCAGTTTTAATAATAATTGTTTCAATATTTATTATTAGTGGTTGTTCTCTATCAGATAACAATAAAAAGACCATTATAGCAACAAATTTCCCTGCTTATGACTTTGCTAGGGAAATAACAAAAGGCTCTGATATAGAGGTTAAAATGCTTTTAAAACCAGGATCTGAGTCTCATGATTATGAACCATCACCAAAGGACATAATTAGTATTAGTAAAGCTAGTATGTTTATCTATGTTGGTGGAGAATCAGATGAATGGGTTGATGATTTATTAGATTCAATTGATACATCAAATATTCAAATAGTTAAAATGATTGATGAAGTAAATGCAGTATATGAAGAAAAAGTTGATGGTATGACAATTGAAGAAGATGAAGATGAAGAAGAATATGATGAACATGTTTGGACTAGCCCTAGAAATGTTATAGCTATATCTAGAGCTATTACTGATAAAGTACATAAGATAGATGCTGAAAACTGGTCATTATATGAAGATAATTTTTCTTCATATAGAATTAAACTAGAAGAACTAGATCAAAATTTTAAAGATGTAGTTAATAACTCTAATAGGAAAGAATTAATATTTGCAGATAGATTTCCATTTAGATACTTTGTTGATGAATATGGACTTAGTTATTATGCAGCTTTTCCTGGTTGTTCATCTGAGACAGAAGCTAGTGCAAAAACTATTTCTTTCTTAATAAATAAAGTAAAAGAAGATAATATTCCTGTTATTCTAACTATTGAATTTTCTAATAAAAAGATAGCTAAAACAATATCTAAAGAAACAGGTACCAAGGTTTTAGAGCTTAATTCTGCTCATAATATATCTAAAGAAGATTTCGAAAATGGTAAAACATATTTAGATATTATGAATGATAATCTAGAAGTATTAAAAGAAGCTTTAAAATAAAAGACAAGTACTTGTCTTTTTTTGTTTTCATGCTATAATAAAAAAACAAACAGTCGGGGGAAAGTATGGAAAATTTAAACAAAGTATCAAGAAAAATAGAAAAACTATATGGAAAAGGATTAACAGAAGGAATTGACTTTGAGGATTTTAAAAAAGTTAGAGGATTAGATGAAGATTTAAAAGCATGTCCTGCCGTAACAATTTCTGATATGAATAAAAAAATTGAATCATTAAAGCATTTGAATAGTATTGTTAATCAAGTAAAAAAATCTGGTCTTAACAGTAGATTCTATGGACAAAATTTTAACTATATAATAAAAAATGGTGATTTATTACTTTTAGCATTGTTTGAATTAGCAATGTCTAAATTGGGTGAAGCAGAAATAGATATTGTAAAGAATAATAGTGTAATTATGCCTTGTACACTTCATGGTGGAAGTAGTAACCAATTTCTTGTAAAAGATATTGATAATAGATTTGAATGCTTAGGTTGTTCAAAAACTGGAACAAATATTGATTTTTTATCTGCTAAACATAGAAATTTAAATACTAATGAAATAATTGAAGCAATATGTCATTTATATGGTTTTAAAGTTCCATATCAGACAGAAAAGTCTGTTGTGTTAGCTGATAGAATTAGAACTATATTTGCTAATGACTTGAGTGAATTTTATATATATATGCTAGAGTCTTTAAGAGATACTTTAGTAATTGATAAAAAAATACCTACTTGGGATGGATATGATGTTGTATCAATTTATGATAAGAGAATAAAAAGTGTTGATAGAATTATCGCAGGAGAAACAGATCCTAATTTTACTTATAATGTACCACCTAAGAAAATTATATTACAACCATAAGAAAAATAGTCCTATGACTATTTTTTTGTTGTATAATATTACTTGGAGGTAAATTATGAAAAATATAATTGTAGGACAATCTGGTGGTCCAACAGCAGTTATTAACTCATCAGTTGTTGGTGTTTATGAAGCTGCTAAAGAACTTGGAAGTACTCATATTTATGGTATGGTACATGGTATAGAAGGATTCTTAAAGGGAGAATATATTGATCTTAAAGATGTATTAGATGAAGAAAAAGTAGAATTACTAAAAAGAACTCCATCTGCATATTTAGGATCTTGTAGATATAAACTTCCACCATTTGAAAAAGATAGAGAAGTTTATGAAAAGATATTTAGTAAATTAGATGAACTAGAAATTGAATATTTCTTCTATATTGGAGGAAATGATTCAATGGATACTATTAAAATGCTATCTGATTATGCTAAAGAAAATGGAAAATCACAAAGGTTTATTGGTATTCCAAAGACTATAGATAATGATTTACCAATAACAGATCATTGTCCAGGATATGGTAGCGCTGTTAAATATATAGCTACTTCTTTAAAAGAAATAATTAGAGATAATGAATCGTTTGGTGTTGAAAAACCAACTGTTTGTATTGTTGAAATAATGGGAAGACATGCTGGATGGTTAACTGCTGGTGCAGCTTTAGCTAAAGGTGAAGATTGCTGCGGAGTAGATGCTATTTATCTACCAGAAGAAGTATTTGATATAGATGAATTTAAAGCTAGAGTTAAACATTTAGCTGAAACTAAATCTTCAGTAGTTATTGCAGTTTCAGAAGGTATTACTACTGCTGATGGAAAGTTTGTATGTGAAATTGGTGCTGAAAATGCTCCTGTTGATGCATTTGGTCATAAACAATTATCTGGTTGTGGTAAAACACTTGCAGATATTATTCATAATGAATTTGGATTAAAAACTAGAGCAATAGAGTTTTCCACATTACAAAGAGCTGCTACTCACTTAGCATCTTTAACTGATATAAATGAAGCTATCGAAGTAGGTAAATTAGCTGTTAAAGCAGCAGATGAAGGTAAAACTGGTATGATGATTACTATCCTTAGAGATAATAACTATGGTATATATGATATTCATGATATAGCTAATGTAGAAAAGAAAATACCTACTGAATGGATTGATTCAGAAAATAAACAAATGAAGAATGAATATATTGAATATGCAAGACCATTAATTAAAGGAGAATTATTACCAATTTTCAAAGATGGTGTAGTATGTCACTTAATTAGAAAATGATTATATATCATTTTCTTTTTTTGACTTTTCATGTTATAATGAATAATAGGTGAATAGTATGAAAGATAAGATTAATAGTCTATTTAACAAGTTAGAAACTATATGGAGGTTACTTTGACTTAGATAATAAAAATCTAAGATTAAAAGAGTTAAGAGAAGAAAGTAATAATCCAGACTTTTGGAATGATGTAAAAAAAGCATCTTCGGTATCTAAAGAGATTAGTGATATTGAAAATGAAATAGATAGTATTAATAAGTTAAAAGAAGATCTTAAATCATATTTAGATTTAATAACAATCGATTCATCTTATGAAAGTGATATAGGGGAATATATCAGTGAAATAGAAAATAAAATAAGTAAACTAGAATTTGAAACTAAATTATCAGGGAAATTTGATAAGAATAATGCAATTCTAGAAATTCATCCTGGAGCAGGTGGAACAGAAAGTATGGACTGGGCATCTATGCTTCTTAGAATGTATATAAGATGGTGTGAAAGAAATAACTATAAGTATGAAATAGTAGAAAAACAAGATGGTGAAGAAGCTGGTATTAAAAGATGTACAGTAATTATAACTGGTTTAAATGCTTATGGATATCTTAGAACTGAATCAGGTGTTCATAGGTTAGTTAGAATATCACCATTTGATTCTAACAAAAGAAGACATACTTCATTTGCATCAGTAGAAGTAACTCCTGAAGTAAATGAAGATATAAATATCGAAATTAAAGAAGAAGACTTAAGAGTAGATGTTTATAGATCTTCAGGAGCAGGAGGTCAAGGTGTTAATACTACTGACTCTGCTGTTAGAATTACTCATATACCTACTGGAATAGTAGTTACTTGTCAAAATGAAAGAAGTCAACTTAAGAATAAAGAAACTGCTATGGGTATCTTAAAATCAAAATTATATAATTTAGAACAAGAAAAATTAAATGAAGAAAAGAATAATAGATTAGAGAATCAATCATCAATTAACTTTGGTTCTCAAATAAGAAGTTATGTTATGCATCCATATTCTATGGTTAAAGATCATAGAACTGAATATGAAACAAGTGATGTTAATAAAGTAATGGATGGATATATAGATGAGTTTATAGAAGCTAGTCTAGAAAGGGGATTATAATATGAAGAAGAATATACTTTATTCTATTGAGAAAAAAGCATTATTAAAGAGATACTTATTATTTATAATAGGTTCGTTTATTTCTGCTTTAGCATATAATCTATTCTTTCTTAAAAGTGGCTTAATGAGTGGTGGATCTGGTGGTATAGCTATTCTTATTAAAGATTATTTAGATCCATCAATAACTATATTTATAATTGCTGTATTAGGTTTAATCCTAGGAGCTATATTCCTTGGAAAAGACTTTGCAATTAATTCAGTTGTTGGTGCAATTATTTCACCATTATTTGTTAAATTAACATCTGATATAGCTATTAATATTCCTAAAGACGATATTATGTTAGTTGCTATATGCGGTGCTGTTTTAACTGGTATTGGTAATGGATTAACAGCTAAAACTGGTTTCTCATCTGGAGGATTAGATGCCATTTCTCATGTAATTCATAAGAAAATACATTTATCTCATGGAACTATATATGCTGTATTTAATGGACTAATTATTATTGCTGGAGGATTTGCTCTTGGTTATAGAGTAGTTCTTTATGCTCTAATTCAATTATATATTATAGGTATTATTACCGATAAAGTTATGCTTGGTATATCAAGCAATAAAACATTCTTTATAGTAACTAATAAGATTTCTGAAGTAAAAGAGTATATATCAGAATACTTATCTAGAGGAGTTACTATATTGGATGCTAAAGGTGGATACAGTAAAGAAGACCAAGAAGTTATTATGGCTGTTATACCTACAATAGAATACTTTAAAGCAAGAGAAGGAATTTTAGAAATAGATCCTGATGCATTTATTACTATATGTGATTCATATCAAGTATATGGTGAATATTCATCAAGGAAAAATAAAAAGAAATCTAAGAAAAACAAGGAGAGTGATAAATAGTGGATTTTATTATATTAAAAGATGTTACTAAAACTTATCCTACTGGAGTGACTGCTGTTAGTGGTCTAGACTTAACTATTAAAAAAGGTGATTTTGCATTTATAATAGGAGCCTCTGGTTCTGGAAAAAGTACACTAATTAAAATGTTATATAGAGAAGAAAAACCTACATCTGGAGAAATTTTAATTGGTGGTGTTAGAGTTGAAAAACTTAAAAATAGAAAAGTATATAAATTAAGAAGAAAACTAGGAATTGTATTCCAAGACTTTAAATTATTACCTAAGTTAACTGCTTATGAAAACGTTGCATTTGCTTTAGAAATGTATGGTTTAACTAAAGATGAGATTAGAGATAAGACTTTAAAAGCATTAGATTTAGTTGGATTAAAAGATAAAGCAAAAAGTTTTCCTGATGAGTTATCTGGTGGAGAGCAACAAAGAGTATCAATAGCTAGAGCTATAGTTAATAGTCCTAAACTATTAATATGTGACGAACCTACTGGAAACCTAGACCCTGAAATGTCTATGGAAGTTATGAAAGCACTTGAAGTAATTAATGAACTTGGAACTACAATATTAGTAGTTACTCACGATAGAGATATAGTTAATAAGATGAAGAAGAGAGTTATTAAACTAGATCAAGGTAGAGTAGTAACTGATTCAGAGAAAGGAACATATACTGTAAATGAAAAACGTTAGAATATTAGGAAGAAATTTCCGTGATGGATTTAAAAATGTATTTAGAAACTTTTCTTTATCATTTGCATCTATTTCATGTATAACAATTACTTTACTAGTAGTAGCTGTTGCTTTAATTGGATCATTAAATGTAGAAAACTTTACTAAATTAATATCTGATGATTTTACTATTGTTGCTTTCGTTAAGAATGATGCTAGTACAGAAGATGAGGAAAAGATTGAAGAAAAATTAAATAAGATTGGTAATATTGAAAGTATTACATTTGTATCTAAAGCAGATACTAAAAAAGAAATGATGGAATCATCTGAAACATTTAAAGGTATTATGTCAGCTTGGGAAGAGGAAGAAAATCCATTAAGTGATGCTTATCAAATTAAAGTAAAAGATATTGAAAAGATAGAAAAAACTGCTGATAAGATTAAAAAAATTGATAATATAGAAATAGTTAAATATGGTGAAGGAATGGTTGATTCAATGGTATCTATATTTGACTTAATTAAGAAAGTATTAATTGTTATAGTTATTGCTTTAGTAATAGTAACTGCTTTCTTAATTGTTAATACTATTAAGATTACAATCTTTAGTAGACAAAAAGAAATTGAAATTAAGAGATTAGTTGGAGCATCTAACTTCTCAATTAAACAACCATTTGTTATTGAAGGTTTAATAATTGGTTTACTTGGAAGTATAGTTCCAATAATTGCTACTATATATGGTTATAATTATTTATATAACTATACTGGAGGAGTTATCTTCTCACAATTTATTAAATTAATTAAACCATTCCCATTTGTATTTTATGCTTCAATTGTTTTATTAGTAATTGGCGTTGTAGTTGGTATGATAGGAAGTAGAAGGGCAGTAAGTAAGTACTTAAAGATATAATGAAAAAGATTAAATATTTATTATCAATATTACTTTTAGTAGTATTACTTATTCCTATAAATACCAATGCCAAAACTTTAGGACAATATAAAAGTGAACTTGATGAATTACAAAGAAAACATAATGATACAAGTAATCAAATTCAATATAATGAATCTCAAATAGCTGCTGCTAAAGCTAGAGTTAATGAAATCTATGCTGAAATAGCAGAGGGAGAAAAAGAAATGATTGAGCTTAATAAACAAATAGCCCAATTAAATGAAGATATTCTTAAGAAAAGAGATGAAATAAAAAGTATTCTTAAGTATAACCAATATGCTAAAGGAGAATCTGCTTACTTAGAATATTTATTTAAAGCTAAATCGATAACAGATTTTATTTATAGAGCAACTGTTTCAGAACAAATGTCTAATTACAATAAGAATCTTATAAATGAAATGAATGCTATGATTAAGCAAAATGAAGAAAATATTAAAAAATTACAAGAAAAAGAAAAAGAATTAACTGCTAAGAAAGAAGAACTTAACCAAAAGATAGCTATTCTTCAAAGCCAAAATATAAGTTTATCTGATGAATCAATTTCTGAGGAAGAAGAAATTAAGGCTTCTAAAGAAGTAATTGCTTTCTATGAAAAGGCTGGATGTAAAGATGGAGATGAAGTAACAACTTGTGCTGCTAAACAATTACCTCCAGGAACTAAGTTCTATAGACCAGTAACTTTAGGTTATGTAACTTCTGAATATGGTTATAGAATTGATCCTCTAGGTAGTAGTGGTCAAAATCATACAGGTTTAGACATGTCTACTTATAGATCTTGTTCTGAGTGCCATAATATATTATCTGTAGCTCCTGGTAAAGTAGCTTATACAGGTTATAATAGTTCAATGGGTAATTATATAGTTATCCACCATAATATTAATGATCAATACTATTCATCTATGTATATGCATTTATCTAGAATAGATGTTAGAAAAGGTGATATAGTTACTAAAGATACTCAAATAGGTGTTATGGGTAATACTGGATGGAGTACAGCTACTCACTTACATTTAACTATGTTTGCATGTTTATACTTAAGTGATTCTAGATGTAAATATCCTGGTAGTACAGTTAATCCTAGAAACTACGTTAATTTCCCTTCAGGATTATATGTAGACTTTAAAAATAGAACAACATATTATGATTAAGGCTTTAAGCCTTTTTCTTTTGCTTTTTTTATAAAAAAGACTATAATATATATCTAAGGTGAAAAACATGAGT
Organism: Bacilli bacterium; assembly: GCA_017542065.1. GTDB lineage: Bacteria > Bacillota_I > Bacilli_A > RF39 > UBA660 > RUG13038. Next base: position 34,056 of record JAFXXX010000015.1, on the reverse strand, counting down.
GAAATGTACGTAAAAGACGTTATATTCAGTTTTAGGCACTTGTATCTAAAGAATCTTGAAAAGATTAATCAAAAATTAAAAAAATATATTAATTATGATAGTTCTTTAATAGATGATATTACTATTTATATTGATAATGGTAAGTATAAAGATACTAGTATAAGAGCTAAATTTAAGTTTAAGAAAAGGTCTTTTGGTAGAACTTTATGTAATATAAGTGAATTTCTAGGTAAAGATTATTATCTTAGATATCCTGCTGTAATAAGTAAGGATGAAAAAGGTGAATATAGTTCTTCTAAAGGATTAAGTATTAAAAAACAAAAGATAGCTAGAGAAATAGAATGTCTTTTAAAAGAAGAGTTTAATAAACAAATATCTGGTTCTTTTAGTTGTAACGGAACAAATGTTACATTTACAGGACATGATATAACTATTTCTTCTCCTGATTTTATTGTTTGCTATGATTGTGTTGGAGATATTATTTATGTTTATTCAAGAAATCATATGACGTTATGGGAAATATTAAACACAAAGTTTGATATAAGTGAACTTGATGAATATCATAAATCATTTGTTAAGAAAGAGAAAAAAATAGTTGATGCAGAATCATGTGAAACGGATCCTAATAATCCTGGAGATTATACTATTACTGAAAAAGAGAAGGCATTCACTTTAAAAAGAATAAAAAATAGTAAACTATCTAGATATATATAAAGAGTAAATAATTATTTACTCTTTTTTATGTTATAATTTATATAGAGAGGATTCTATAATATGAAGTGTTTAAATTGTCAAAATGAATTAGAAATCGATTATAGTCAAATACCTGAGGATGCGAAGACTGCAAATGTTTTTTGTAATAATTGTGGTAGATTAAATTATATTCTTCTTGAGAAAGATGAAGAACAAACTAATCAAGAAGATAATTATGATGAAGCAAATTTAGATAGTGAAAATAATATTCAAAGCGGGGAATTTGCTGAGAATAATAATCATACGGAAGATGAAACTGCTATTCAGAAAAACAATACAAAAAAGCAAAGATATTCGATTATAATGGTTTTAATATTAGCAGTTGTTGCAATCGGACTTATTTTATTTATAAATAGTGGATTCTTAAAGAATAATTTATTCAATTTTACAAGCAATAGTGGTACAAATTATTCTTCAGGAAGTAAAAAGAATAATTCTAAAAATTCATATACTGAAAATTATACACAAGAGCATATAGATGATAATTCTGAAGAAAATGAAGATGAGGACGAAGAGGATGAAGAGGATGATGATTTTGATCCTGAACATCCTTATGGAACTCTTAGTGATAGTGATTTTGAATTTGATATTGATCAATACTATGAAGATAATTCGGATAAGATAATCAAAACTATACCATATGTTGGAGACAAGGACACTCTTACAGAAAAAGAAGCAGTAAGTTTATTGAAAAAAAGAGGATTTTCTGATTTTGAAATAACTTATGAATATGATGAACTAGGAGAGCCTGTTGAAAAAATAGCAATTACTAATCCTACAAATAATAGACATCCAATGTATGATACATATTATTATTCAGATGATACAGGATATTGGTCTATTACTGTTGTTCAAGATAAAGTATATGCTTTTCCTTTTGAATTACTATTAGAAAACGAAGTGGATCATGAAATTATTTTGTCAGAATCAAAAGAAATAAAATCATATGATTCTAACGATAAAAAGTATTTTATTACTATTCCAAAAAAATCAGTTGTTGAAGTTAGGGTAGTAAAAGAAGTAAATAATAAAGCATTAGATAGATTTGAATTAGATTAATTATAGGAGATGATATAAATGGGATTACTAAGTTTCGCTCTTAGAGGCAGCTATAAAAGATATTGGAATAATCTTAAAGACTTATCTAAGACTGTTAATAAAAAACCAATAACTATGTTTTTAGATACTTGTTTATGTACTATAGTAACAGGTTCTGGTATGCAAGATTATCTAAATTATAAGTTTTATAATAAATCATGGAAAGAAAGAAAAGAGTATGCTACTATCGGATATCAAGCTAAGTTTTATAAAACAACAGCAGGTATAGAATATGCTCCATTCTTTTCAAATAAGATTAACTTTCATAAGAACTTTAAAGACTATGTTAAGAGAGAATGTGTATCTTATGAAGATGGATTTGATAAAGTTAAAGAATTCATAGAAAAAAGAGATGCTATAGTAGTAAAACCTATTTCTGGACTTGGTGGTGGAGGAGTTAGAAAAGTAGAAACTAAAACTATCAAAGATATTAATAAATTTTATGAAGATTTAAAAGAGAATAATGAATTTATTGAGGACTTAGTTATTCAAGATAAAGAATGGGATAAATTAAACCCTGGTAGTATTAATACACTTAGAGTATATACTTATGCATTAAATGGTAAATCTAGAATACTTTATGCTTGTTCTAGAATAGGATCTTCAGATGCTATTGTAGATAACTTTCATTCTGGCGGTGTAGGTGTTTTAGTAGATGTAGAAAAAGGTTGTTTAGTTGGTAAAGCAATTAATAAAGCTAATGAAGTATCTGATGTAACACCTAGAACTAAAGTAAAAGTAGATGGTTATAAAATACCTATGTGGGATGAAGTAAAGAAAATGGTTTGTGAAGCTGCTCTTGTTAATGATAAAGTAAATATAGTTGGATGGGATGTAGCTCTTTCTAATAAAGGACCTCTTTTAATAGAAGGTAATAGAGGACCAGGTTGGGATTTACCTCAAGTTCTTCTTGGAAGAGGAGTTAAAAAAGAGCTAGACCAAATCAAAAAAGAAGTTAAAGGTTCAAAATAATGATTAAAATTACTAAAGAAGAACTATTAGATTATATAGAAACAGCAAAAAGGGAAGAGTCTCATGTAAATGAACATATGAAAAGATGTGTTCTAGAAAAAAAGAAGATAAATCCTGCTATATTAAAAAGAAGCTATGTTGTAAGAAAATTACTTCGTAAATTATATTCTCTTAATAATACAGGTGATTCTACTGTATTTATAGACTATTCTGATGATTTATTAATAAAAAATTATAAGTCTTATTTAGATTCAGAAGAAACAACATTAAGAATACTTAGAGTAAATAAAAGGTAAAGAATAGTATAAACTATTCTTTTTCTATGCTAGTATATTATTATAGGGTGATATGTATGGAAAGATATGATATAAAGCATAGATTAGTTTATGTTGCATATAAAGCAGCAGAATTAGATATAACAATTCAAGCTAATTTTCCATGGGGACCTGAATACTATGGAAAGTATAGAGAAAGAAGAAATGCTTATTATGATGAGAGCGACTATTTAGAAACTTTACAAGAACTAGGTTATAAGTATTATGAGAAGAATCCTGCTAAAAAGGATGCTAATGATTATCCATATGTAGAAGAAGATGAACTAATAGAATTAGAACCACAAAGTGAACCTTTAGATATAAATGAATTATATAAGTCTAGTGATAGTTTTAAACCTATTATTTCAGGAATATCTATGGATGGCATTATAAAACTATTTAAAAATAGTAATATTGATAGTCAAAAGGAATTTGCTAAGAAGTTAGAAGAGAATATTAAAAAACTAGAAGACCAATGTATTATTATAGAAAATACTTTATTAATATTTGAAGGCAGAAATTATAGTGGAGATAATGCCAAAATGCTTGAAGAATGGTCTTATGATTTAAATAAAAAGGAAATAGGAATTCTAAAAGATATAAAAGCTTCTAATGAATTATTAGATTGGCTAGTTAATTATTTTTATATTAAACATATTAAATATAATACTGGTGATAGAGAGTCTTTTGGTACTGGAAAGATAAAAAGTAAAAGAATTCTTCCTAAAGAAAAAGAATCTTCTGGTGGATTTGGTAAATAAAAGGTAAAGAATAGTATTAACTATTCTTTTTGTATGCTAATATATTAATATAGGGTGATAAGCATGAGAAGAAAACTAATTAAACGAAGACTTTTTATGATTGGTTATACTGTTAATGAAATAGGTGAATATATAGAACATATGAGTTTTGATGGTGAATATGTATTACCTAAAGATGTTTTACCTGCAAGTATTAGAAAAGATGTAGAAAAACTAGAAAATGAACAAAATGAATTATATGAGGAACATCGCTTTTTAGAAACGTTAAAAGATATAGGATACTACTATTATGAAGATGAATCTGATTATATAGATATAAATGATAGATTACCTAGAGAATCAAAGAACCCTAGAAAGTTTGTTGATATTCCTATAGAAAAGAATATTAATCAATTATATATAGATTATAGAAATATAGACATTCTTATGCATTATGTATCTATTAAAGGTATAGCTGATGTATTTAAAAATAGTAGTTTGGAAGATCAACATTTCTTTATAGATAAACTAAGAGAATATATAGTATCTATAGATAGTAAAATTAAAAGAATACAAGAAACACTCACAATATATGAAACAAAGAAAAAAGATGTTAAAAAAGTGGGTATTTGGTCTGAAAAACTAGAAAAAATAGTGAATAAACTAGAAAATGATAAGTTAGTAGCTGCTACATTTATAAAAAGACTTGAAAAATATTTAAAAGAAGAAAATAAAGTTTCTACTGGTAAAGGTGGTAAATAACAAGGTGTTCGCCTTGTTTTTTTATTACTATTTTGTTAATATATATCTAGTTATGGAGGTGATTCTATGGATAAGTTTGAATTAGTATCTAAATATAAACCATCTGGAGACCAACCAGAGGCAATAGATGCCCTAGTAGAGGGTATAAATACTGGCAAAAAGAGTCAAGTATTACTTGGTGCAACTGGTACAGGTAAAACATTTACTATAGCGAATGTAATTGAAAGAGTAAATAAGCCTACTTTAGTACTTGCACATAATAAAACATTAGCAGGACAACTTTATTCAGAATTAAAAGAATTATTTCCAAATAATAGAGTAGAATACTTTGTTTCTTACTATGATTATTATCAACCAGAGGCATATGTACCATCAAGTGATACATATATTGAGAAAGATGCCTCAATTAACGATGAAATAGATGAACTTAGACATAGTGCTACTTCAGCTTTAGTATCTAGAAATGATACTATTGTAGTAGCTTCAGTATCATGTATATATTCTTTAGGAGAAAAAGAAGAATATGAACATCAAACATTAACTCTTCATACTGGTGATATCATTGAAAGAGACGATATTTTAAAGAAATTAGTTGATATGCTTTATGAAAGAACTAATTATGACTTAGTTAGAGGATCTTTTAGAACTAAAGGAGATACTATTGAAATAATGCCTTCTTATTCATCATCTAATGGATATAGAATTGAGTTATTTGGTGATGAAGTAGAAAATATAATTGAATTTGATGTTGTAACTGGTGCAGTTATAGAAAGAAAGATGACTATAACAGTATTTGCAGCATCTCACTTTGTAACATCAAATGAGAAGATAAAACTTGCTTGTAAGAATATTAGAAAAGAATTAGAAGAAAGATTAGAATGGTTTAAAGCTAATAATAAATATCTTGAATATGAAAGACTACAACAAAGAACAAATTATGATCTAGAACTACTTGAAGAAACAGGATTTTGTAAAGGAATAGAGAACTATTCAAGACATTTAGCATTTAGAAAAGCAGGAGATACACCTTCAACACTAATAGATTTCTTCCCAAAAGATTTTCTTTTAGTAGTAGATGAGTCTCACGTAACACTTCCACAAGTTCGTGCCATGTTTAATGGAGATAGAGCAAGAAAACAAATACTTGTAGACTATGGATTTAGATTACCATCTGCCCTAGATAATAGACCACTTACATTTGATGAGTTTAATTCTAAATTAAATGATGTAATTTATGTATCTGCAACTCCTGGAGACTATGAAATAGAAGTATCTGATAATAGAGTGGTAGAACAAATTATTAGACCTACTGGATTATTAGATCCTACAGTTGATGTTAGACCATCAGAAAATCAAATAGATGATTTGATTAATGAAATAGATGAAAGAATTAAAAAGAACGAAAGAATATTAATAACTACTCTTACTATTCGTATGAGTGAGGAATTAACTGATTATCTAAAAAATGCTGGATTTAAAGTGGCTTTCCTACATAATGAAATTAAAACTCTTGAAAGAATAGAAATAGTAAGAGATTTAAGACTTGGTAAATATGATGTGGTAGTAGGAGTTAACCTTCTTAGAGAAGGTATAGATATACCAGAAGTTAGTTTAATAGCCATTTTAGATGCTGATAAACAAGGATTCTTAAGAAGTACCAGATCATTAATACAAACTATTGGTAGAGCAGCTAGAAATGCTAATGGTAAAGTAATAATGTATGCCGACAGTATGTCTGATTCTATGAAAGAAGCTATTGACGAAACCAATAGAAGACGTTCTATTCAAGAAAAATTTAATAAAGAACATGGTATTACACCAACTACTATTATTAAACCTATAGCAGATATTATTAGAAATAAAGCTAAAGATGTTAGTGGTATTAAAGATACTAAATACTCTAAGAAAGAAAAAGAAAAACTAATGAAAGAAATAGAAAAAGAAATGCTTGAAGCTGCTAAAGAATTAGACTTTGAAAGAGCAACAGAACTTAGAGATATATTATTTGAAATGAAGGCAGAATAAAAAGAGAGTTTTACTCTCTTTTATTTATGATATAATCATAATAGGTGATAGCAATGGTATCAATGACTAAAGAACAAATGATTTCATATTTATATGATTATGCAAATTTACAAGATATGATTTTTAATAATAAAAATGAATCAGTAGTAAAACTATTTAATGAATATGCATTTAAACATTTTATTTATGTTCATGATACTGAGCCTAATTATTATGATGTTATGAGACGAGTTTATATAGCATATAATATTTTTAGATATTTTTCTATAATTGAAGATTTTTTACTTAATAGAGATGATTTTTTAAGCAACAATGATTTAAATGGTCTTGAAATAGGATGCCAAATAATTGAAGCACCTCATGATTTGACAAATAAGAGAATAATACAACTTATCAGAAATGCCTTTAATCATAATGATTCTAATGATGTTGATAGGTTTAAAATTTCAGTAAATGGTAAATATTTTGAAATAAATTTTAAAGATATTAGAACACAAAAAGAAATTGATAATGGTGTTAAACCTAAACCAGTAAGAATTAAATTTGATATACAATATTTGTTAAAAGTATTAAATATAATTAGTAAAAAAAGACAAAATTTACTATACTTAAGTTTTGATATACCTACAGATTTTAATATATATTCCAGTGATTTAGATTCAGAATTAGATAAAATAAAATTTGTTCATTATTATTTTCCAAAGAAAATGGACAAGTCCACAGTTCATAAATTATATGACTTGACAGATGTAAAGGGTTTAGATGATAATCAATTAATTGAAAGAAGTAATGAAACAAATGAATATGCAAGACAAATAAATGAACCAATCAGGTATGATTTAGATTCTTCACAAAAAGATAAATTAAAAGATATGATTACTAGATATTTAAATGGGAATAAGCCATTTAGTGTAGACGATTATCTTGGAATGTGTGGAGTAATGTATTATTTTTTATCGAAAGTAATTCCTGTTCCTGGTCTAAAAATTGAAGATTTAGAACAACAAATTTTAATTTGTGATGCATATTTAATTGATACTAATTTATCACTTGATGAAATACTAAATCGTATTCTAAGAGTTATAAATAAAGGTGCGAAACCTGATTATTATGATGAAATTGACTGTGAAATCCATGATACTCTTGCGGTTAAAAAGGATAACTTTTCTAGAAAATTATTTTTAAATTGTTTAGATGGTGAATTCTATCAGGTTTTACCATATATGACATTTATAGATGCTGTTGTAACTCATTATTATAATGAACCAACTATAGAAATAAACGGAGAAATATATGATAGGGAGAAAATTAGGAACTCTTTCGTCCATCAAAGATGGTATCTAGATAAAGATTTAAATGTTTGCTTATTTGATGCAGATCCTAGAAATATTAATGATTATGATTTGGAACTTGTTGGAAAAATAAATGTAATGGGTTTTCTAGAATGGGCAATAAAGTGTTATAAAAAGAACAATTTTTCAGAAAAAACAAATAAACATAGTTTCATTTAATTTAAATATGCTATAATTTAATTATAAGGAACATTAACTATGGACTTATACAAGAATTTATTTAAAAATAGAAATACTTATAACGAAAGGTTAAACATGACCATATTTGTAGTCAATATTTTCTTAATATTGGTACATGTTTTTCTTTCGGTTTTTTATTTTATAGCTAAACATAATTTTATGTTTATAGCTAATCTATTTTCTATAGGGTTTTATATATCTGGATTATTCTTTAGTATTAAACATAGAGATACTTTTTTAAGAATATCTTTTGTAGAAATATGGGTTCATACATTTCTTGGAATTTGTTCTTTTGGATGGGATGGGTATTTTCAAAACTGGATATTTGCTTTATTAGCTGCTGTTTTCTTATCTGCTTATAATCCAGGTAACAAAGATCAATCGTATAAACAATCAGTTATATTTAGTTTTATAGTAGTATTATCATATTTCTTATTTGCATTATTTGTTAATACTGTAAAACTTCCTATAACAGTTAACCTTAGTGATAATATGAAAGATGTAATATTTGCATTTAATAATTTTATTACATTTGCTGCTATTATATTCTTTGCTGTTACATATACTAAAAATAAGGAAGAGAAAGAAATAGAACTATTAAAGAATGCTAATTATGATGAATTAACTGGTATATTTAATAGACATGGTATAGATAGTATAGAATATGCTTTAAAAGGTAAATCATATTCAATAGCTATACTTGATTTAGATTTTTTTAAACCTGTTAATGATAAATATGGACATAAAGCTGGTGATAAAGTGTTATCAGGTATAGGTAATATACTTAATTCATTTATAAGTAAGAATATTACTGTTGGAAGATGGGGCGGAGAAGAATTCATAGTTATTGGTAATTCTGATATAAAATATGAAGACTTTGTTAATACATTAGAAAATATAAGAAAGAAAATTGAATCGACTCCATATACTATTAAAGATAAAAAGAATATTAACATAACAGTATCTATAGGTTCTAAATATATAAAAACTAGTAAATCTATAGAAGAAAGTGTCGCCTTAGCAGATAAGAATCTTTATAAGGCAAAACAAACTGGTAGAAACAAGGTTGTTTCATAGATTATAGAAAGGAGGATATTATGAGAAAGAGTGGTATACTTGGTACTATTACATGGATATTTGGTATAATTCTAATAATTGTTGCAGTTTTATCTTTATTTTCAGGTCATATAGCATTATTAGATAGTATAGCTAATATCTTACGTCTAGTTAACTATTTTGGACCTATTCCATTTATAATAATTGGTATTATAGCAATTATTATTGGATCTAATAGAAATAGAGCTATTAATGGACTTATATTTATAGCTATTAGTTATTTAATTCCAATAATTGCTGGATTCTTTAAATAAAAACAATCTTAGGATTGTTTTTTGTGTAAACTAGTTGCTTCGTTAGTTGCCCTCTTTACGTATTAACTTATATAATAAATATATAATATGAAAGGAGTTTAATATGAAAAAGGGAACATTCGGAACAGTAGCTTTAATACTTGGTATAGTAACATTAGTAGCAGGAGCATTAAGAAATGCAGTAACAAGTATTCCAGTATTATATACTATTACTATGGGATTATCTTTAATTTGCTTTATACCTGCTATTGTATTTGGTATTATTGGTATCGTTAAAAATTCAAACAGAAAACTTGCTATAGTTGGTATGGCTTTAGCAGTAGCTGGGTCATTTATTCTTCCATTAATTGTAAGAATGATAGTTGACGTATTATAATAAAAAAAACAATCAATTTGATTGTTTTTTTATTTTGTGTAATAATATATATAGGAAGTGATAATCATGAGTGAAAGAATTTCTGTTTATGAACAACTAGTAGAGTATTTAGAAGCTAAAGAAAAATATGAAGATGATAAAGATTCAGATGATGATGATAAAGGTAAGAAATACGGACAAGTAATAGATGATAGAAATGATTTGTCTGAATATCAAAATATAATGAGAAGAACTAAAGAAAAATTAATGGAATGTCGTAGAAGTTTGTTAGAAGAATATAAGCCTGAAGCAGAATATACTAATGATATGTTGGAATATGAATTAGGTAAAAAGAAAACAGAATTACGTCTTTTAGAAGGAAAAACACCTACAACTCCAGAAGAACAAGCAGAAAAAGAACAAGCAGAAAAAGAATTAAAATCAGATATATTTGCCATAGAATCTCAATATAATAAAGGTATAGAACAACTAGAACTCTTAAAAGATATACTTGCTGCTAGAGGATATGTAGAATCTACTGAAGAAAATATAGAAAATGAAGATAATGATCCCGGTAGTGAAACACTTGATCAAGGGCCTAAAACATTTAGACCATAAAAAACAATCTGTTCGATTGTTTTTTTCTTGAATAAATCTGTTATATTTTTTATAATAAAATTAGATACAATCTAGAAACTAGGTTGAGAAAGGAGGATTTAGTATGGAAGATAGTAATCTTAAAGGAAAGAATACTCCTGCACTTCTTGGTTTTATTTTTTCATTAACATTCTTATCAATTCCAGGTTTAATTCTTTCTATAATCGGATTATGTACTGCAAAAAGGTATAGAGCTAGAAGAACTGGGTTAGCGATAGCTGGTTTAATAATTTCTGCTTTAACAATATTATTGTTTGCCATATTTGTAATTATACCTGGAGATTCAAATTCAACTAGTAGTTCCGATGCACCTAGAGTTGCAAAAAGCACAGTTAAGAAGAGCAAGAAAAAGGCAGAAGACTTGAAAGATATAGAAATTATTGATTTTTCTACACTTAATGAAGATACTGCATTAGATTGGTGTGACGATAATAATATTAATTGTGTGATTGAAACACAATATTCAGATGATTATGCTGCAGGAAGTTTGATTAGTCAATCTGTAGCTGCTGGTGAAATTATTAAGGAAGAAGCAAAACTAAAAGTAGTTTATTCTCTTGGACATAAGAAGACTGAAGAGGAAATTAAAGAGGAAGAAAAGGCTGCATTTAAAGCTTCTTGTCAAAGATATACATATGAAGAAATAAGCAGAAATCCAGAAAATTATAAAGGGAAGCCAGCTGTATTCACTGGTGAAGTAATTCAAGTTCAAGAAGAAAGAATGGCTCCATATATTGTTGCAACACTAAGAGTAGATGTAACAAAAAATGAATACGGATGGTATGATGATACTGTTTATGTAACATATGTTTTCCCTGAAGGAGATCCAAGAATTCTTGAAAAGGATATAATAACAATGTATGGTACTCTGAATGGATTAAAATCTTATACATCTATTTTAGGGGCAACAATAACTATTCCTGATTTTAATGCGAAATATATTGAACGTTAATAGTAAAAAAACAATCTGTTTGATTGTTTTTTTATTATATTTTGGTATAATATCAAATGTTTGGAAGTGATATTATGAATGATAAGATTACTGTTAGAGGTGCTAGAGAGAATAATTTAAAAAATATAAATATAGATTTACCAAAGAATAAACTAATCGTAATGACTGGTGTTTCTGGATCAGGTAAATCTTCTTTAGCATTTGATACTATTTATGCTGAAGGTCAAAGAAGATATGTAGAAAGTTTATCTAGTTATGCTAGACAGTTTTTAGGTGTACAAGAAAAACCAGATGTAGACTCAATTGAAGGTTTATCTCCATCAATTAGTATTGATCAAAAGACTACTAATAATAATCCTAGATCTACTGTTGGTACTATCACTGAAATATATGACTATTTTAGACTACTTTTTGCTAGAATTGGTACTCCATACTGTCCTAATCATAATATTCCTATAAAGAGTCAATCTATCGAAGAAATGACTAATAAAATTCTTAAACTAGATGAAGGAACTAAGATTATGATTCTTTCTCCAGTTATTAAAGGAGATAAAGGTACCCATAAAGATACTATAGATAATCTTAGAAAAGAAGGATATGCTAGAGTAAGAATAGATAATGAAATAATAGATTTAACTGAAGATATAAACTTAGATAAAAATAAGAAACATAATATAGATGTAGTAGTAGATAGACTAATCATTAAAGATGGTATTAGAAGCCGTTTATTTGATGATTTAGAAGTTGCTACCAAACTAAGTAAAGGTAAAGTATATATATCGGTTGTAGGTGGGGAAGAATTAATATATAGTGAAAACTATGCTTGTCCTCATTGTGATTATTCATTAAGTGAATTAGAACCAAGAATATTCTCATTTAATGCTCCATTTGGTGCTTGCCCTGATTGTAAGGGATTAGGATTCAAAGATAAAATGGATGGTAATTTAGTATTAGATAAGACTAAATCCTTAAATGATGGAGCTATACTTCCATTTAAGAATATGGATGAAGCTAATATTAATATTCAAAAACTAGAAATATTATGCAATCATTATGGTATAGATATGAATAAACCAGTATCTAAACTAACTAAAGAAGAACTAAGTATAGTTATGGATGGTGATGGAGGAATTATTCATTATAACTTTAGAACAAGAAGTGGTAATGTAATGGATAATTATGAAGAAAATATTGGAGTTCTAGGATACCTAGAGAGAAGATATATGGAAACTACTAGTGATTTTGTTAGAGAATGGCTTAAAAACTATGTAGTACAAATGGAATGTGATACATGTCATGGATCAAGATTAAAACCAGGTGTATTAACTATATATATTAATGGTAAGAATATTAATGATATATGTCATATGTCTATTGAAAAACTATATGAATTTGTATGTAATTTAAAACTAACTAAAGAGGAGGAAGAAATATCTAGATTAATAGTTAAAGATATTAAAGATAGACTTTCATTCTTAATAAATGTAGGTTTAGACTATTTAACTCTTGGTAGAACCGCTTCAACATTATCTGGTGGAGAAAGTCAAAGAATTAGACTAGCTACTCAAATAGGTTCTAGATTATCTGGAATATTATATGTATTAGATGAACCAAGTATTGGATTACATCAAAGAGATAATGATAGATTAATAAACTCATTAAAACAAATGAGAGACCTTGGTAATACATTAATAGTAGTAGAACATGATTTAGATACCATGAGAGAGGCTGATTATCTTGTGGATATTGGTCCTGATGCTGGTGATAATGGTGGATATGTTATTGCTGAAGGTACTCCAGAAGAAGTAATGAAGAATAAGAATAGTATTACTGCTAAGTATTTAACTGGTGAATATGAAATACCTGTTCCAAAGAAAAGAAGAAAAGGTAATGGAGAATACATTGAAATAAAAGGTGCTGAAGAAAACAACCTTAAGAAAGTAAATGTTAAGTTCCCGCTTGGTAAATTTGTATGTGTAACAGGTGTATCTGGATCAGGTAAATCATCACTTGTTAATGAAGTATTATATAAAGCACTTAGAAATAATATATATAAAGCTAAAGAAAAACCAGGAAAACATAAGAGTATTACTGGTATAGATGATATAGATAAAGTAGTATTAATATCTCAAGATCCAATAGGAAGAAGTCCTAGAAGTAATCCTGCAACATATATTGGAGTATTTGATGATATTAGAGATGTATTTGCTTTAACTAAAGAATCTAAGATTAGAGGATACGAAAAAGGTAGATTCTCATTTAATGTTAAAGGCGGAAGATGTGAAGATTGCTGGGGAGATGGAGTAAAAAGAATTGAAATGCATTTCTTACCAGATGTATATGTTCCTTGTGAAGTATGTCATGGTACTAGATATAATAGTGAAACTCTTCAAATAAAGTATAAAGGTAAAAATATTGCTGAAGTACTAGATATGAGAGTAGATGAAGCATTAGTATTCTTTGATAATTTCCCTAAAATTAAGCATAAATTACAAACATTACATGATGTAGGACTTGGTTATATTAAACTAGGTCAAAGTGCTACTGAATTATCAGGCGGTGAAGCTGCTAGAGTTAAACTTGCTAAAGAACTTCAAAAGAAACCTACAGGTAAGAGTGTATTTATCTTAGATGAACCATCAACTGGTCTACATATTCATGATATTAAGAAGCTTCTTGAAATCTTAAATAGAATAGTTGATAATGGTGATACTGTTATAGTTATCGAACATAACTTAGACATAATTAAGGTAGCAGATCACATCATAGATTTAGGTCCTGAAGGTGGAGATAAGGGTGGTACTATTATTTGTACAGGTACTCCTGAACAAATAGTTAAATGTTCTGAAAGCTATACAGGACAATACTTAAAGAAGATAATGTAAACACCGGGAATGATTGTAAGGAACACTTAAATAATTAAAAGAAAAAAATAAAAGATATTTTTTGAAATATCTTTTTATTTTTGACTTAAAATGATATAATGGATTAGTAAATAAGAGGTAACTAAATATGGTAAATAGTTTTAAAATTTTTAATTTTACAATTCATTTTTATTCTTTATGTATATTACTAGGTATTATAGTTGCCTATATAATAATTAGATTAGAAGCTCATGATCAAAGATTAGATAAAGACTATATTTTTAATACAGTTTTCTATGGGCTAGTTATAGGTATTCTAGGAGCTAGAATACATTATGTATTATTTAACCTAGATTATTATCTAACATATCCATTAGAAATAATTAAAATATGGCATGGAGGTCTTGCTATTCATGGTGGAATAATAGCTGCTGCTATATTTGTGTATTTCTATTCAACAAAAAGGTATAAAACATCTTTTTTAAGAACTACAGATGTAATATTACCTGGTGTATTAGTAGCGCAGGGCATTGGAAGATGGGGTAATTTCTTTAATCAAGAAGCATATGGTATAGAAGTATCTGAAAAATTATTACATAAACTATTAATACCTAATTTTGTTATTAAAGGTATGTTTATTGATGGTGCTTATCATTTACCAACATTTTATATAGAATCTATATTATGTATAATTGGATTCTTAATCATAATACTTATTAGAACTAGATTAAACAATAGAGTAGGTTATGTAACTGCTTTCTATTTAATTTGGTATGGAATTATTAGATTTATAATAGAATTATTTAGAACTGATAGTTTAATGTTATTTAATATTAAAATAGCATGTATAATTTCAGTTATATTTATACTTTTGGGAATAGTATTATTTATATACTCTACCTTCAAAAGAAACATAAGATATAGGAGGACTATGGTATGACATTTTCATATAGAATAAAAGAAGAAATATCAAAATTAGAATGTTCTAAGATAGAGTATATATCAGAATTATCTGGTATTCTTTGTACTTCATCTGATTTAAAACTATATTCTATTAAAGTACAAACTGAAAATATTAACGCCGCAAACAGGATCTTTGACATAGTGCATGATAATTATTCGGTAACAAGCAATATAGCTGTTAAAAAGAATTACAACTTTAAGAAAAATGAAATGTATGTTATTGAAGTTAAAAAAGATGTACCTGAAATACTAAAAGATTTAGGTTTAATAACAGATAATAGTTTTAAAATTAGAAGTTGTCCTATAAATGAAATAGTAGATGATGAAGAATTAAAAGCAGCTTTTATTAGAGGCTGTTTCTTAATTGCTGGATCTGTTAATGATCCGAAAACATCTAGATATCACTTAGAATTTATTATTAATAATGAAGAATTTGCTGAATTTCTAAAAGATGTACTTAATTCTTATGAATTAAATGCTAAAACACTTAGAAGAGCTAAAGGATATATGGTATATATCAAAGAGTCTGAAAAGATTAGTGATTTACTTAGAATTATTAAAGCTTATAATGCAGTTTTATATTATGAAGATATTAGAGTTTTAAGAGAAAAACAAAATATGAATAATCGTATTAATAACTGTGAACAAGCTAATGTAGAAAAGTCTATGGCATCATCTAATAAACAAATAGAAGATATTAATTATATTAAAGTAGAAGATGCATATGATTTACTTGATGAAAAAGTTAGAAAAGTAGCAGATTATAGACTTAAATATCCTGAAAGTTCATTAATAGAACTTAGTAAGATAATATCAGTGGAAACTGGTGAAACTATTACTAAATCATGTGTTAATCATAGATTACGTAAGATAAGAGAACTTGCTGATAGACTTAGAGAAAGTAAGTAGGTGAGTGTATGAATAAAAAGGAATTTAGAACATTAGATGAACAAATAGATATATTAAGAAATAAAGGATTAACTATTAATGATGAAGAAGCTGCTAAAGATGTTCTTTTAAGAGAAAATTATTTCTTTATTAATGGATATAGAAACATTTTATATACTAAGAATAGAAAATTTATTAAAGGAACTACTTTTGAAGAGTTATATTCAGTTTTCTTATTTGATAGAACTTTTAGAAATATATTATTTAAGAACTTATTAATAATTGAAAATAATATTAAGAGTATTATTAGTTATCAATTAAGTAAGAAATATGGATATAAAGAAGCTGATTATTTAAAACCATCTAATTTTAATCAAAATTTTACTGATAGTAGAAGAGTTATAGATGTTATTAATAAAATGAAAAGACAAATTAGAGTTAATGGTGATAAACATACAGCTACTTCTCACTACATTAATAAGTATGGATATATTCCTTTATGGATTTTAGTAAAAGTACTCTCATTTGGGCTTATAAATGAGTTATATGGCATATTAAAGGAAGAGGATAGAAAAGAAATAGCAGATATTTATGGATTAGATCCTGAAACACTTAAAATATATCTATCTATTCTTGCTAATTATAGAAATTTATGTGCCCATGAAGATATAGTATATGAACATAGAACACAAGTTAGTATTCCAGATACTATATATCATGAGAGATTAAATATTCAAAAATATGAAGGTGAATATGTTAAAGGGAAAAATGATATGTTTGCCGTAGTAATAATGTTTAAAGCGTTATTATCAAAGAGTAAATTCTCAGATTTTATGGATGAAGTTAATAGGGCTATAAAAGTATTTGATAAGAATATAGGGATAATAGATAATGATGTATTACTAGAAAGAATGGGATTCCCTAGTAATTACGAAGAAATATTATAGGAGATGATTATATGAATACTAAAAAGACAATATTAATTTGTTTTATAACATTTGTTATAACAGTAGTTACTTCAGTAGTAGCTGTTATACTTTATACTAAATTTTATCCAATAGAATCAAAGATTATTACTGAAAATATAAATAGAACTGAGGTTATAGAAAGTGCTATTAGTGACTCTATAGAACAAGTATTTGATGCCGTAGTAACTGTTAAAAGTTATTATAATGGTAAAGCTATAGGAACAGGTTCTGGTTTTGTATATAAAGCGGATGATAAGTTTGGCTATATACTTACTAATAACCATGTTATTGATTATGCTAATAGTGTTGAAATATTACTTCAAAATGGTGAAACAGTTAATGCTAATATACTTGGTAAAGATTCATACTCTGATATAGCAGTATTATCGATATCAAAAGATAAAGTATTAAAAGTAGCACCACTTGGTAATAGTGATAATATTTACCTAGGTGAAACAGTATTTACTGTAGGTAGTCCAATGGGTGAAGAATATTCTGGATCTATTACTAAAGGTATTATATCTGCTAAAGAAAGAACTGTTGAAACAGAAGATGTAGTAACAAAAGTTATTCAAACTGATGCTGCTATTAACCCTGGTAATAGTGGTGGACCACTAGTTAGTTTATCAGGTGAAGTAATAGGTATTACTTCTATGAAATTATCAGCAGAACAAATAGAAGGTATGGGATTTGCAATTCCTATAAATGAAGCTAAAATGTATGCTTCTTATCTAGAACAAAATAAGGAAGTATCTAGACCATATTTAGGTGTTTCTTTAATAGATGTTAATGATACATATAAGTTATATTATTATAGATTATCTGTAGATCAATCATTAACATATGGAACTGTAATAGCTTCTTTAGATAAGAACTCTAATACTGCTAAAGCTGGTTTAGAAGTAGGAGATGTAATTCTAAAAATTAATAATGACAAAATTACTAGTATTTCTAAACTAAGATATTTCTTATATCAATACAATATTGGTGATGAAGTAGAAATAACATATAATAGAAATGGTAAAGAAAAGACTGCAAAGGTTGTATTGGAGGGTAAATAATGAAAGTTAAAAAGGTAGGAAAAGTAATAGCAATCATTCTTCTAATATTAGTTATACTTGCTCTAGGATACCTAGTATATAGTTATGTATATGGTGGTACTCAAGAACAAAAAATAGAAAGAAAACTAAAGAAAATGACTAGTGATTTCTATAAAGACTGTTATTATGATGAATTAGTAGAACAAAAAGGATCTGCTAGTAATGCTATTGAATATCTAAAAGGTTTTGAGAAAAAAGGTCTAAAAGTTAGTTATAGTAATTTAAAAGAATATTATGATGAATATGGAAGAATGAATTATACTGAGTTATCAGTATGTGAAGAAGATAATACTTATGTGTTAATCTATCCTAAATCACCATATGGTAAAACTGATTTTACTATAGGATTTAAATTAGATTGTGAATTAGAAAAGAAAAGCAAATAATTGCTTTTCTTTTATTTATATTAAATAATAATTGAAAAAAGGGTAATTATATGTTATTATTTATTTGTCCTTGAAATTTAGGGGATTAGTTAAATGGTATAATAATGGTCTCCAAAACCACTGTTGGGAGTTCGATTCTCTCATCCCCTGCCATTTGTAAAATGAAACGAACTAACTTAATAGTTCGTTTTTTTATGTTATAATAAATATATAAGGTAGTGATAACATGAAGGTTATTAATAGTTATTTTAAAGATGTTGAAGATAAAAAAGATGAAATTGTAGTTGTTTATACTCAAGTATTAGATTATTTAAAAAATAGAATACAAGATAAACAATTAATGGAACAAATTGAAAATAATAGTAAACGTTCTATTGTTCAATTTACTGATGGTAATTCATATACTATGTTAGCACCTGATAAGACTTATAAGGCTTTAAAATTTAGAGATAGTGCTGCTGCTCTTAAAACTAATATGGCTATAAGAGCTGATGAAAAAGAAATAGATATAATTCCAGGAATTGCATTAAGACCTAATTATAATAAACATCAACTTGTTCATGAATTACTTCATGCTTTATCATCAACTCAACATAATTATTTTGATGAAAATGGTATAGCATATACTAAAACAGGAACTAAAATAGATTATTATGATAGAGATCTAAATGATTATAATATGGAAAATAATCCATCATCAGATGGTTTAAATGAAGGAATAACTGAATTCTTAACGTCTATGATTACTGATGAATATACAGGTCAATATCCTGGATTTGTTGCAGTGGCAGGTTTATTAATGTCATGTAATGATCAATTGTTAACAGCATATTTTTCAAGTGATACTAAAGCATTAGAATCATTTTATAATGATTTAGAGTCAAAACAAACACTTATAACAAGAGATAATCTATGCAAATTAGTTTCTAATGAACTAAATGATGATGAGTTAACAAAAATAATTATTGGTGCATTAAAATATAATACTGCATATAATAATGCTGTTGATATCTCAGAAGTATCAGGATACCTAGATAATTATTACATGTTAGATTCAGGATCATGGATGGATTTAATAAAAGAATCAGCATATAAATATGAAGAAATGGGTACTGTTTCTCCAATGGGAAGATAACTATAAAACAGTACAAATGTTGACAGAAAAATAATTATATGATATTTTAAAAGTGTCAGAGGAATATCTGATAATGTATTATGAAAGGATGTTATTTATATGAAAAATAATACTTTTAGAAATTTTTGGCATCATATAGGTAACACTTATACTACTCGATAATTTAATTTCGAATATAGGTATAAGTGGTTTTTGCGTTGCTTATACCTGTATGAAAATAATATAAATAATAAAGAGTACAGGTTAATTGATCTGTACTCTTTTTCTATTTAAATCTTTTCTATTTATGTATAAGCAAAGAATATTAAGAAAGGATTTATATTATGGAAACAAAAGAAATATTAAGAAAATTAGTTAGTTTTAATACTATTAGAGATAATCAAAATAAAGAAATAATGGATTATCTAGAAGAGTATTTAAAAGAATATGGTTTTAGTACAAAAAGAGTTAATAAATGTTTAATAGCTTATAATGATCTAAAACCAAATATAGGTTTCTTAGGACACACTGATACTGTGGACTATGAATCATGGGACGGAAGTCCCTTAGAACTTGTTGAAAACGGTGATAAGTTAATTGGACTTGGAGCTTGTGATATGAAAGGTGGAATAGCTGCTATATTATCTGCTATTTCAAATGTTGATTTAAATAAGAATAAAATTGCTTTATATTTTACTAACGATGAAGAAATAGGTTTTGAAGGAATAAAAGATATAAAAGATTATATAGTTCCAAATAATATTATTATTGGTGAACCAACAGATAATATTCCTATTTATGGAACTAAAGGTTTATTAGAATTAGAAATAGAATTTTATGGAATTAAATGTCACTCATCGACTCCTGATAATGGAGTAAGTGCTATTTATGAATGTATTAGTTTTATTGATAAAATAAAAAATTATTATGAATCGGATATTAAAACTAATATATGTAATGATTTTGAAGATATTCCTTATACTACAATGAATGTAGGTATGATTAATGGAGGGGAAACAGTTAATTCCGTTCCTGGACTTTGCAAAGTTACTATGGATTTTAGGATAGCAAATAAAGAGGATATAAACTCATTAGAGAATAAAATAAAAGAATTACTACAAGACTATAATTCTAAATTAAATATTATAAAAATAATAGAACCTAAGATTAATTATAGTGATATTAGTTTTATAGAAAAAATATCATCTAAAAAGCAAAGTAAATCTTATTTAACTGAAGGATCTTTCATAGATAAAAATTTCATAATACTTGGACCTGGTCCAAATACTGCTCACCAAAAAAATGAATATATTTATAAAAGTTCTTTATTAAAAACTAAAGAACTATATGAAGAAATAATTAAATTTTATAATGAGGAGGAAATATGAAAAATATAATATTAACAGCAGATAGACCAACTGGAAGACTCCATATAGGACACTATGTTGGTACTTTGCGAAATAGAGTTAGATTACAAAATGAAGGAAATTATGATGAATTTATAGTTATGATAGCGGATGCTCAAGCATTAACAGATAATGCTAGTAATCCAAAGAAAGTAAGAGATAATGTTACAGAGGTAATGCTTGATTATTTAGCTGTAGGATTAGATCCTAAAAAGATTACTTTCTGTATACAATCAATGGTGCCTGCTTTACCTGAATTAACAGCTTATTACATGAACCTTGTTACATTACCTAGACTTCTTAGAAATCCTACTGTTAAAAGTGAAATAAAACAAAAAGAATTTGATAATGATAAGAATGGTATACCTGTTGGATTTGCTAATTATCCAATTAGTCAAGCTGCAGATATAACTGCATTTGATGCAAATATTATTCCTGTAGGAGAAGATCAAGAACCAATGCTTGAACAAACTAGAGAAATAGTTAGAAGTTTTAATAGAATTTACAACACAGATATACTTACTGAATGTAAGGCAGTATTACCTCAAATTGAATCTTGTTATAGATTACCTGGTACTGATGGTTCTAGTAAAATGAGTAAATCTTTAGGTAACTGTATATATTTAGCAGATGAGGAAAATGAAATAAAGAAGAAAATTAATTCTATTCTTACATTTCCTAGAAATGTAGAAGACCCTGGAATAGTAGAAGACAATGTTTTATTTATATATCTAGAAGCTTTTGCTACAGATGAATACTTTGAAAAGTATTATCCTGAATACAAAAACTTAGATGAATTAAAAGAAGCCTACAAAAAGGGTGGAATAGGTGATGGAATTATTAAGAAGTTTTTAAATAGTGTTATGCAGGATACAATTAGGCCTATTAGAGAAAGAAGAAAAGAGTATGAGAAAAGAATACCTGAGGTATTAGAATACTTAAAAGAAGGCACTGAAAAGTGTATTAAAATGTCTGATAATAAGCTTAAAGAAGTAAAAAAAGTTATAGCTATAGATTATTTTGATAATGATTCATTTTTAAAAGAACAAATAAAAAAATATAATAATTAAGGCAAGGTTTTCCTTGCCATATAGGGGATTAGTTAAATGGTATAATATTGGTCTCCAAAACCACAGTTAAGAGTTCGATTCTCTTATTCCCTGCCATTTTATTAATAAATTTCTGAAAGGAGAGATTATTATGTATAAGAGATTTATAATACAATTTATTCATCATAATAGTCTGCACTTGTTAATACGACATTAAAATATCGTAGGTACAAGTGCTATTTGTCGTGCTTGTATCTAGTGTAATTATATTATGCTACTGCAAGTACTGCAGTAGCTTTTTATATTTTAGAAAGGAGATTATTAATATGATAAATATAGCATTATCAAAAGGAAGAATTGCTAATAATTTTATAGATATATTAGTAGAAAAAAGACTAATAGATGAAAAACCTGATATAGATAGAAAATTATTGTTTAGATATCCAAATATGAGTGTTATGATAGCTAGATCATGTGATTTACCGGTAATATTAGATAGTAATATAGCTAATATGGCTGTTATAGGTAGTGATGTAATTGAAGAAAGTTGTCCAAACAAATATACCGAATTAATGGATTTGGGTACAGGTAAATGTACTTTTGTACTTGCATCTTTACCTAATATTTCATTAGAGAGTATTAAGGTGATAGCTACTAAATATCCTAATATTGCAAAAAGATATTTAGATGAGTTAAAGATACAATGTGAGGTAATTAAAATGAATGGATGTCTTGAATTATATCCAAATATAGGTTTATCTGATGGTATTATAGATTTAGTTGAAACAGGTAGTACTTTAAAAGCAAATGGATTAATTAAACTAAAGAGTTTTGATCCAATATCTACTAGAATTATTACTACTAAAGATAATAGTTCAAATGATGAAATAATTAGATTAATAAAAAGAATAAAAAACACTAACAATTGTTAGTGTTTTTATATATTATTTCCATTAAAAATATATCAACCTATTATTATTTGACAATATGTGCAAATAAAGTATAATAATATGTATCAAAAAAGAGGGAAAAATATGCAAAAGAAATATAACATGTCTGATATGGGAAGATTTGTTGCTGATTATAATAGTAGATTATTTGTAAGACCAAAAAGTTGGATGATGTTTATTCCATTTGTTGGAAGAAAAATGTATCAAAAAGCTTCTTTGGAAGAACATAAAAGAGAAAGATTTGAAAGAGAATTATATTTAGCCGCTAATGAATTAATTGATCAAAAAAAATATATAGAAGAAATGACACCTGTATTAGAATTATTCTATTCTAATAAGAAAAGAAAAAGAAGATAAAACGAACTATAATAGTTCGTTTTTTTATTTAATTTATTAAATATATGTTATACTTATAATAGTGAGGTAAGTATATGGGAAATGATATATTTGATCAAAACTTGGAAGAAAAGATAGAAGAGAAAATTAATTTAAAAAGCATTAAAGATATAACTCTTGCTAACGGTGAAAGAATGCTTATTATGTATGAAGGTAATTCATATGAACCTATAGTAATTCATATTAATTATGATATGAAATTACTTGATGAAATAGCAGAAAGAATGAGAGATAATCCTAATTATCAAAGTGGGGATCCTACTGAGAATACTAGGGCTATTTTAGCGGAAATTGCAAAAGAACAAAATAGTTATGAAACTGTTGTTCCACTTGATAGAGATCATATAGTTACTGCATTATCTACTATAACAGATGAAGAAAAACTTGCTAGATTAAGAGAATTGATATCAAAAGCCTATAAAAAGAATGAAGAATTACCTGAATATGAGAAATTTACTTATATTGATATTACTCAAGAGTTTATAATATCTAATTCTGGTAAAGTATTAGAGGCTAAAGTAAATGAACAGGGTGATTTAGTTGTTCAATCTCCAGAAGAAGCTGCTGAATATAAAGATGAAGATGTTGATCCAGGCTCAATGGAAGGTGAAACTTTAGTTACAAGTTTAGCTCCTGATTCAACAGGATTAAATTCTGAAGACTATACTGAAGATGAAATAGAAGATGTATATGAGGAAGTATTTAGTAAGGGCGGAGTTCCTGATAATCTAAAGGCAGACATTATTAAAAAATTAAAAGATATTGCTAGTAATCCTGAGCTTCTTGAAAATAGTACTGTTATTCCTACTGCTCAAAAGGATTGGTTTTATTCTGCATACGGTAGATTAGAAGAAATAAAAAGTAAAAGAGCAGTTAAAACTATGACTCTTGAAAATAAAGAAGCAGGAATATCTAGTTATGTATATATAGCATTAGTAGTTTTAGTAATAGTATTTGCAATATTCATGTTTATAATTTTTAGAAGGTAACCTATGAATGATGTAATAACAAAGTCATTATATTGTAGTTTATTATCATGTGATAGATATGCTTGGCTTAGTAGACATAAACCAGAAAAATATGTTGAAAAGAAGCAAGAAGATATACTTCAAAATGGTAAAGAAGTCGGAGAACTAGCAAGAAACCTTTTTGGGGACTTTGATCTAATAGAATTTAACAAAAATATTAATACAATGATAGATGAAACACAAGAAAGCGTTGAAAGAGGAACCCATATAATTGCTGAGGCTTCTTTTAGATTTGAAAATGCATTTTGTTCTGTGGATATTTTAAAGAATGACATAGATGGAGTAGAGGTTTATGAAGTAAAAAGCTCTACTGAAATACAAGATATTTATCTAGATGATGTAGCTTTTCAAGTATACATTTTAAAACACTTAGGTTATAGAGT
The DNA here is from genome assembly GCA_017542065.1 of Bacilli bacterium. GTDB lineage: Bacteria > Bacillota_I > Bacilli_A > RF39 > UBA660 > RUG13038. The sequence goes on along the minus strand of JAFXXX010000015.1, from coordinate 9,031 downwards.
TAAAAAAGCAAATATAGTATATTTAAATTCTGAATATGTTAGACATGGAGACTTAGAACTTGATAAATTATTTGTAATTGAAGATGTAACTGAAATTATTAAACCAAGAGAAGCCTTAGTAAAAGATAATATTACTAGAATATTAAATAATTTAAATAGTAAAAAAGAAATAAAAAATGATATAGATTCATATTGTTTTAAGCCATATGAATGTCCATTTATTGAATATTGTATGAAAGATTTACCAAAACCTAATGTATTTGATATTAGGAGAATGAAAATAACTGATAAACTAAAGTTATATAAAGCAGGTAAAATATCTTTTGAAGATTTAGTAAATGAGAATATTAATGAAAAATATTTACAACAAATAGATTTTGAACTAAATGATAAAGATGATTATATAAATAAAGAAAATATAGAAGACTTCTTAAATAAGTTAAGTTATCCTCTATATTTCCTTGATTTTGAAACATATCAACAAGCTATACCGTTATATGATGGTATTAGTCCTTATATGCAAATACCATTTCAATATTCACTTCATTATATAAATGATAATGTATTAGAACATACTGAATTCTTAGGAGAGGAAGGTACTGATCCAAGAAGAAAGTTGGCATTATCATTAATAAGCGATATAAAGCCAGATACATGTGTATTAGCATACAATATGTCATTTGAAAAAGGTGTTATTAAGAATTTAGCTAAGATGTATCCTGATTTATCAAAAGCCCTTATGAATATTCATGATAATATTGTTGATTTAATGGTTCCTTTCTATAATAGAGATTATTACACTAAAGATATGAAAGGATCATACTCAATTAAGTATGTATTACCAGCATTATTTTCTGATGATCCTAGCTTAAATTATCATAATTTAAAGCTAATTCATAATGGTTCTGAAGCTATGAATGCATTTAATACACTTACTGATTATGATGATGAACAAAGAAAGATTATTAGAAAGAACCTATTAGAATATTGTAAGTTAGATACATTTGCTATGGTTAAAATATGGCAAAAATTAAATGAAATATGTGGAAAAGATATTAATATTAGTATATAATATTATAAGAAAGAAGGTAATTATGAAGAAATTAAGTTATTTATTAGTAGCTGCTATAATATTATTATTTCCTTTTGTAGCTAGTGCTAAAGAAAAAGTAAACGTTTATATTTTTAGAGGAGAAGGTTGTCCTCACTGTGAAGAAGCTTTAGAATTTTTTGATACATTAAGCACTGATGAAGAATATAAAGATCTTTACAAATTAGTTACTTATGAAGTTTGGTATGATGAAACAAATTCTAAACTTATGAGTGATGTTGCTGATGCTTTAGGAGATGAAGTATCAGGAGTTCCTTATATAGTTATTGGAACTAAAACATTTGCAGGTTATGCAGCTTCTTATGATGATAGAATTAAAGAAGCTATTAAAACTGCTTATGAAGATGAAGAATATAAAGATGTTGTTAAACAAGTAAAATCTGGCAAATATACTCCAGAAAAGTACAAATTCCCAATTGTACCAGTTGCTATTGTTGCTGGTGTAGTAGTTTTAGCAGTTATAGGAATGGTTATATTTACTTCTGAAAAAGATGAAGAACCTGTTGTAAAAAAAGAAGCAGTTAAAGAAGAAGTAAAAGAAGAAAAGAAAGTAGAAAAGAAAGCTCCAGCTAAGAAGACTACAACTAAAAAAACACCTGCTAAGAAAACAACTAAAAAGACTAACAAAAAATAAAAAAGACTTATGTCTTTTTTTTGGCCCGTTGGTGAAGGGGTCTAACACACCACCCTCTCAAGGTGGCATTCAAGGGTTCAAATCCCTTACGGGTCACCATTATATAAATAATTAAGAACTTTAATTAAAGTTCTTTTTTTGTGTTAAAAATTATGCTATAATTATACAAAATAGGGAGAATGGTGAAAGAATGAGATATAGTAAGAAAAAGAAAATAACAATAGCTATTATAAGTGTTGTATGTATATTATTTGTTGGTTTTATTATAACTAAAGGTATTGTAGATTCTATGAAGATATCTGATAATGCAGAACCTACTAAGTCAAAATCTAGTATTGTGGCTTCAGTAAGTAAATTAGTTAAGAAAGCTAAGAAGAAAGATACTACTAAGAAAGAAGAAAAACCTGCTAATAAAGTTAAGAAATCTGCTAAAGATGAAGAACCTACTAGTAAAGTAAAAGAAGTAGAAGAATTCGTAGATGAAAGAGAAGATTCTTTAGTAGGTACTTATACAATAACTGATCTTAAAATAGGTGATAAAAAGTATTCAAATTCCGAGATTAAGAAACTTAAAGAAGGTGGATATTCTTTAACACTTGAAATGAATAGTGATGGTACTGCTAATATACAAGTTTTATATATAAACAAGATATATGCTTATAATAACGAAGTATTTGATGATGGTACAAATCAAATAGAATATAAGCACAGTGGAAAAAAGATAAAAATTAAAATAGATGACGCTGAGATGGTGTTTAAAAAGAATTAAAGAGGTGGAATAATGGAGTTAGAGAATTTAGTTGAGATACTAGAGGCAAAGAAAAAAGATTATGAAAAACAAAATAATCTTAAGAAATTCTATAAAGAGACTTTAACTGTAGAAGAATATGCTAACTTTGAAAAGTTATTAAAAACTAAAAAGAGTGAAATATCTGAGTTAGAGACTGTGGTTAAAAAGATGCAGACTTATTCTGATCAATATGATTATGAAAGAATAATGGCTATGTCTGAAGCTGAATTTGATTATATTAAAGACTCTATTATAGAAAGCAAAAAAGACGAAATTAGAAAACATAATAAAGATATTGATGAACAAAATAGATCTATTAATAGTGAGATAAATGCTTTATTAGAAGAAAATGTTTCTTTAAAACGTGAATTAGAAGAGATTACTAATGAAATAGGTAATACAGGTAAGTATACTAAGGATAATGTTAATAGAGCTAAAACTATAAAAGAAAAGATTCAAAAGAATAATGAAGAAATTGAAAAGTGTAAGAATGCTATATTAGATAACGATAAAAAGGTAATTGTAGGAGGAGAAATCACTCTTGATTTTGAATCTTATAAACAAGAGAAACTTGGAGAATTATCTCCTAAGAAATATTTAAAAGAGATTCCTGAAGTATCTGTTATGGATGAATTCTTATGTAAATTACAAAAACAGGGTAAGACTCCAGAAGAAATAGAAAACTCTTTAAATGAATTTAAAAAGTCTTATATTGGTGGATATGAAAAAGAGGGTTATGAGTATTTTGACCCAATTTATAGAGCAGATTTTGACTGTTTAGATGAGTTTGATAAAGATGCTGAAGATGCTACAGAACTTCTTGAAAAGTACTTTGAAGTAACTGAAAAAGGTAAGAATATATTCCTAGGAAAAGGAATAATTGAAAGAAATATGAAAGTTGCTTATAACACAAATAGAAAACATAATATTTCTGAAGTTACAAAGGTAGAATTATTACAAGAATTAATAGATGGAGCACCATTCTATGGTTCTTTAGATGAAAATAGTATTATAACTAGTGGTTGTTTCTTAAACCTAAAAGATAGAATTATCACACAAAAAGAAAGAATTAATAGAGTAATAGCATGGAAAAATGCTGATAAAGGTAATACTACTTTAGCTAAAGTAGCTACTCACATAGGTAATTATAATGAATTATCTAAAACTCGTGACCTTGAAGAGGAAAATATCTCAGAAATTGAGAAGATTTTCGCAAAACTTAGAAAATACTTTGAAGAAGAGTGTTTTGATGAGAGTAATGAAGCTATTGAGTTTACTACTTTATATGATGAACTTGCTACTTCTTGCGGAGAATTAAAGGAATTATCCGAAGAAAGAGAAAGATTAGAGGGTAAAAAAGTAGTTATAAATAAAAAAGGACAAGCTAAAGATCTAGAAGAAGTTCTAAATGAAATAGAAGATAAAAAAGACTATATAAAAGAGATTCATAAGAGAATGAAGGCTGATATTTCAGCAGTTTTTGCTTATGTTACTGAGCTTTTAAGTGAACCAGAGAAGATTATGTATCCTGAAGTGACTGAAGAAGAATCAATTGAAAATATATTTAGTATGATTCATAGAAAAGACGATTCAGTAGAATTTTCTTTACAAGATGAAGAAGATTATCTATATGAATTAGAGTCTGATTTTAAGAATGCTATTATGCTTCTTGAAAAATATGAAGATAATAAGACTAATAATAAGAAGAGATCTATAGTTAAATTATGCTCTGATTTAGGTATAAACTCTATATCTCAAGGTATAATTGATGCTTTAGTAGAAGAAAAAGACAAAAAAGAGTTATTCAAAGCATCTGATATTACTAAACGTATAAATGAGGCTAGGGTAAATCTATATCTTAGAGAACAAAAAGAAAAAGCCCTTAATGAGGCTTCAAAAGCTAAGTCTGAGATCTTAGGGGCAGTTATAAATCATCTTGATTTAGATGCCACTAAAACTGACATTTTTGCAGCAATATAAAAAGTAGCTATTAAGCTACTTTTTTAAATATCTTTTTAAAGAATTTACTTACTAATTTTAGTAAGTTTTTTTCTTGTTTTTTAGTCTTTTTAGCTACTTTTTTAGTAGTTTTTACTTCTTTAATTTCCTCTTTATTTTCAATTGTTTCTTCTATAACACTTTCTTGTGTTTCAACTTTTTCAACCTTGTTAACAGTATAACTAGGCTTTACTTCAGTTTTTACTTCTTCAACTATAGGTTTTACAGCATTAACATTTACGTTTAATCCTTCAACAGTAGCATCTATTATATTAGCATCTCTATCTGATAAATCAGCATCTTTTAAATAGATAGTAGTATTACCTTCTTTTATGCCTCTAAATGTAATTTCATAAACATTAGTTTTTGATGTAATACCATGATTTAATGTCATATCAATACCAACTATTTTGTTAATACTATCATTTTTATAAATATCAAAGTAGTTATTAGCAGATTTAGCATCTACTATTTCAAGAATACTGTTATCGTATTTAATGTATCCTGCGTATCCAACGATTCCGCCTTCAGCTTCATTTACATTATCAATAACCATATTTACTTTGAATTCATCATTAACATTAATGTTAGTATTACCTTCAAATCTAACATTAGCAGTTCCTTTAGCATAAGCGTAAGATGGCACACATAAAAGTGTAACTAAAGCTCCTACAAATATTCCTTTTTTCATAATTTTTACCCCCTGAAAATTTATGCCATAGTATCTCTCTACATAAATTTGCTTGCTATTATAGCATTATAGTTTAAATTATGCAAATTTTTTAGTAATATTCTATATCATGAATTTTACTTATTAATTTATTAATTTCTTCTTTATTATTAATTCTACTTATATAGCATACCTTTTTACCTATATCTTTTATCGAAGAACCTATACTAAATACTATTTCATTATCAATAACTATAAATCTATCATGAAAAGAATTATATATAATAAAATCTATATCAGAATACTGTCTTTTAAACTTATTTATTAAAGTATCTTCTTTAGTTATTACTGTTATACTAGGTTTTAGATTCTTTAATAAATCTAATAATTTATTATCTATATAATTATCAATAATAGTAATAGAGTTCTCACTTATATTAAATAGATCCAGTATAAATGAATATGCATCATATATTTCTCCGTTTAAGAATATTTTACTAATATGATCATATTCACTTATTTTATCTTCAAGTTTTATAAGCCTATTATTATGTTCTAATATTATATTTTGTATATTATTAATATACTCGTTATCTATTAATTCATTGTTTATTAAGTAGTCTTTCATACTTTTAAATGTTTTTATTAATATTTTATGCTGATTAACAGCTTTTTCTCCATTTAATACAGAAATAAGCATATATATACCTTCTTCCGTAAATACATAAGGAAGTGTTCTTCTTCCACCATAATTGTTGCTTAAACTTGAGGTCAAATTTTTTGACCTCAAGTTGTTATATTCCTTGTTTGTTAATTGAAACCTGTATTCATCATCAAATCTTTCTATATTATTCTTTATTTGCTGGTTAAAACTTTTAGTAGAATATCCATAAATTCTTGCTAGATCACTATCAAGCATTACTTTTTTACCTCTGATTGTATATATTTTGCCTTTTAATTCATCTTCATTTAACAATATTATTTTGTTTTTCATAGTTTTCTCCTTTTTAATCATCTAATATATTTATTCTCTTTTTTTAATAATTGTTCCTCTATATACATAATCCACAATAAAAATGTAAAAAAACACGTAAAATTAAAATTTGTGTGTTCTAAACATCTGTGGAAAACACCCCAAAAATTATACTTTTCCACAGGGTAAAAAACACCCGAGACAGTTACCCGCTAAAGTGTTGAAAAATAAGTAAAAAAAGCACGTTAAATTGTTCATTTTTTCTTGCAAAATTGACTAAAAAAAGGTATAATGATAATAGAATAATAGGATAGTATAGTGAGAGTATATATCTATTCCTTGTTTTTACATGGAAAACGCTATATTGACTATGTATTTTTCGTGGTGGGATAATTACGCTCTACTACTAAAATTAAAAATAAAAGGGAAAGAATTTTTTAGAAAATAAAAAATGAGAGGTGTTTTTTATGGGTAAAGTTAGAAAAGGAAAAATATTAGTAATTGCTATTCTAATGATGATAGTATCATTTTTTGCTTTTACTGGAAAGGCAGATGCTTATTGGAATATAAAAAAAGTTAATTCCTCAAGTGAATATTGTGATAATGGCCCTAGGATTCATTTGATCGTAAATGGAGAAGAAATAGAAAAACAAGACGTTATTTATGATTCGAATGGTAAATTAACACATGTTGATGTTGTTAGCGGGCAAGCTTTTAGTACTGATAACTTATGTCAAACTTATTACCTTCCTGATTCAAATACAGTTACAGGCCGTGATGTAAATGGTGTTTATCATTATGGAGTAAAAACTCCAATTTGGGATTTAAATGGTTATGGCATTGTTAACTGGTATGATAACCCTGAATTTGAGGGAGACCCTATTACTGCGTATGTAAAATTAGATACTAGTATTGATCATACTAATGAAGATGTATATTATTATGCAAAATTGGGTAAGATTATTTCAATCTATGTTAATGGTATTGAGAAAAAAGTTGTAGTCGGAAAAGAATATAGCCCAGATTATTTAGATGATGAATATTCGGTATTACATGGAGATTATTCTGATCCTTCGTTTTTTGGATTTACTACATTTGTGAATGAAAAAGGAGAACAAAGAATAGTATATAATTCTAAAGAAAAGTTTTTCGATAAAACTAGATCTGGATTACATTTCTTTAGAAATGAAACGCAATATCAAAATATTAGTGGAATAAAATTAAGAGAAGGAACAAAAGTATATGTTGAAAATCCTGATACTATCCCGCTTACTGATTATACAAAATTAAAAGAGAGAAAGAGTTACAGTGATAGTGGTAATTCAGTAGGTATGTATGCTCCGGTTATAGATGTCTTAACTGGAGAACATGTTAAACCAAAATATTCTATTGAATTGGAACCAATATCACTTATAAACGAAGTTCCTCAATATTATGAATATCTTGGATTTATAGACCAAAATGGCAATGAATATCCTACTGTATTTGAGGTAAAAGAATCAGATGAGGACAAACATTTAACTACCTTAGTAGATTCACAAATGACATGTACAAATGTAAACATTACTTACCCTCCTTATGCTGGTATATCTACATACTACTATAATAATAATTATGATGATCCAGGAGGCTATGATAAACTTGTTTATAAAACAGGTATAAAATTATTATCTGATTTTGATGATAGATATATGGCTAAAGGTATTGAAACAAGAGAAGGCTATATTAGACAATATATGAGTTCTTGCTTACCATATGATGTATATACAAGAGTAGAAGTTCATGTGGATGATTCTTTATTACCAAATTATATGATTGTTCTAAATGGCACTGAAGTTTCACAAGTAAAAAGAAATACTATATATACTCTTCCAGATGAAGCAGAGGGAAAACCTGCAGAGGCATTTAATGTTACTTTAGATTATCAAGATGGTAGTACACCTAACAATACTTTATCATATACAAAAGTATATACTCCAACAGGCTTTATTATAGATGGAGTTCACTATGATTTTGGTGAAAAAATTATTGTAACTAGTAATTTATATATTGAAACAGATTATGATATTGATATTATTGGACCTGATTTACCAACTCCAACAAGAGATAAATATACTTTCAAAGGTTGGTTTGATGTTAAATATGGTGGACACAGAATAGATAAAATAGAAGAAGAAAAATATAAAACTCTATATGCACAATGGGTTGACAAGGATTATGTTGTTGTAATAAGACCTGATGGCATTGCTGTTGAATTAGAAAAAGGCTCTTATTATACAATGCCAGATATTCCTCATAAAGATGATGATAAAATATCTACAGTAGCTTTTATATATAATGATGACACTGAAAAAATTGATTATTCTTATGTTTTAAAGTCTTATTCTAAGAATGGAATTACATGCAAAGAAACAGGACAACATTATTATGTAGGTCAAGGAATAGTTGTTAATGAAAATATGACACTTCTAGGTGATTACAATGAAACTATTAAACCTGCAAAATTTCCAAGTGATCCAGAAAGAGATGATTATGAATTCCTAGGATGGTTTGATGCTATTGAGGGTGGAAATCAATACACAGAATATTCTGGAGATAGAGATTTAACATTATATGCACATTGGGATGGTGATGACACAGTAACTATTACTTATCCTAATGGTGCTGCTATACGTGGAGACGGTCCAACTAAACTTTTACCCGAAGGATATAGTGAGACTATTGAAAAAGGATCAAAACATAAATTATATGATTATCCTTATTCTCAAACACAACAAAGTGCAGATATTTATTTCTATTTTAGCGATGGTATAACAAAAACATATAAAACAATAACTAGAAAGTATAGTACTACT
>JAFXXX010000014.1 GCA_017542065.1 Bacilli bacterium | reverse complement strand
TCTTAATCCACCTGGATATCCACTATGATTATAATACATTTTTTGATCTAACTTATTACCAGTTAAATTAACTTTTTCAGCGTTGATTATTATTACATAATCACCACAATCAACATGAGGTGTATATATTGCCTTATGTTTTCCACGTAATATAGTAGCAGCTTTAGAAGCAACACGTCCAAGGTTTTTACCTTCAGCGTCAATTACATACCAATTACGTATTACATCTGACTTTTTAGCCATAAATGTGTCCATAAATAATTTCCCTTTCTTAAATCTTAAATTAACCTTCCCGCAGTTAATTTAATATTTGTGGGTTTTTAAATGTACCGATACTAATTCTACTAGAAAATCCCTTTATTGTCAATAATTATAACAATATTTTTACACTTATAAGACAAAAGAAAAGATTGCTATTTATTAGCAATCTGAACTTTAACTTTAGTAGTTTTTGGTGTATATTGAACTTTTTCATCTTTACCTTCTACTATAACATCAACATCATGTTCACCAGGTCCTAAATTATTAAGATCTATGTAAGCATTAATATCTGCTGGTACTATCTTATCAATAACAGATGATACACCTTTTAATATTACTGAAATTGTTGTAGTATCAACATTTTCAATAGCATAATTTTCGCCTAAGTTAATATAACTTAATCTTACATCTGATAACTCTGTAGATGATTCATCACCAAGTGATATTTCAATAGTAACTGTCTTAGTAGAAACTTCTCTAATACCAGCTGGTTTCTTAATAGTCTTAGTATACTTTTTATTAGTCTTAATATCAGATACATCTACTTTAACATCTATTGATGATACTTTAGATAATGCTTTTTCAGAACCATAAATAGTAACTTCACTAACTGAACTTGTAATAGATTCAACAGATTTACCAAATACTATTCTATCTAATCCTACAGGAACTACTCTTAATGGAACAGTCTTACTAGGAGATTCTATTTCAACTTTAGCATCTACTTTATTAGGAACTAATTCTACATTAAGAATTTTACCATTTTCATCATAAGCAACTACTTGATTATCTTTAATTGTATTTTCTCCAACTGATGGATCAGTTAAGTTATTAACATTAATTAAAGCTTTAATAGTAGCTATTTTATTAATCTTTTCTTCAGTACCTTTAGCAATAACACTATTTGTACTTAAATCTATATCTTTTATAGACATCTTACTATCTAATGAAGTTAAGTTTAATACTTCATAAGAAATATCTTTAGTAGCAGATTGTTTAGTACTTACTACTACTGTTACTGTTGATGGATCTAGTTTATACTCAACAGCTGTTATAGCTTGTTTATAGTTTAATTTAACTTCATGTACTCCAGGAGTTAAATCACTTAAATCTACAGTAACATTTTGTGAAGGTAATTGTTTAGCTAAATATAAGTTAGCTTTAGTACCAATCATAGTAATATCTACTTTTTCAGGTAAACCTTCAACAACATATTCTTCGTCATTATAGTTAGCAGAAACAGGTTGATTATATAATACTTCAGCTTCAGTTTCTACAAGTGTAGTACTTGCTCTATCAACTACAAAGAAGATAATAATAGCAAATACTAAAGATAGGATAATAATACTTCTTTTAGTTCTTAAAATACCTTCTAATGGTTTATTAACTATTTTTAGTTTTTTACCAATACCTACAAAGAATCTAGTAACTGGTATTATTAAATGTCTATCAAAGAACTTAATTATTTTCTTAATTAATCTCATCTATGTCATCCTCCTCTTCTTCTTTTTCTACAACAAAAGTTTCAGATTTTGGCATTAACTCTTCTAAGATGATTGATTTTACTTCGTCTATAGATAAGTTATAGTTTAATTTTCCTTCAATAGCAACTGATATTCTACCTGTTTCTTCTGAAACAATAATAGCAATTGCGTCACTTTCTTCAGAGATACCAATAGCAGCTCTATGACGAGTTCCTAATCTCTTACTAAATTTCATATCAACAGTAGTTGGAAAAACAGCTCCTGCACATGTAATTTTATTTCCTTGGATAATTACACCACCATCATGAAGTGGATTATCTGGGAAGAATATAGAACATAATAATTCGTTAGAAATATCAGCATATATTTTCTTAGCTTTTTCAATATAATTTAATAAAGATGTATCTCTTTCAATTACTATGATAGCTCCTATTCTATTTTTCTTTAGATATTCTAAAGCACCACCAATTTCAGTAACCATCTTTTCTCTTTCACTAAGTGATAAAGTTTTATGACTACCAAGTAATTTTGCTTTACCTAATTGTTCTAACGCAGATCTTATCTCTGGTTGGAATATAATTATTAAAGCTATTGGAGCCCAAGAAATAACATATTCAAATAATAAACCAATAGTTACTAAACCAAAGTAATCACTTACTAGTTTAATAATAACTATTATTGCTATTCCTTTTAAAATCATAGAAAACTTAACATTTTTTCTAACATTTTTTAATATATAGTATAGAATTAACCATACTAAACATATATCTACAATCTTTTTAATTATCGATAATACACTATCTAAACTCATATATCCTCCTACACCACGTTATTCTTTTTATTCTTAATATATACAACAGCTATAGCAATAACTATTGCAAGTACTATTACAATAATAAATATATATTCATATCCAATACTAAATGCTTTATCACCAAATTTAATAGCAGCAGTATTTTTAGGTCTATTGCCATCAAATTCAATCATAATATTTTTATATTCATCTGTATCAGCTTTTACATACCATATATATTTATTATTAACATTCTTATCAGCATTATGTTTAATAACTTCAAATGGAACTTCCATTGTTACTTCTATTTCATCATATACATATCTATTTGATGCTTTAGTATTTATTAAACCAAATTGTTCAAATTCAATTCTTATATGATTCTTATCTTCACTAACAATCTTTTCTTCAAATATATCAGTTTTAAAATTTTTTGAATATTCTTTAATACTCTTATAACTATTATTAACAGTAGCTGAAGCAGTATTATTAGCAGAAGTAATAGCATACTGATCTTCACCCATACTATCAGTCTTATATATCTTATATAAATAACTAACAGATTGGTTAATATCAAGATTAGTTCTTGACTTCATTCTATCAGTATTTTCACTAGCAGTTACTCTCTCATTAACTGATAAATCTTTATTAATTTGTAACTCATAGTTAACTTTACAACCAGAAATCATTATAACAAAAAATAAAATTATTAATATCCTTTTTATATTCTTCATAATTAATCTCCGTAAAATAAATTATATCATATTCTTATAAAAAAATATATAGCATGAATGCTATATATTAAAATGTATTACTAAAATCTGTTGTTTCTTCTAATGTTTTATCAGCATCATTATTATTAATAGAATTGTTTTTCTTAGCTAATATTTCAGATAAAGATTTTTTATTAGTAAATTTAGGTTCTTCAGTTTTTTCTTCTTTTTTAATTTCTTCAGAAGGAATATCTTCAGGATTGATTTCAACATCAATATTAGTAGGAGCAACTGGTTCATCAATTTCAGTTTCTTCTTCATATTCTTTGTCTTCATCAACTAAAGAAATACTATCAAACTTTGGTTCTTCTTTTACTTCTTCATCTTTAATATGAATATCAACAGGAGTATCATCAGATACTTCTTCATCTAAGTTACTATCAATAACTTTATCTTCAACTTCATCCATTTCTTTAATTGCTTTTTGCATTTTCTTAGTTTTAATACTATTATCAATTAGATATACAATTAACACTATTATTAAAAATGCACATATACCGATTAAAAGCATTGTATTTTCATTTATAAAATTTGTTACTTTTTCAATTATTTCTTTCATAATTCCCTCTTCCTATTCTTATAACAATTTTATCATTTTAATAGTATTATTTCAATATTTTTATTATATTTTTTTCTTTCTTCTAATAAAACCTATAATAATTAAAACTACTAATACTCCAATTAAAATATATCTTACCTTTGGAGGAATATATATTGTTACTCTTTTATTTAAGAATACATCTTTTTTATAGATTTCTTCTCCGTCTGCTAAAACTATATAATTACCAAGTTTATCACCATTTTTATTCTTAGTAGTTACCTTAGTTAATCCATCATATTTATATTCTATTTCAGCATCTTTCTTAACATATGCATAATAATCTTCATCAGTTTTAATATCTATTTTTTCACCAAAACTAGTTTTTACTGTGGCTAAAATAGTATTCTTTCTAATTATTTTCTTAACAGCATACTTATCTATATAAAAGTCCATTAAATGTTTTTGATCTAAGAAGTTTTGATTCTTATTAACATCATAATCTGCATTTAATGTAACAAGAATAAATTCTTCATCACCATTCTTAATATAACTAGCTAAACATATACCTGCTTCATCAGTGAATCCTGTTTTAGCTCCCATAATATATGGAGCATCTAGATCACTTGCTTTCTTTCTAGGCCCTTTTATTTCAAATTCTTCATCAGTAAATTTATATTCTGCTGTGGTAAATATCTTTTTAAAGTCTTTATTCTTAAGAGAATACTCTAATGCTTTATACATATCATATGCTGTGGAATATTGGCCTTCTCTTTCTAATCCAATAGGATCTTTGTACACAGTATTTTCAAGACCAATTTCTTTAGCTTTAGCATTAACAAGTTTTGCAAATTCTTCTTCTGAAGGAGAAACAGTTAATGCTAAGTATTTAGCAGCATCACCAGCTGAATCTAATAAAGTTGCATATAATAAATCATAATATGTAACTTCTTCTTCATCTTTTAGCCCAATAACATAAACATCCCAGTCTATTGAAGATAATTTATCATCATTTATAATAACTGTTTCATTTAAATCTTTAATATTTTCTATAGCTACTATAGATGTTAATATCTTTTGAAGCGAAGCAACCGAAACATGTTCATCTTTAGCCTTTTCATAGGCAACGCTTCCAGTGTTCAAGTTAACTAATACAGCATTTTTAGAATTTATCTCAATTGCTTTAACATTAAAGCATATAAGAAATAAAAATAAAGCTAAAAATATTTTCTTTTTCATTCTCTATTCACCAATAATAATTATACACTAATTTAAAGCACAAAAAAAGAGCTTAATTGCTCTTTAATTTTTTAGTTTTAGGTTCTGGTTCAACTATACCATATTTAGCAGTTATATAAGTTATCATGTGATTATATGCGCTTACTCTATCTCTACATTGTAATTTTGTTTCTTCTGGTTCATTAGTTTCTTCTGTTTCTAAAAGTGTTACACATTTATCAAATTCGTTTCTTCTTACAACTAATATATCAAAAATTGCAGCAATTCTTTCTAATCCAATAGGATCAATAACACTTTCACAAACCCAACTTGTTCTTGTTGATAATTTTTCTTTTCTTAATTTATCTTTTTTTTCATCAACAACATTATTATTCTTAGATACTTCTCCTCTATATATAGATTCACTTATTGCATAAAAATCTACATAACTTTCAAGTTTACGTAATATTACAGTATCGACATAACACATTATAATCATCCCTTCGGTAGAAAGTATTATATCATAAAAGCTAATAATTTCAATAAAAAAAGAATCATAAGATTCCTTATATTATAAACAAACTAAATTATATGTTCTAAGTTCATTCTTTTAATTTCTTTTCAAATGCCTTTGGCATAACAAGACCAATTTGTTCAGATAAATATAATAAATATGTATTATAGTATGATCTTCTCATTACTAATTGAGTAACTGCACTCTTCGATTCATTAATAACAGCCTCAACTAAAGCAGAATAAACTTTATTTCTTTTACCAGCAGCTTTACGAGCATTCTCTTTAACATATATATCTGTTTGTAATAGCAATATTTGATCCTCTATATTAGCTATTTTTTGACTTAACATCTTACAAATAAATGAAATAACATTTTTATTACACTCTTTAAGAATATTATTATAAATTCTTCTAGAATTTTTCAATTCTACTTCAGCATCTCTTGATTGTTGTAATATTTTAACCAAATACATTCTATAGCTAGGTAGATTACTTTTCGAATAACCTGGTACTTTTTTCCCCATTTTTAGTTTACTTATTATTTCTTGATATTTATCAACTTCAGAGTTCAAATTATCTCTTAAAATACTATTATCAACGCATTCATTAATTCTATCTAATAATCTTGTCTCCATTGCATCCATAAATTGTCCCCCACTAATTAGATTATAACACAAAAAAAGAATCATTTGATTCTTTTAGTCAAATAATCTTTTTTGCATACCATCCGGGTCATCTAAATACATTCTATATAGTTTATATATTTCAGTATCTTTATATTTTACTTCTTCAAAATTATTATTTAAATCAAGTATTTTAGCATTCCTATAACTAATAAGAATTGGTGAATGAGTGGCTATTATAAACTGACATCCTTCTTTCACTAATTCATCGATATAACATAATAATGACATTTGTCTTTGAGGAGATAAAGCAGCTTCTGGTTCATCTAGTATATATAAACCATGATCTGAAAATCTATTTCTAACAAGTTGTAAGAAAGATTCTCCATGAGAGCATTCATGCAAACTTCCTCCATAGGAATTTAGTAAAGCGTTAAAGTTATCTTCTCTTACTAATCTATCAACCTCAGTTGAAAAATTATAGAAACTTTCTGCTCTTAAGAAAAACTTTGTTTTAGGTCTATTACTTGTACCTATTCTAATATAATTAGATAATTCTGAGGTAGTATTTTTTGTTTCATACATAAAGTTTTGTGTCCCACCTTCAGCAGGTAATCCTAAAGCAACTGCTATAGCTTCGATAAAAGTAGATTTACCTATACCATTTTCTCCAACAAAGAAAGTTACTGGAGAATCTAATGTTAATTCTTCAAAGTTTTTTACTATTTCTATATTAAATGGATACTTATTGAAATCTTCAATTTTATCTCTTTCTAATATTATTTTTCTAACAATTAAACTATCATCTAAACTCATAGTATCACCATTACTTTTTAAATTTTTCTTTTAACTTATCTATTGTATTTAATAGTTCTTCTTTAACTTCATCATTATATATTTCATATGAATAATTAATAATGTCATCTATGTTTCTAGCATTCTTATCAAACTTATCCATCCAAGGAAGTATTGGTAATATCCACATATGAAAGTGAGATGATCTTTCTTCTTCTAATAACATTACTTCAGAGCAAAGTCCAATCTTTTTCATATTCTCTATTGTTAAGTTTAATACATCCATTAATTTGATGCGTTCATCTCTTGATAACTCATTAATACTTTTAATATGTCTTTTAATACCTAATATCATAAAACCTACAATAGGTATTTCAGGATCTTGTGATACCGTATATAGATCGTCTTCGTAAATCAAACCTCCTGGAGGTGTCATTTTATGAGAACCTATATCACATCCCATACAATCAAATAATTTTTCTTCTCCTAGTATATCAATAATTTTATTCATAGATATCACCTTATGGTTAATTATTATAACACATTACAATAAAAAAAAGAACTTGTTAGTTCTTTTTTATTCTACATTAACACCCTTATTAAATAAATGTTTAGCTAGTAAGTAATGACTTATATTGTAAATAATATAAATTATAACAAATGTAAGTCCTATTGCTTTCATAGTACTAACTGGTGGGAATCCATTATATATTAATGATGAATCAGTAAAGCTACTAGTAATACCTACTATAACAAAAGATAATACTAATAAAACCATATAACTAATAAATCCAAAAATAACAGATTTAAGTATCTTATGATTATTTGATCTATGTCCTATTACTAGTCCTAGTATACCAGCAAACATTATATAGAATAGTTCTAATATTACAAGTACTATTAAACCAACTATATATGAAACTGCAGTAAATTTACTATATGCTTGAACAAGTGATTCAAACATAGCTTTTAAAAATTCCCAGTTATTAGCATTTAAATATATTAAAGCTATACATCCTACTATTACTAAAGTAGATATAAGTATAGATGTTATGCCTGCTAATATTTTAGAATTGAATATTTGATTTTTAGTAACAGGAAGAGTATGTGTTAAATAACTTTCATCTTTATAGTTATTAACTAAAAATCTTGCCCAGATTCTCATAAATGTTGTAATAATAACAGATATAGCACATCCAATAAACATACTAGAAAGTATTTTATCTATTATTAATAATAAAAATGTTTGATTCATAGATTCTACTGTTTTAGTTAGAATACTAATAACTAATAAAATAATATAATAAATAATCATTATTTTATTAATCCATATAAAATCATATTTAAATAATTTTTTTAACATTTGAACTCCCTCCTAAAGATGTCATCAATCGATGCTTTTTCTTTTGTTCTTAGTTCATCTGCAGATGAAGATATAACTACTTTACCTTTATCTATAAATACTACATCATCTAATATTCTTTCTATATCTGATATTAAATGTGTAGAAATAATAATACTAGATCCTTCTTTAAAATTAGATAAAATAGTATCTAAAATATAATCTCTAGTAGCAGGATCTACCCCTGATAGAGGTTCATCTAATATATATAGATCAGCATCTCTAGACATAACTAATATTAATTGTAATTTTTCTTGCATACCTTTAGACATCTTAGAAATTCTAATATCAGAATCTAAATTTAAATCTTTTAATAAAGCATATGCTTTTTTCTCATCAAAGTTACTATAAAAATCTTTAAAGAATTTAATAACATCAGATACTTTCATACCTTTATCAAGATAAGTTCTTTCTGGTAAATAAGAAATATGTTCTTTAGAATATACTCCTAGTTTCTTACCTTTAAATAGTATTACTCCACCTTCATCAGCAGTTAATAAATCATTAATTAATTTTATTAATGTTGATTTACCAGCACCATTTTTACCAAGTAATCCTATTATTCTACCTTTTTCAATATTAAGATTAACATTATCTAATATTTTTTTATTATCAAAAGTTTTACTTAAGTTTTTAATCTCTAATAAACTACCCATCTAAACCCTCCAAATACTTAATTGAATCTGCTTTTCCAAGACCAATCTTTTTCATACCTGAAATATAACTTTTAGCTAATGTAATAGCATATTCATCTTTTAATTTTTCAAGTAATTTTTCATCTTTTGTAACATATTTACCATTAGTTCTTTCAGTATAAATTAAATTCATGCTTTCAAGTTCTTGAAGAGCTTTTTGCATTGTATTAGGATTAACCTTAAATGTATTAGCAAAATCTCTTACTGATGGTAACTTATCACCTGCTTTAAATACGCCTGATATTAAATATATTTTTATATATTCAAGTAACTGTATATAAATAGGTATATTGTTATCAAATGTGAAATCCATAATATCACTCCTTTTTGACTGTATTACTTCCTTAATACAATGATATTGTATATCTAAAAAAATTATTTGTCAATACATAAAATAAAAAAAGAACCTATTGGTTCTAATTATTTATAGTTTTCATCTTTTCAATACTACAATCTTTGCAACGATATTGAGGATGTTTATCATCAGATCTATCATATTTTCCCCATTCAACTATTCTGTATCCTTTAGTCTTTTTATGACAATCATGGCATTCAACATCTTCTTTTATTTCCCAAAGAGGTACATCAGTTTTCTTCTTAAATATAAATTTATCTATCCAGAAAAATATTAGACCTCCAATTAAATTTGCTATTATAGTAGCCCATAAAGTACTCATGTTAGATAATAGTTTTAACACAATGGCAAGTATTGGAGTACTTAATTGCCATCTTATTAAATATAGAATATATTTCTTTGCTAGTTTCATTTTTATCACCTATCATCATTATAACATAAAAAAAGAACCACACGGTTCTTTTATTTCTTTTATGGTGGAGCTGAGGGGTGTCGAACCCCTGTCCAAAATGTATCATAAATAGGATACTACAAGCTTATTTAGTTATAAGATTTCCTAAACTAGTAAGTAACTAACAACATCTAATTTAGTAAGTCTATAAGATTCTTTATTATATCTAGACTATATAATAATATATTCTGCTAAATCGAACCTTCTAAAACCTACGCAGAAAATAAGTAGTAGAAAGTGCACTCACTAATTATTAAGCTAAAGCAGCACTATTAACTCTGAATAGTGATGCGAATGCGTTTTTAATTTTGTTTGAAATTATTTTATTAAAGACGTGACGTGTCACTCCGGCTTGCACCTAAAATACTCAAACATTTTGTCGAAGCCAAATACAGCCCCATGTATAAAAATTATAGGCAAAATAAGTAAAAAGTCAAATTTTTACCTATAATTTTTAAGTTCTTTAGCAGCTAATCTTTCATTATCTCTTTTCTTAATAGCTTCTTTTTTATCATAAGTATGTTTACCTTTGGCAACAGCTATTTCAAGTTTAGCTCTATTATTTACAAAATATAATTTAACAGGAACAATAGTATATCCTTTTATTTCTACAGTTCCTTGTAATTTATTTATTTCTTTTCTATTTAAAAGAAGTTTTCTAGTTCTAGTTTCATCTAAGTTAGTAATAGATCCTTCTTTATAATTAGATATATGCATACCAAGTATAAATACTTCACCATTTTTTACTATTACATAGCTATCTTTTAGATTACAAGATCCTTTTCTAATAGACTTTATTTCATTTCCTGTTAAAACAATACCTGCTTCATATCTTTCTAGGATTTCATAATCATATCTAGCTTTCTTATTTAGTATTTCCATGTTTATCACCTTTTTCTACTAGTTCAAAATCTATAGTACTTGTTTCTTTAGATGCATTAATTACTTTAATCTTAACTTTGTCTCCTATTTTATACATCTTCTTAGTTCTTTGACCAATTAATGCATTTAGTTCTTCGTTATAATTAAAATAGTCTCCTACTATATCTGATACATGAACTAGTCCCTCTACCATGTTTGGTAATTGTACAAACATACCAAAGTTAAGACATGAACTAATAATACCTTCATATTCCTCACCAATATGACTTTCCATATATTCAGCCATTTTCATCTTTTCTACATCTCTTTCACAATCTATAGAATCTTTTTCTTTCTTTGATGAATGTTCACATATTTCTGGTAATTTCATTTCATAATAACTAATAAGTTCATTTAATTCATGTTCATTTGGTTTATTAAATACATATTTTCTTAATAAATTATGAACTGTTGTATCTGGGAATCTTCTTATTGGAGAAGTAAAATGTGTATAACATTTAGAACCAAGTCCATAGTGACCTAAGTTTTGATCTTTATATTCAGCTTTTCTCATACATCTAAGTAAAAGCATAGATAATATATCAAATCCTTCTTTATCTCTTAAAGAATCTAATATATTTTGCATTACTTTAGGATTATCAAAATGTCTTGTTCCTTTGATATTTATACCCATTAAAGATAAAGAATTAAGGAAATCACTTACTTTTTCATCATCTGGTACTTCATGTACTCTATATACAAATGGATAACCCATATAGAATATATGAGAAGCTACTGTTTCATTAGCAGCTATCATAAAGTCTTCAATTATGTTTTCTCCTTTACCTCTTTCTCTAAGCACTATATCATATGGCTTACAATTTTCATCTACTAATATCCTAGCTTCATTAGTATCAAAGTCTAGATATCCTCTAGATAATTTTTCTTTTCTAAGAATAGTAGCTAATTCTTCCATTAGTTTTAAATCAGAAGCAAATTCCTTATAATCTTCAGGAATATCTCCATCTAATACTTTATTAACATTCTTATAAGTCATTTGTTTTCTTGATTTAACAACAGATTCAAATATATCATGTGATATTACTTTTCCTCTTGGATCAATAGTCATTACACAAGATATTGCAAGTCTTTCAACACCTGGGTTTAAAGAACATATACCATTACTAAGTTTATGTGGAAGCATTGGTATAACTCTATCTACTAGGTAAACTGAAGTCCCTCTATCTTTTGCTTCTTCATACAATTTAGTTCCTTCTTTAACATAATAAGAAACATCTGCTATATGTACCCCTAAAATATAGTTTTCTCCGTCTTTTTTAATAGAAACAGCATCATCTATATCTTTAGTATCATCACCATCAATGGTAAATATACATTCATTAGTTAGGTCAACTCTTTCTAGTGTTTCCTCTTTTTTTACCTCTGAAGGTAGTTTGTCTACCTCGTTCATAACATCTTCAGAGAAAACATCATTAATTCCATAGTCATATACTATAGATAGTATATCTACTCCTGGATCATTCTTATGACCTATTATTTTATCTACTCTTCCTAAATATCTATGGTTTGGAAGTTCTTTTTCAATTTTAACTCTTATTTTATGACCAGGTACTAAATCATCTAAATCTGCTTTATCAATTATAATATGCATCTTTAGTTTTTGATTATCTGGAGTAAATGAAGGTTTACCATTAACTATGTCATATGTTCCAACAACATAACTATTACTCTTTTTAAGTATTTTAACTACTCTTCCTTCATCTTTTTTACCTGTACCTTTAATATCTTCAATTATAACAGTATCGCCATCTAATGCTCCATTAAGATTAGATTCATCTATATAGATATCATCTTCTAAATTAGGAACTGTAACAAACCCAAATCCCTTTTTATTAACAGATAATCTACCTATTTTTAGATGACTATTCTCAAAAAGCATATATTTATCTTTTCTAGTCTTATATATTAAAGCTTCATCTTCTAAATCATTTAATACTTCATATAAAGAAGTTAGTTCACTAACAGAATTCATGTTTAGTGCTTCTAATAACTCTATAGAAGACAATGCTTTTTCTGAACTACTTAATATTTCTAATATCTTATCTCTCATAGTTTCACCTTAAATTCATTATAAAATAAAAAGACTTTTAATAAAAGTCTTTTTACTTTAAAACTGACATAACTAGACAAAGAACAAAGAATAGAATACCTAATACTAAAGTAAGTCTACTTATAAATAGTTCAGGTCCTCTTTCTTTTCTTTGAGCAAATAATTCAGAGCTTGCTCCTAGTAATATATTTGAAGCATCTTCTGCTTTGTCACTTTGTAATAAAACTACTGTTATTAATAAAATTGATATAACTAATAATACTACGTCCATCTGTATTACCTCCAAACATGTGTTATTTTATCATATATTTATTTACTTTTCAATATATTCATTTATTTTCATTAATCTATTATATTTAGCTACTCTATCTACTCTAGACATAGATCCTGTTTTAATTTGTTTTAGATCTAAACCTACTGATAAATCAGCTATAAATGTATCATCTGTTTCCCCACTTCTATGTGAAATAATTGTTTTAAATCCATTTTCTTTAGCAAGTTTAATAGTATTTAAGCTTTCAGTAACTGTTCCTATTTGATTAAACTTAATAAGAATTGCATTAGCAAGTTTTTCTTCTATACCAATTCTTAATAGTTTTTCATTAGTAACAAATAGATCATCACCTACTATTTGAATCTTATCTCCATATTTTTGAGTAATAGATTTAAATCCATCATAATCATTTTCATCAAATGGATCTTCTATAGATATAATTGGATAATTATTTATAAGTTCATTATAGTAAGATAGGAACTCTTCTCTTGTAATATCTTTACCCTCTAAATGATATGTATCTGTTTCTTTATTATAAAACTCTGATGCAGCTACATCTAGTGCTATAAATACATCAACTCCTGGTTTATAACCAGCTTTATTAATAGCATCCATTACATAATCTAATGCTTCTTTATTAGATGATAAATTCGGAGCAAATCCTCCTTCGTCACCTACATTAGTATTATATCCTTTTTCTTTTAATACCTTTTTAAGATTATGAAATACTTCTGCACCCTGTCTAATTCTTTCATTGATATTAGATGAATTAGGAATAATCATAAACTCTTGGAAATCTAATTTATTATCTGCATGAGCTCCACCATTTAATATATTCATCATAGGATATGGCATAGAATAAGTATTTCCTACATATTCATATAGTTCTTTATTATTTTCTTTAGCTGCACATTTTAAACAAGCTAAAGATACAGATAAAATAGCATTAGCTCCTAGATTAGATTTATTATCTGTTCCATCTAATTCTATCATTGTTTTATCTATTAATTCTTGCTCCAATACATCCATACCTATTAACTTATCTTTAATAGTCGTATTAACGTTTTTAACGGCTTTTAAGACACCTTTCCCTAGATATCTAGTATTATCACCATCTCTAAGTTCTAAAGCCTCTTTTGACCCTGTAGAAGCCCCAGAAGGAACAGATGCATATGCACTTACTTTCTCAGTAAATACTTCTGTTTCTATAGTAGGATTTCCTCTAGAATCTAATATCTCTCTAGCTTTAATATCTATTATCTTACTCATATATATCACCTATAATAATTATAACATAAAAAAAGCACTTATTAAGTGCTTTTCTTATTAGTTATTAGCATCTGATTTTCTTTTTAATACAAACATTATAGATAATACTGCAATTATAGAAATAGCTATAAGCATATAATTAATCTTTAATATACCTGTTTGAATTGTTATAACTAATGTTGCTACCGAAGAAGCAGACATATGTCCAAAATCAGAAACAATATTTTCTTTAATATTAGGACTTAGAGTTCCATCATCATATATAGTAAATTGTAATTCATTATTATAATTATCAACTAACTTATATTCACCAGAATCTAAATCATTAATATATATTCTACCTTTAATAGGTTTTAAATCAGTTGTTTTTCTACCAATAACATATTTACCAGCTCCATCAGAATTAACTTTAACTAATTCATAAGAACTTCCTTCATACTTATATAAGTTATAAGTCTTAGAAGTATCTAATGCATTACCATCTTCCATTCTAGTAATAATTATATCTTTACCATTATCATTTATACCAAAGATATTAGATAATAACTTAGATATATTAGATTGTAAGTCAGTTCCATTTCTAGAACCATTTCTTAATGTAATGTTATCTGGAATTGTATAACCATTATCATTAATATTATGGTAATTTAAGTTAATTGTTAATGAATATTGAGGATCTAGTACTAAGTCTTCAGTTAATTCAACAGAGAAGTAGAATTCATCTCCTATCTTAACTTCAGGACAACCTTCTGACTCAGAATAGTTTTGTACACTCGCATTAATAGCTTGTTGAAGTGTATCATAGCAAATACCTTGAACACATGCAATCTTAGTATCAACTTCATCAGCATGTTTTAAGAACATTATATGATTTCCAGTTAATACACCAAGTTCATCATATTCAGGAGCTACATAAGGACTATAATCTGGTTCAGTATCAGCAATATTAGCATCTATTACTATAGTTTTACTACTCTTGAAGTAACCATCATAGATATTAACTGCACTTTGATAACCAGAACTACTAAGTGCATATCCATTTAAGTTAGTTATTTTTGGTGAATTAGTATTAACAATACCATCTTTAGTACCAATAGTTAAGACACCTTGGTTACTAATACCTCTAGTTTCACCACCAAGAATAATAAGAACTGAAATCTTGTCATTACTAATTGAACCAATAGATCCACTATTAATAGTTACAGAATAATCATCATATGCTTTATTACTAATATAATCAACTGCGCCACCATAAATAGTTGTAGATGAAAATCTATCATTTATTAGAGTTCCAACAGATCCAGAATGAACAGTTACTACTCCATACTCACTATTAAGTCTAGATACTCTTGCACCATCTATATCTATATATTCACCATTCTCTAGTTGTTGGATTGTACCAGTAGTAAATACTATTGGATTATTTTGACTTCCACTATCATTATAGAAGTATGCTATTTCAGAATCAGCACCAATTTCAAATGGAGCATAGTTTTCAATTCTTTCAACAGTTGAATTAGTAACTCTCATTATGCCTTGTTTATTATGATCAGATGCTCTATTAATAAATTTTTTTCCTGTTGCATTACTAATATTTGCAGTTCCACCTTCATAGTTATTGACATAGTCTACATTACCACCAGTAATAGTTAATACTGGATTATTTGTTGCATTTTCATAACTATTATCAATTTGTTTAATATTACCACTAGAAACATTAGCAGTTCCCTTATTAATAATCTTATCAAACGAACCTTCAGTAATACTTAATGTACCAGTATTATTAACTGTAATATTAGATAATTTTCCTTTAGTTCTTGATGTGTCTTCTAAGTAATAACTATCAGTAATTGTAGTTGTACCAGAATCAATAACAAGATTAGCATCTAATGTATTACCATATAGATCTATTGTTATATTCTTATCAACAGTTATATCAAAATCACTAGTTACTTCAGAGACACTATTAATGAATTTTAATGTTTCTCCAGCATTAGCATGTGAGATAGCTTCTCTTACTGAACTATAAGGTTCATCTTGCTCAACATTAACAATTACATTTGAAGAGTTTGTTAATGAATACGGACCACCATTAGGTCTAATTATAGTATAATTTGTCTCTTTATCAGTAAAGTGACAAAGTTTATCTTGATTCATAAATACACTACCATCATATAGATTAAATATATTTTCGGCTTTATTACTACATGCGGCAGATGCTATATGAAGGCTTGAATCATTATTATTATCTTTTGTACCCATAGTTACAGTTCCCATATCATTATATAGTTTAGAAACATAACCACCAGTTTGAGTGAATGATCCTCCGCCAAGATAAGAATTATCTGTATACATGTTAATAGCATATTTATAATCATTACTTGAGCCATGATTTATTGAACCACCTTCCATAGTAATAATACCACGGTTAGATTCAATAGCAGCTACAGTATAATTTGCTCCGCCTTCACCTTCATGTGCATATGGAGCATCACAATGATAATATCTATTATAATTATTATCCCAAGCATAATCACAGAAGTGTTCAATTGTCATACTACTATCTAATGCAACATATGGTGTATAACCAGATGCATTTTTGCCTAGTTTTAATGGTTTACCAGGGCCTATATAAATAACAGCATTATTAATTTTGTAATATCCTTCAGGGAATTCTTTATCTGTATCAAGATATGGTCTTCCACTAACTGTTCTACTTGATTCAGAATCATGAGAGCATATTGTTCTAATTGAATATGATATTTCATAATTTGTAGTATTGTATCCATATGAATTGATTGATGAACCAAGTATAGTTGATTCACTAAATCCTGTTCCATGATATGCTTCACCATATGTACTGATATAAGCATTATCAATATGTGTTTCACCAGTATCAACAATACCTTGTCTAGCACCAAAAATATTACCACCATTCATATTGAATATACCTGTATTTGTTACTACAGTATCATATGCAGCATCCATAATACCACCATTAGTTGTTAAAGTGCCATTATTTTGAACACCTTGTTCTGTGAATAATTGTAAGTTAGTAGTAGTCATTACACTATTATTAATAATTGATTTTCCTGCTAAAGCAGCTTTTTCAAAATTATTTCCTTTATATGTTTCAATAATAGTATTTTGAACATCCATAGTTCCATTATTTAATAAAGCTGTATATGTGTAATCACTATCAAATACTAAGTAATTAATATTCATAGTTGCATTCGCATTATTAATAATAGATTCAGATAATATTGAACGAATATCAATAAATGCATTTTCTAAAGCATAATTAATTGCATCTTCTAGAGATTGATCTGAATGTACTTTAATACTAGTTGGAACATAACAACTAGATGTATCATTAGAATCTCCAACAAAGTTTAGAGTTCCATTATTTGTAATAACATTTGATTGATATGATATAAAGTCACCTCTATAGATTTCCATATCTCCATTATTTTGAATAATAGTTTTATTAGCTTTAACATTTCTAACAGAGAATCTACTTAATTTCATAGTACCATTATTAACTATAGCAGTTGTTCTTGTCATAATATCAAATATTGGATCTTCTCCAGCTCCTGGAGTAACAGAACCATAAATAGTTACATCACCATTATTGATAATAAATGGTCTTTCAATTTCTTCACCAGTATTTTCATCAATATAAGATGTGTTATTAATCTTAACACGGTTAACTCCAGCACTCATACCTGCAACTGAGAATGATCCTGTACCATCATATGGTTCAAATTCATCTCTTGCTGTAGTATTAAGTGGATCAGCAGATGGATTATCTAAATAATATCCATAATAGATTGGTCTATTAGTTGCTGTTCCATAACTGAAGTATAAACTAAATTTCTTATCTTGAGCAATTACTAATGATGGAGTATCAGCAAAGTTAGTATAGTTTCTTGTCCATATTAATTGATCATTTGTATTAGCTTCATCAAATGCTTCTTGAGCATCATAGTAATACTTACCAGTAGTATAGTTAAGTACTAATGGTAACATATCAAGATATTTTTCTTTAGGGCTCTTTTGGTTATCATAGATAACATCATATCCTACTTCTACATCTTCTATGTGAGCATCAATTGGATCTCCACTAGCTTTAAATATACCATCATAGAAATATAAATTGTTTTGTGCATAAGACGAACCAGTTTCAGTTATACCGAAGTTTCCACCTCTAATTTCAGGTTCAGTCTTAGATACATTTAATTTATCTGAATTAGGTTTTAAATCACCTTTTGTACCAACAGTTACTTCAATACTAGAACCATCTTTAATTAAGATAGCATCTTCACTAGAATTAATCTTACCACCTGTAACATTAACTTTATGACCAGATCCTGTTACAAGTAATGAACCATTAATGGTACCTTTATTTTGGTAGTATTCATTACCACCACCAATAATATTAAATCTAAGGTTAGTATATTCACCATCATTAACATTTACTATACTCTTGCTATTTTGATTAGCAATTGTAGTATAGATTCTACTCTTAGATGATTTACCACCAAACTTAGAAGCATTTAAGTTAAGTGTTGAATCAACAAATCTACCTAAGTTAGATTCATTAGATATACTATTGTATCTTGAATCATTATCAACATTAAATGCATTAAAGTTAACAATTGAATTATGAGCATTAAATAATTGTTTTGTATGAGCAGTTGTTAAATCTTGAACTGAATCAGCATAGTATGCTTCATAGTTTCCATTGCTTTCACCAGAATAGAAATATCCACCATTTACATGAACAATAGTGTTATTAGCATAAATAGTATTTGTGTTAAATTCACCATTATTAATATACATACTAATTTTTTCTTCACTATCAGTATCAGAAATAATATCTAATCCATTTGATACAAGATTATCAATAATTAGATTTCCCTTATTCTTAACTAAGTTACTTTGAGTAAATACATTATTAAAGTTACCATTAGTAAATGTCATTGAATTATTGTTTTCAAATGCAGTTTGACCAACAACATAAGTTGATCCTGCACCAGTAACATTTAATGAACCATTATTTGTTATTAGTGAATCTTTACTATATGAGTTAACTCTAACACCATTAGCATAATTAATTGTTAATGCTTTATCTTGAGGAATTGTAACTCTATTAGCAGTGTTATAGTTTTCTGTAACACTAATAGTTGCACCGGAAGGAGCATTACTAATAGCTGCTTGTAATGATTTATAACCAGTTCCATTTACATCTATAACACTATTTCTAGCAGAACTATCAATAGTATCTAGAGTAACTTTACCAGCACCATCATATAATACATCATATCCATCAGTCATATCACTGATTGGTATATATACAACATCAGTCATAGTACTACTTGTAGATGTATTTTGAATAGTACCATCATAATATTTAATATCACATAGATTATCTGAGTTATTAGGATACTCAATAGATTCAACAGGAATAAAGTTCTTCTCATTAAATCCACTTACATTATCTTCAGTAGCTAATGTACTAACTCTACCACTTGCATCTTTATATAGATAATCTTTATTTAATACAGCATTGTAGTTATACATTTCACTCTTCTTGAATGTGAAATCATCCATACCAACTGTACCCATTGGATGACAATCACCAGATATAGCATAATTACTATCTGTTGTAGTAATTGTAGGTCCTTCATTTACATTACCATCATTATCACCGATAGTTAATGAAGTTCTAACATAGTTATAACCTGCAACTCCCTCATGATACCATGAATTGTCTTGAATCCAGTATTTAATTAAGAATGGAACGTTTTGAATAGCAGACTTACCATCACCAGTAATAATACTACTACCTTTAACAGTTAAATCTCCACGGTTCATAATACTAGATGGAACATTAACACTATCTAATGTCATCTTATATTCATTTAATAAGAAGTTAGTGTTTACTTCACCACCAGTAATATTTGCAGTTCCTTTAATATCTTTTTCACATAAGACACTAGTTTGTAAATTTTGATATGAATCAATACAAATACCACCAGTTAAAACTGTATGTAAATTATATAGTTTACTATAAGTAGCATTTGTAGAGTTTAATTCACCCATGTTATAAAGACTTGCTATTGAACCACCATTAATATTAGCTGTTCCTATATTTGTAACAGCAGGATAAGTAGTTTTTGAAGTTAATGATAAAGTTTTATTTTCATCTTCACCAATATTAAGTATACCTTCAATATTAACAATTTGATCAACATTAGCTGTTGTATTATAAATGTTTGTTGTAGCATTTGGATTTTCGAAAGAGCCTTCTCTTCTTCCACGAACTTTAGTATATTGATATAAGTTATTGAAACTTGTACCATCAGTAATATAAGAAGTTCCGAAGTTTCCAATTTGACCAACTACTGTTGAACCTTCATCAACTCTAAAGGTACCTCTATTATATATAGAACCATCATATCTATTAAAATATTCAGAAGAATAATAACTATAAACTTTTTTAGCAAATTTAGTTTTAAAATCATAAATCTTATTATAAAGATCAGAATTTACGTTGTTTGTTCTATCATGATTATTCATAAATTCAGCATATAAACAATCATAATCTGAATATTGGTATTCATTCATATTAATATTGGATGAATGTAAGTTTACTTCAGTGTTAGGATATACAATAATACCTGTTCCAGCTCTACCTTCAATAGTAACGTTAGTTAAATCATGTGTTCCTGTTCTATATGCAATTGCTACTGCACCAAATTCTTTGTCAGTTGAACAATAAGCATAGTTTAGTTTTAGTTTTAAGTTACCATTATTAACAATATCTCCACCAATGTTATAAATACCATAACTATCTAAAGCATTAATATTTATTATTGGTGAACTTTCTGTAGTAATAGTTCCTTCGTTATAAATACCATATTTAGAAGTAACATCAAGTTTAACGTCTCTTAAAGTTAAGTAAGCATTTTCTTTATTACTAATAATACCTGTACCAGATCCATTAGATAATTGAGACATTCCTTCTAAGCTAGGTTCCTTCTTAATATTATATGTTTTTGGTAAGTTTTCTCTTAATTGAGAATACTCTTCACCAGCAACTAAAGAGATTCTAGCGTATCCATCGCCACCATTACCATATTGATATGTACCATCTGGAGCAATCATGTAATCACTACCAGCAGTTGTGGAACCAGTTAATATATAGTGATTTTCTACTAGATAACCACCAACAGGAGCATTTGTTGGATCTAAATATACAAATCCAGATCCACCACCACCACCGTTGTCATCATCGCCAGAACCGTCTGGAGTAGTAGCACCGCCACCGAACCAGCCGCCTCCTCCGGCACCGCCGTAGCCACCGTTTTTATTTTGTCCATAACCACCTTGACCAAAGCTTCCGCCTTCACCAGGAGATGTTTGTGTACCACCAGATCCACCTGATCCATATCCACTTTGTGATGCTGCGTAACCAACAGTACCTCCTCCGACACCACCGCCGTAGCTAGAGTAACCATCAGAACCACCACCACCGGCAACAATAATTCTGTTAAATAATGAATCGCCTTCAACTCTTATATCTGTGGCACCACCACCACCATTATAAGTGTCTCTAGCACCACCACCGTTAAATCCTCCGGCAGTTCCACCAGTATTACCAGAACCACCTACATATACATATACAGTTTCACCTTGTTCTAATTCAAGAATACCTGTAGAGTAACCACCTTTACCACCTCTACTTAAATCAGATCTAGATCCACCTTGTGCACCCCAAACTTCTAATTTATATAGACCACTTTCAGGAACAACATAAGTTTGAACAGATCCAGTGTAATCAAAATCAGTAATACTTGATTGATCAACATTACTTAAATCAATACCAAATTCATCTAAGTAATCCATAATATGATCTAATTTATATTCTTCACTGACAGAGCATCCATCACATAAACCTGCATACTCTTGATATTCAGCTAAATCAGAATCATATGTTTCAAGTTTTCTTTGATATTTAGTATCAACTAACGTTAATTTACCATAGTTATTAATAACATAATCATCACTTGTACTTAAATCATAACCATTTAAGTCAAGAACTACTTCTTCACTATAATCAATATCAATAGATGCTGTAGTACTAACAGTTCTAAGTAATTGAACTGTATCAACATGTTCATTAAATTCTCTAATTTCATTGATTGGATTAAATTCAGATGTTGAATTACTTGTATTCATTTCATCAAGTTTAAATGATAATGTTGACCCACCTGAATTATATGTAACAACTTGTAAATAATATACTTTACCTTTTTGTAAATTGAATGTTGGTTTGTCATCAATTTTTGAATATTCAGCTGGCATAGTATATTTCCAGTCATCAAATAATTCAATATATGTAGAAATACTTAGTGGTTTAATATTTTCATCTTCACTTATTGTGTAGATATTTCTACTACCACCATTATTAGTATTAAATGCATATGTTCTATCAGAAGTAGCATCAGTTAAATCAAGTTTAAATACTTTAACTGCAACTTCTCCATTATTTACATTTAATGAATCATACATTCCTGTTTCGTCATTATATTCAAATCCATATACAGCATCATTATTAACAAATACAGGTTCACTAGTTACTTTCTTAGGAATATAAGTACTTTCTTCTCTTTCACCAGCAACATCATATGTTCCAGTAAATACTGTATAAGAACCTAATGAATAAACATGTTCTAGAGCAGGAGCTAAAAATACTCCTGCAGAAATACCCCAAGTATAATTATTAATATATGAACTTACATAGTCATCTAGACCATATTTCATATCATAACCAAATCCTGCAAAGTGAAGATAATATACTCTTCCTTTTTCAAGAATGTATTTTCCATTTGCATTAGTTGTTAATATATGTATTCTATTCTTTTCAAGTTCTTCTTTAGTTAATGCTCTATTGTTATCTGTTAAATAAATTCTGTTTTGAACATAACTTCCTGTACCACCTGAAATATATAATTCTTGATCATACTCTTTATCTGTTAAATCTATTTTGATAAATGAATCTCTATATTCAGTTGATGGTAAACCAAATAAGTTATTTGATACACCAGGACTATTGAAATAATTACCCAAATAATTCTTTGGTTTATTTAATTCAAAGGCAGTAAATGTTAATTTAGGATATGTAGTTAAAACCATATCAGGAGATTGAACTCCTACTGAAACTTCATATTCAAATCCGCCTTGTAAGTTATATAAATAACTACGTTTACAATTGCTTCCATTGTCGTCACAATAAGATCCATCACCTGGTTCAATTACGTATAATTTTTCTACACCATCTACTGTACGTTTTTGTCTAACAGCCAAATGATTATGGAATGACTGATTATAGTAGAAGTAATCGTATACATCATATCCTCGAGTATAAAGATAATCAAGATCATAAGAATATCCGTTACCTGAAACTCCTTCTTCAGTATCCATAATTACTCTTAAGGCAGCACCTTTAGAATCATTTGTTAAATCAATTGTAGTCTTAGCTTCTACTCTTTGGTTAGGAGCAGTAAAGTTTGTCGAAATAGTACCATCTTGATTTTGAACAAATCCACCATTTGAACTGCTTAATACATCTTCCATTACTGTGTAACCTTCAACAGGAACAGTATCAGTACTATTTTTTAATATATATGTATCGCCTCTTTTATGAATATCTACAGAAGTAATAATTAATTGGTCTAAGTTTCCAGCAGCTTCATATTCTTCTCTAGTTGGATACATATCTGGATTCTTTACCATCTTTTCATAAGAAAGTTTTAAATAGTATTTTTTACCACCATCTAATGATGTAGTTCTAGTTATTGGACCATAAGTCTCCCAACCACCAAATGATGTACCATCAACATCTAAACCTTCTTTATTTCTACGAATAGAATAACCAGAACCATAACTATCACCAAGCCAAGAACCACTAGTAGGTTGTTTATCTTCACCAATATAGATCTTTGCATATGAAAGAGCAGTTTCATTAGAATTATAACGCTCATAATAACTTTGCATAACATATGTCAATTCAACATCATAATATCTACCTTCATATTCAGTTAAGTCTATTTCAATAATTCCATAAGCTGAACTTGTTTCAGCAACATATTGATTGCTTGATCTAATAGATCCATCTGATTCATCATAATAGAATCCATAGTTAGATACCGAAACATTTGATTGAACATTAAAATTATTAGTATTCTTATCTAAATCAGATAAAGTGATATTATTAATTGTTAATTCATCTAAATATTGATAATATGAATTGTTTGTATATTTATAATATGTCATATCTAAATAATACATTTTACCTTTTTCAAGTTCAAACGAATAATTTTCTAAATCATGGCGATATGGAGAAACACTATTGCCAAGAATCTTCTTAGAATAATCTAGGCATTCGTTTACTGAGAAGATTTCATATCCGCTCCAAACTCCTGTTAAGTAACTTGTAGTAGAAATGTTACCACCATCATTATAGTATTCTTCTGTATAGCTAGGTGTATAATCTATGCTTAAGACTTTATTCTTTGTTTCGTTAGTTAAATCTATTACTATATAAGAATTAGTTTTTTCTGACTCTTTAGTTCCAGAATGTGATACTAATGTACCTGTAACATCATCATATTCAAATGTAAATGCACCTTTAGATTCAACACTTTGCATTAAGTTTGTTGGAGTACTACCTGTATAAATAGTAGTAGTTCCTCTATTAGCATCATCCATAGCACTAGCTAATCTTGAATAATAAACAGAGTTATTAATTCTAGCTTCAGGTGAAGTTAAAATATTTAATGTTACTGCTTGATAGTTATTACCACTAATAATTTCACCATTAGATACAGCTTCATATGAATATTCTGTACCAGTAACTTTACCATTAACAGCACCATAACCTGGAGTTTGACTTTGAGGAGCAACTATTTTTCCATCAAATAAAGTAAAGTATCCATTTGTTTCATTCTTAACACCATTTATTTCACCATAAACATATGGTCTAGTAGTTGATACGAATGAATTATTAACTTTAACATCTGAATAACCTTCTCCCAAAGTTAAATGAGATTCAGCTTTATTTAATATAGCTATTCCTTGATTATTAATTAATTTACCAGGATCTTCTCCTTCAACTGTACTTTCAATTAAAGTGAAATCACCATTATTCTTAATAGTATATTCAGGTATAATTCCAGAAACAATCTTACCATTTAAATCTAATGTAAGATTTTGTCCCTCTAATACTTGAACACTTTCATTTGTACTAGTAACCATTTGGATAGTACATTGAACATTCTTACAATCATATAAATCTTCGTAATCAAAAGCTTCTTCTAATGATTCAAAGTTGATATATTTATCTTCTTTTGGAGTTATAACATCTCCAGTATTTTCATCTACTGTATCAGTAAATAAACTGTTATTATAACCAATTAATCTAGCAACTATTCTAGGAGTAGTTGTAGTAACTTCTAGATCATCACTAAATACATAGTTACCAGCTTTATCGTAAGCTTTAATTTTGAATGTATATGTAGTTGTTTGAGTTAAACCTGTAACAGTATAAGTAGTTACTTTTTGTTCAGCATAATTAGCTCTACAAGCTTCATATTCATCAAATGTAGTTTCGTTATAACATTCAAAATGTTTTTCACCAATCTTAACATTATCTTTATAAACTTCATAATAGTTAATACCAGATTCATTATCTATAGTATTAACATTTAATACTGCTGAATTTCTATTAACAGTATTTAAACTAAA
Source organism: Bacilli bacterium (assembly GCA_017542065.1). GTDB lineage: Bacteria > Bacillota_I > Bacilli_A > RF39 > UBA660 > RUG13038. The sequence continues at coordinate 8,406 of JAFXXX010000014.1, read as the reverse complement.
TAATGTAATACTTGGATTTAATTTATCAATATTAACTATTTCATGGTTAGTTACTACTGAATCAACGCCACTCTTAGTTCCTTTTGCAGTTATAGTAGTGTTTTCTGATACTGCAAATGGAGCGCTATAAGTATTATATGTTCCATTAGCTAATTTATATGAATATGTATAACCAGTATCATCTAATACATTAGCATTCTTAGTTAATGTAGCAGTTACATCTTCATTAGTCCACATAGTTGGAGTATGACTAATTACTGGAGGTAATATTTCCTCAAATTCAGCATATAAATCAGTTTCTTCAACAATTGGAGTAGTAAAGATAAATGGTTCATCATTTTCATCTAACCATTTAGTAAATATATGATGTTCTTTTTCTGGATCAGTGATAGGAGTTACAGTATGTTTATATTCAACATTAACTGTAGTTACTTCACTATCAGCATGGAAATGAACTGGATAAGAATTAATTCTATAACTTGATACTAATGTTATTTCAGATTTAACAGGTGTATCAAAACTATATGTTGTATTATCTTTTGTCCATTCTACAAATGTATAACCAGTATGCTCTGGATTATTAACAGGTCTAGTAGCAAATCCTCCCCATTCAACTGTTTGATCAGGAATATATTGAGTTTCTACTAATGTTTCAGGATTTCTATCAATAAAATGAACTAAATATGTATTAATATCATAAATAGCATATAATGTTTTAGTTTCAATTATTGGTGTATTGAAATTAAAACAATTAGTTCTATCTTCAGACCAACATCTAAATGTATGTCCTTCTTTTCCTTGATCAGCAATTGGATCAACAGTATCACCATAAGGAATATTATCAACTGTAGTTATTCTATTTTCATCATTGAATACAACAGCATTTTTTAGTTTTTCATGTTTTGGATATAGATTTACTTCCCTTGTTACTGGAGTAGTAAAGTCAAAACAATTATCTTTATCTTCAGTCCAACAAATAAATGTATATCCTGTTTCATCAAATGTTGGAGCTTCATTTTGATCAATTAATTTCTTATATTCTACTTTAATTGTCTTTTCTTTAGTATCTTGATAGTTATAGAAATTAACATCATATTTCTTTATTTTATAGCATGTAACTAATTTTAAATCTTCAGTTACTGGTGTACTAAAGATATATTTAGTACCATCTACCATACACCAATATTCAAAATCATATCCAGGATGTTCAGGATGATCATCTGGTTCATCTACTGGATCACCAGCAGGAACTTCATCTTCTTTATAAGGATCTTCATCACCAGTTTCTGGATCTTTATCAAAGAATTCAACTCTATATTTTCTAGTAGTTTTACCATAAAGAATTAAATTCTTAGTAACTCTATTATTGTAATTATATTTATTTGTATATTCAGGATCAGTATACCAACCACCAAAGTTAGCAACTGGATCAGCTATTCTATCTAGTTTTTCACCTTCAAGAATATCTTCTTCTCTGTAAGTGTTACCATCTAATAGATATACTACATGTTCATATATTTCACCTGTAGCAGTTACTCTATTTAGATATTCTCTAGCTTGACTAGTATTTTTAATAGTTAATACAAGTGAGTCTTCAACTATCTCGCCAGGCATTAATTCAATACCTTCTAAGTTTCTATCATAGATTACACCATCAACTAATTCAAAACCGCTATTTTCATCTTCAATGAATGCCATGAAATCAGGAAGTTCATCTTTTACTATAGAAACAATTCCTTCTTTTTCGCCAGTATTTTCTACTACTATCTTGTAGTATACTTTACCATTAAGATTATTTAATTTCTTAACAGGGAAATTAACTATACTTGCATTATCATAAGTTTTAACTGTATTAATACCTAAGTTATTAACATCAACTTTAGTAATATACTTATGAACTTCAATATTAAATGGATATACTCTTGAAACTGTAATATCTAACGAAGTATCACCACTAACACTAACATTTGAAACATTAACAACGTCATATATTTCTTCATTGATATCAATAGTATAATTATCTTGATTTAAATCACTAATAATATATTCACCATTATCATTAGTATAAGTTTCTCTTATTAATTTTTTATTTTTATAAACAGTAACTAATATATTTGGTACTCTATTACCTTCAACATCTGTAACAGTACCTCTTAAGTCATTAGTACTTACTTGAATAGGATTAGTATAAACATCTGTGAACTCTTCTGCTGTAGATTCTTTAATCTTGAATGTAGGATTAACTCTATATCCATCAGGAGCTCCATTAACAACGATAGGAATAACTGTAGTAATTTCAGTGTCAGCTGGTAAATTACGAATAGTTATTTCAATCTTTCTATCATTATCAGATAAAGTACTTGTAACATTATCTCCATATAGTCTCTTAAACGATGCATAACCATTATCAGAATCTAAAGTACCAGTAATAATTACATCTCTATCTTGATTAGATGCAGATAGTCTATATTTTAATTCATACTTAACTTCATCATAACCATTACTTACAACTGGTGCATCTCCAGATATATCTGATATGTTTGCACTTAGTTTTGTAGTAACATTAGATAAATATGCATCAGTTACTTTAATAGTTCCTTTAAGCTTATCTAGGTTACCAAATTTTAGTAGACATGCCAAAACACCTACTACTAAAACAAGTAATACTCCTGCTAAATATTTTTTAGATTTTAATTTACTTAATCTCTTATTTTTCATACTAGTCTCCTATTTTATTATACATATCCATTATATCACAAAAACTTTACAAAATTCTACATTTTTCACCCAAAAAATAATAAAAAAATAATGGTTTTTCAACCATTATTTTATTATGTATAAGTTATATTTTTTGCTCTTCTTAGTAACTAAGAAAATTGTATTATTTTCTTCATTATAATCTGCACTAATAACTTCAGATTTTTTTATCTTTTTAATAAGTTTTTTCTTATAATTATAGATCTTTATAATGTTATCTTTATAGTTACTAACTACAATCATTCCTTTATTTGGAACAATAGGAACACCTTCATAGTTATTAGTATCTTCATTATTACCAAGTTTAATAGTAATATCAGAATTATCTATTAAATTATAAACATTAACTTTGTTTTTCTTACTATGAAGAATATATTTGTCCCCAGTAGAAAGACTTGATTCTTCTATAGGAATTCTCTTATATAATTTACCTTCTTTATTAAATAAATACATATATTTTTCATCAAAATATCTATATAAATCATAGTTAGATGTATTATCTAATAATGCTAATGAGTTTTCATCATTTAGAAGTTTCTTTTCTTTTGCTGAATATAATAATACATTTGATTTTCCTGTAGTATCACTAATTAATTCTTCATCATCAATAACAACTATGTTATTTGCTGATTCAAGAACTAATTCACTCTTATCATCAAATAAAGCATATGTATTATCTCTAAACATAACTACTTTATAACTATTCTTATATTCTCTATATTTAGTTATTTCTTTATCACCAGCATAACTAAATACTGCAGAGTTATTAAATGGATCATAAACTACTATTGTTCTATTTTCACAATAAGTATTAGAACATCCAATTTCAAGTCTAGCAGTTTCTAAATCTTCATAGATATTATAAGCTTCTACTCTCTTTTCAGAACCTTTAAAATTAAAGAATCCGTTGAATTCACCAGTCTTTAGATCATATGATCCAAATCTATTTTCATATGTAGCTAATACACCTTTTTGTTTAGCACTAACGATACTATCTTCAAATACAGTATAACCTTCTTTTACTTTATCAGCTATACCTTTCTTTGGTGAGATTTCACTTTCTTCTTTACCATTAGTATCTAATAATACTCTCTTAATAGAACTATTAGCTTTTCTAGTAACAATTAATTTGTTATCAGAAAGAATAACGTAAGAATTAAATGAATCTCCAACTAATTTATACTTATTAACATCAAAGTAATAGAATACACCATTACCATCTTGTACAATTAAATATAATGTTTTTTCATCATCTTTTACTTCTTCTACTATTTCATAATCATCTAATATTCTTTTACTATTTTCATCAATAGTATTTACTTTATCAGACACAAATGTAATTATTTTACCTTCATTATAGAAAGTAACATATTTAACATCTTTATAAAGTGTATTACCTTTATAATCATAAATTGTATATAGATCATCTTTTTTACCATAGATATATTTATCTGTTATTGGATATAAAGTATAATCTTCTTCTCTTAATACTTCTTTACCACTATTATTTAAAACAGCATATCCATGTGTATATTTCTTACTATCTTTTAAAGATACAATTACATATTTTTCAGCAGCATTAACAGGTTCCATTATTAATTCATCAGAAGAATAATCAATATCATATTTAGATATAGTTTTTCCGTTACCATTAATAATTTTTATCTCAGTTTTGCCTTTATTTCTACCTTTATAAGTAACCATATATTTGCAATCAGTATTAATACAATTAATTCTATAATACTTTTTACCAAATACTTTTGTTGCTCTAGTAACCATGTCTTCATTAGTTCTATTAAATATAATTAATAGTGCTAAAACTATTATAATTACTAAACAAATAGCAATAAGTACAACCCTATTTTTAAATATCTTTTTCATATTTTCACCTACTTAATAGTCTATTTTAAAATATATAATCCATATAAATTATTATTATCTTTAATCTTCTTAGTTATTAAAATAACTCTATTTGTTTTTTGATTCTTAGTAACTCTATTAATGCTTGCTCCATTAATTTTCTTAACTACATGTCCATTAGCATTAATAACTTTAACATAGTTATTCACAGTATTATTAACATAAATAGTATTCTTATATGGATAAATACTTTGACCACTATTATCATTTATTTTTTCGTTTTTCTTAAGTCTATAAGATTTAACTTTATTGTCTTTAATATTAACAATATTAATCTTACTATTTTCAACATAAATAATAGTATCTTCACTATAAGTAAATGAAGCATTATCATTAGACATCTTAGCTAATAATTTACCATTATTACTTACAATATAAGTATTTTTGTTATCACTATATTTATATGCAGTTGAATCTCCTGCAATTATTTTAGTAGCCAAACTTTCTTCACTATTAATTGCTTTATTATTCTTAACATCAAATAATACTAGTTTATTAGATGATTCTTCACCAAATATTAGCTTTTTATTAACTATAATAACTTGATTATCTGACTTATATAATTCTTTGTTATTTTTATCATAAACAACATATTTTTGCTTATATTCTTCAGAAGAATTAATATCATATTTAACTACACTATAACCATCTTTATATGAAGTATATTCTTCAGGCATATTACCTGATTCTGTTCTAAATAATTCTTTGTTGTTGTTCTTCATATCATAAACAATTGTAGTATTCTTCTTACAATTTGATTCGCTACAATTAATCATGATATATAGATCATCTTCTTCAGAATTTAATACTCTTAAATTAATTGTTCCATTTTCTTTTGAATAATCAACTAATTTAGTATATTTCTTTGATGATACATTATAAATACCTGCAGTATTATTCTTTCTATCATTTGCTAAAACATATTTAGTTTTTTCATTGCCAATACTTCCAGTATAAATATAGTATTTTTCACTATCTACTTTCTTTTTGATAGTTTCAATTATTTCATTTGAATCTTCACCATATAATTCAGTTCTCTTACCATCTTTATTTAAAAGATATTTTTTATATGTTCCGTTTTTACTTTCAGTAATAATTAATTCACCAGCATTATTACCACTTATATATCCATTAAATGAATCTTCATCTAATTTATCATTCTTATAATCATAGTAATAATATGAATTCTTATAAGCATCTTGTAATACAAAGTATAATACTTTACCTTTTTTATCAAATACTTCAGAAACAATTCTATAACCACTTAGAATAGATTTACCTTTAGCATCTACTATTAAGTTTTCACTCTTAGTTATAATAGAAACCACTTCTTTATTACCAAATGTTTCTAAAGATTTAACATCTTTATATAGAGTTTTACCTTTATAGTTTATGATTTTATATCCGTCATTTGTTTTTTCACTAATTAAATAATCAGTAATAGCTTTTAATTCAGTTTTAGAATTATATTTAGCTTTACCATTAGTATTCTTTAAAACATATCCAATTTCTTTTTTAGTTGAATAATCAACTTTAGATGTAATGATATAGTTTTTAGAAGCTTCTACTACAGATTCTGTATATGACGCTTTTGAATCGTAAGTATTATTTAATTTAGCTATTTTCTTACCCTTAGCACTATATACATTAGTAGTATACTTACCATATTGATCACCTTTAGATGCTACAATATAATCACAATTAGTATCTAAACATTCAACACTATAGTTTTTAGAACCACTAACTTTCTTAGTAAATTTAATTGTAGTTATATTTAACTTAAAAAATATTACATATACAAAAATAGCTAATACAATAACAGCTAAAATTGCTATACATAATAATTGGTTCTTTTTTATAAATTCTTTTACTTTTCCGCAATATTTTTTCATGAGTACATCACCATACTTACACCCTTCTACTCTATTATCTAAATTATATCATATCGGCAATACATTTTGTCATTTTTTTACAAAAAAATATAACTTTTTTTAAAGATATTTTAGTTATATGATATAATTACAATAGGTGATTATCATGGAAATAAGGCAATTAACTGCTGAAGAATTCGACAATTTTGCCAAGAACTATCCATATAAAAATTTTTATCAGACTGCAGAGTATGGCACATTAATGGATAGACATGCCTTTAATGACTATTACCTAGGTCTAATAGATGATGCGAATAACTTAGTCGCAGCTACTCTAATACTTGTTAATAGAGTTATGATTGGATATAAATGGGGATATTGTCCAAGAGGATACTTAATTGATTATAAAAATGAAGAACTAGTTAGAAGTTTTACTGAGCAAATAACTCAATTTCTAAAGAAAAGAAACTTCATGTTTATTAAGATAGATCCTCAAATTATTTATAAATCTCATGAGAATACTGGTGAAGTAAATACTTTAGTAGATAACGAAGGTATTTATAATACATTACTTAACTGTGGATACCAGCATGGTGGTTTTAATTTAAACTTTGAAAATCTAAAACCAAGATGGAATGCAGTAGTAACTTGTAAGCCAGAAGATAAAATATTTAGTCTATATTCAAAAGAGATTAGAAATAAAATTAGAAAAGCAGATAATAGAGGTGTAGAAGTTATCAAAGGTGAACCTGAAAATATTAGAGACTTCTATGAACTAATTAGTTATAAAAATGAAAAAAGAAAATTAAACTATTACTTAGATATGTTTGAAATATTTGGTAAATCAGATATGTTTGATATATTCTTTGCTAGAATTAATACTTCAAAATACATAGAAAGAAGTAAGAATCTATATGAAAAAGAAGAAATCAGAAATAATGAATTAAATATGGAATTACAAGAAAACATAGATAGTAATAACAAGAGTACTATTATAAAGAGAAAAATGAACTCAGATTCATTATTAAATAGTTATAAACAAAGTGTTATTAAATCAGCAGAATTATTTAAAACTAATCCTATTGGTATTGTAGTAGCAGCTTGTGCAGTAGTTAAATATAACGGTGAAATATTCTTCTTAATTGATGGATTAGATAGTAATTATAAAGACTATTGTCCAAATCACTATTTAAAATATATCTTAATGGATATGTATCATTCTCAAGGATATAATAGATTTAATTTAAATGGTATTTCAGGAGACTTTACTAAAGGATCTAAATACTATGATTTAACTAGATTTAAACTTGGATTTGGTGCTCACGTAGAAGAATATCTAGGAGAATTTACTTTAGTAATAAACAAGAGCAAAACAAGTAGATATAATAGAATAAATCCAATAATCGAATGGTTAAATACTCCAGTGTTATAATACACTGGTTTTTTTATACACAAAAAAAGTAGGTTTAAAACCTACTTTTAATTTACTTAATTATTAATTATTTAATAATCTTTGTAACTTTACCAGCACCAACTGTTCTACCACCTTCACGAATTGAGAACTCAGTTCCTTCTTCTAGAGCGATAGGAGCAATTAATTCAACTGTCATAGTTACGTTATCACCAGGCATTACCATTTCAGTTCCTTCTGGAAGAGTAACTTCACCAGTTACGTCTGTAGTTCTGAAATAGAATTGTGGACGATATTTTGTGAAGAATGGAGTATGTCTACCACCTTCATCTTTACTTAGAACATATACTTGGCATTCGAAGTTTGTATGTGGAGTAACTGTTCCAGGTTTAGCTAAAACTTGTCCTCTTTCTACATCTTCTCTGTTGATACCACGTAGTAATACAC
>JAFXXX010000013.1 GCA_017542065.1 Bacilli bacterium | reverse complement strand
GTTCATCCTGAGCCAGGATCAAACTCTCAATAAAAAAATAATTGTAAAAATTATTTACATTAAGTTTAATTCTGACTACTCAAAATAATTGACATATTTTGCTCAGTTTTCAAAGATCATTTTTTGCACATTTTCCTTATATTTTAAGGCTTTTTCTCGCATGTGCATATAAATAATAACACATTCAAAAATAAGTGTCAACTTTTTTCTACATTTTTTTTAATTTTTTTTAATAAATGTGTAAAAATCGTTGTTCTTTCTCATTTCGAATAGACTTATTATACTACAAACAAAATAAAAAAAAAGCTTTTTTTGCAAAAAACTTTATTTTTTTTCATTTATTATTTCATTATACATTTTTTCATAGTTTTTAATGGTTTCTTTTATGAATGGAAACTCTTTTGCTTTATATGTTTCTATTAATTCTTTTAGCTTAGTATTAAGTATATGAGCTAAATCTTTTGAGTAATGCATAACTCTACGATTAACTTCAAATTCATCTCTATCTAATATCTTATATTTACCATCAGGATATATTCTTAAGTCTAGATCATAATCTATAAACTTAATAGCATCGTCTTCTATTATTGCAGGAGATGCTATATTACAATAATAATGTATACCATTTCTTTTTAATTGTGCTACTACATTAAACCAGTTCTTTTTATAGTAAACTAGTATAGCAGTTTCTCTAGTAGTCCAACTACTACCATAATTCTTTCTTACTTTAGTTCCACTATTACCAAATACATAGTAATCATCTGTTTCATCTAGAAGAATTGCTTCATCCCAAATTTTATATAAAGTTCCATCATGTTTATAACCATGAATCACATATCTTTTTTCATCCATATCTCATCACTTCTTTGATTATACCTTATTTATAAAAAAAATAAAAGGTTTAACCTTTTATTTTATTACTTCAATAGCCTTTTGAAGTTGAGCATCATTTTTCTTATCTAAAGGATTATTTAAATAGTCTTCAGTTAAATCTACTTCTATATCAGGAGTAATACCTACTTCATTAATACTATTACCTTTAGATGTTAACCATTCTTCAGTAGTATATTTAATCATACCACCATTAGATAGTTCTTTAGTTAATTGAACAGTTCCTTTACCATATGTAGTTTTACCTACTATAGTAGCACCATATTGTTCTTTTAAGGCTGCAGTCATTATTTCAGATGCAGATGCAGTATTTTCATTAACAAGAACTACTACTTTATAGTTCTTAGTATCATTACTAACAGAATAATACTTCTTAGCTTCAGCTTTTTCACTAACTCTAGTTTGTAATACAACAGTATTAGAATCTAAAAACTCGCTAGCCATATATAATACTGTGGATAAATATCCACCACCATTATCTCTTAGATCTATTATTAATGATTTCATACCTTGAGCTTCTAATCTACCTAATTCCCTTTTAAACTCTTCGTATGTACTTTCTCCAAACATATCTATAACTATATAACCAACTTTATTATCTAACATTTCACCACTAACACTCTTTAATGGAACTGTAGATTTAGTTATTTCAAAAGTTAAATCCTCATCATTTCTCTTAACTACAATAGTAGTTTTAGGAGATTTATTACTCTTTAAAGTACTAGCAGCTTTGTCCACAGTCATGTCTTTAGTAGATTTACCATCTATAGATATAATTATGTCTCCTATTTGAACACCAGCATTCTTAGCAGGAGAATCATCAAATACTTTCTTAACAGTTATACCTTCATCATTTAATTTAAATATTACAGCACCTATACCATAATATGAATCAGATAAACTCTCTTTAAAACTCTTAGCTTCCTCTTTAGTAAAATATGATGTATGTTTATCTCCAATAGAATCAACTAGTCCACTAACAGCACCTTCTATTAATTTATCTTTATCTATATCCTTATAATATTCTTTGCTTAGAATACCTGTTACTTCATCTAAGATACCATACTTACCAGGATAAGTCTTAACTACTCTATCACCAGTATTATAATAAAGATACATACCCATAGCACCTACTAATAAACTAACTAAGCATAGCATAGCATATTTAGCGGCTCCTAATACTCTGTTATCTTCTTTATTATCCATTTTTTATCACCACATCATAATTATAACATAAAAAAAGAACTATTTATTAGTTCTTTAACATTTCCTTTACTGAAGATTCTCCTTCAATATATTCAGAAATACTTCCATCTTTAATTCTAATAATTGTAGGATCTATAACTCTTAGTTCAGATACTTCTTTAGCATCTCTATTAGAATCACTATCAACTATATATTTAGAATTCATTTTATTTTTACTATCTACTTTATATATAGTAGTATCTGAATGTTTTCCAGAATAATAACTAATCCAGTTTTCTATAGTTTTATCTGTTTTATTATTCATATCATAAATAACTACTAGATATTCATCTTCTTTTTGATTAAATGTATTACCTATTAATATAGTAGACTTATCTGTAGTAGCTACAGTTGGTTCTTCTTTATCTTTACCAAACTTAATAGTTTTAGTAACAAATATACCTATTAATAAGTATGAAATAACTAATACGATTAATACTCCAAATATTGTTCCTACAAATCTAGTAATAATATTTTCGTTATCTTCTACGTAATTATTTCTTAGTTTTCTCTCTTTTTTCATGTTTTTAAGTATTTGTTTTCTGTTGTTCATATCTATCACCTATTTCATTATAACATATTTTTTATTTGTTGCACATAATATATGCTCTACCTTTTAAAGATTGAGCTAATAATACATTCTTGCCATTTTCATCTTTTCCTAAAAGATATCCTGGTTCACATCCTAATAATAATTCTGCAAAATCTATTACATCTTTCTTAAAACATGCACTAATTTTATCAGTTGTTCCCTTCATTATATATGTTGAATCTTTTTGTTCTTTTGAAACAACTGTAGTAAATCCACTAAAATCTTCATTATGTATCTTTTTTAAATACCCTTCTTCTTTTCCATTAGTAATATCTCCTAAAGGTTCACAATCTGATTCAGAATATGCATCATATAATTCTTTAGAATATAGTAAGAAGTAACTATCTTGTCCTCTTAATAATAATTGCCCATCTGAAAGAATTTTATATCTATAATTTGGAAAATTTTGTCTACTATATTTTTTCATAGCTTCTAAAGCTTCCTTTATATAAACTTCATTATATTGTCCTTGAAAATAATCTTCTAATTCCCTATACCTACCTTCTTCTAAGAATCTTAATAATTTAATACATTCTTCTTTACTCAACATATTAGCCTCCAATTAATACTCAACCTTATATAAATATAATCCCTCTGGATTAGCTGTTCTAATCTTAGACCTTTTTGATTCTTTAAATCTTTCTTTTATATCATTATCTCTTTTACCTAGACCTATTTCTATTAAATAACCTACCATAGTTCTAACCATATATTTAAGAAAACCATTTCCTTCAAAGAATATAGTAATAGTATCACCATCTTCTTTAATATATGCATTATATATTTCTTTATTGCAATCTTCTTTCTTATCTTCGTTAGAACAAAATGCGGAAAAATCATGTTTACCTATAAAACCTTTAATAGCTTTATTCATTTTATCTACATCTAATTTCTTACCTAATTGATAAGATATATTTCTTTCTATAGGATTATATTCTCCTGTATTTATTTTATACACATAAGTCTTCTTTTTAACCATATATCTAGCATGAAACTCACTATCTACTTCTTCTACTGAAAACACGTGTATATCGGCCTCTAAAAGGCTATTTAGAGCCCTTTTAAGTTTATATGGAGTAATATCTACTGTAATATCACAATGAGCACATTGATCTAATGCATGGACTCCTCTATCAGTTCTTCCTGAAGCAGTTAATTTAGTATCTTTTCCATTATTAATTTGTTTTAAAGCTAGTTCCATTTTACCTTGAATAGTATTATCTAAATGTCTTTGCTTTTGAAACCCATTATAACTTGTTCCATCATAACTAAATCTAATTAAGTATCTCACTTATATCACCCTATTTCTCTATATATAGTCTTAATAAGTTCATTAATAGAATCTACATCATCTATATTAACATTATTATCTCTCATTAATTTAATGAATTCTACTATATTTGGAATTCTAATTCTATTCTTTTTTAATAAACTATATTCTTTATATACTTCTTTTTTATCTCCCTCAAGTAATACTTTAGCATTATCTATTACTATTATATCATCTACATATTCATATACTGAATCTATATCAGATGTAACAAAATAAATAGTCTTATTAAAGAACTTCTTAAGTTTACTTGATAACTTAAATAACTTTTGTTTATTTTCTTCATCAAAGAAACATAATATATCATCGAATACTATTACTTCAGGATTATATAATAATATGCTTCCTATTAATACTTTATAGTATTCAGATTCACTAATCTCAAATACATCTTTATCTAGTATCTTTTCACTAATACTAAGCATCTTAATTATTTCATTAAATCTATCATCTAATATATCTAATCTATATTTATATTTCTTAACATAATATAATAACTGATCTCTAACTCTATTTTCTTTAATAGTTTCATCATTTATTATACCTACTTTTTTACTGATCTTTTGATTTTTAATAAATGTTGATTTACCTGCACCACTATTACCTACTACTGCAACTATTTTATTATCATGTTTCATTTTAGTAAGTCCTCCGCAAGCTCTAATAGATTATCATATTTCTTACTAACTAGATTATACATAATTAGTTTTCTAGATAATTCTTCTATAAATGGTAATTTTTTAGTAACATCTAGTAACTTATCATCATTTAATAAACTCTTTGGATCAGTATCTAAATATATTTCTTTATTCTTAAGAACTATAACTCTATCAAATAAATATATATCATCTAAATTATTAGATGCATATATAACAGTTATATTATTCTTTAAAGCATATTTCTTAATGAATTCTAATATTTCTGTTTTTTTATCATAATCAAATCTAGAAAAGGCATTATCTATAAATAATACTTTTGGTTTTTTAATCATACATTTAATAACACCTACTATTTGATTCTCAGCATATGATAAATCAAGTGGTGAAATATCTTCTATTGAAGATAAATTAAAATCATCTAATAGTTTTCTTGCAGTACTAACATCTACATCTGTTATATCATTCTTTTCTAATAATATTTCATCTAGTACAGTCTTAGAAAAGAATTTATTATTTGATGATATAAAAGCAGTTTTACTGTTTATAACATCCATATTAAATTTATTTATTTTAATCTTATCTACTTTTACATTAGAGTCTGTAATAATACTTCCACTAAGTATCTTTAAAAGAGTAGTTTTACCTACACCATTTCTACCATAAATATTAACAAAACTTCCTTCTTTAATCTTTATAGTAACATCATTAAAGATAGTATTATTATCATAAGAAAAGTTTAAATTGTATGCCTCTAATATACTCATAATAGATACCTCTTCTAACAAGTTTTTATTATATATAAAAATATAAAAAAAAGAAACTGTTTTTTAACAATTTCTCTTATTATCTTAAGTTCTCTCTAGCTTCTTCTATTTTAGTTCTAAATCTACCTTTTAAATAAGATATATTAAGTAGATCTTTAACATCACTAAGAACAACTTTTCCATCAATTACTTCTTGCATTACAATCTTAACATCTTTTTCATCTTCAACATTAAGTATAAGATTATAAATATCAAAGTTATCACTAACTTCTTCTATAACGAAGTATGATTTACCATTCTTTAGAGTTACTATACAATTCTTAATATTTTCCATAATAGCACCTACCCTAAATAACTTTCTAGACTATTATTAACTTCTTCAGATAATAATATATCTTTTATTTGTTCTTCATCTACTGGAGTCTTATCAACTATTTCATTTTCATTTGAAGAAACTGGAACATCATTGAATTTAACTTCTTCATTAGTTTCATCTTCTTCAGCTTTTAAAGCATTAATCTTAGCATCTATTCTTCTAATAATAGCTTCTAGATCTTCATCAACATCTTTTTCTTCTTTATCTTCGTTTTCTTTTTCTAGATTATCTATCTTTTCTTGAATAGATTTAATGATAGCTTCTATTTCAGCATTTGAAGCTTCATCATCTTCTTCATCATTATTAATACTATTTATAACTGGCTCTTCAGAATCTTTATTTAAGAATGAAGTTAATTCAGATATCTTTGTTTTAATAGCACTTGATTTAGCATCAAGTTCTTCAGTCATCTTTCCTTTTTCTTCTTCAAGGGCACCTTTTAAAGCAGAGTTAGTAGAAGCAATTTCTAAAGCTTTATTAATAGCATCCATTTTATCTTGATAACTATCATAGATTTGTTTTAATGCTATTTTATAACTTTCTTTTAAGTTTTCAATTTCAGCTTTAGTATCTTCTATTTTCTTAGCTTCTTCTTCAGCTTTTAATAGTCTTTCCTCATTTTCCTTTTTAATTTCTTCTATGTTAGAATTTACTTCTTTTTCTCCGTCTTTAATTTTGTCATCAGCACTATCAAATACGTTATAATACCCTTCTAATTCTTTAATTTCTAGATCTGATGTGTCGATTAATTCTTCTTTAATATCTTCCATACTAGCCACCTCTTATTCTATAGATAAGTATAACAATTTTATATAGTAAAGTCAATAAATAGACATAAAAAAACTTTAGTAAAACTAAAGTTTTTATTGTAAGATTAACCTATTAAAAGTTGTTCCATCAAAGTTATATAATTCGTATTCATCTGTTCCAAATTCACTATAGCTTTTACTAACAACATATTCATAGTTTCCATCATTATTAAAATCTAATATAGCAAATAAACTAACAATAGTTGTTTCATCATCAGATGGACTACTAAGTTCTGAAAGAATAGTATAATACTTACCATCTTTTTCCATTATAACATCACTTAGGTATTCACCTTTGTTAGATAGTCCAACAGTATAAATTCGTTCTACTATTCCATCTTCATCTATATCAAATGAATTAACTACAAAGTAATCAGGTTTAACTGTTTTAATATCTAAACCAATTTGTTTAATTAATGGAATCATATCACTTAATTCATCTATATACTCAGTATTAAAACCTATTATAGTAAGTTTTAAATCTGAAGTATAAGCAAATACATATTGTTCACTAGATAAAAGTTTTTTATCATTACTATATATGTGAAGATTATTTTCTAAAGCAGATGATCCTTCAGATTCAGTTTTAATATAACCATCTATTATTTTTTTATCATATAAAACTTTTACACTTTGTTTTTTAACTTTTTCATCTTCAAAAGAAACAGTTATCTTTCCATCATTTACAGAATATTTATAATTTCCTATAAATACTGTTTTTTCATATTTTTTCCCAGAAAGAGAAAATATTATAAACCCAACAACTACACATACAATAATGGCAGCTATCGAAATATATATTATTTTGCTCTTATTACTCATTGTATATCCCTTCATATTACTTACCTACATATCTTAAGGCGAATCCAAATCCACCAGTATTATAATTACTCTTTAATACGTGTTGAACAGCAGTTCCTCCTGTATTATATGATTTACCGTTTCCTGCATATATTTCTACGTGTCCTGGATGGTGTGTTTTACCACCAACTTTAACAGCAGGTTTACCTGATTTATCTTCAAATATAACATCTCCTGCTTGTAAGTCTTTTGCTTTAGTAATTACTTTCCATCCTTTTGCTATTAAGAACTTAGCCATACTATTAGCAGAATTTATATTACGTGTAGCAGAACTATTTGCAACATGGTTTACTTCATAAGCAGTATATAATCCTGAATCATATAAAGAGTAACTAACTAATGATGCACAAGAATATCCACCTACATGACTACCAAATTTTTGCTTATTTCCATATAATTTTTCAACTGCCTTTGTAGTACATGCTGGATTCTTTATTTTTTCCTTTGTACATTTTCCTTTTTTGTTTCTTTTTAAACAAGTTACTCTTTTTGCACACCAGAATGTCTTACTATTCTTTTTGCTTGTTAATGTTTTAAGTTTCTTAGCAGAGTTTAAAAATTTATTTTTATTAGCTTTTATTTCTGCATCAGTTAATTGTACTTTAACAGTGTCAGTTACTATCTCAAATTCTGGTTCTTCTTCCTCTTCTTCATCATCACCATCAGAATCATCAGCGCCTTCAATTAAATCATCGTCTACGTCTCCAAGATCTAGATCATCATCTAAATCTCCTAAATCAAATTCATCATCAATATTATTATTAATAACTATAGTAGTTACATCATATTGACCATCACCAGTTGTAGCAACTATATTGATTGTATTTTCCCCATCTGTTATTTCATTAGGTCCAGCACCAGATATTATCTCAACATCATCAGTTACTACATCAGCATCTATAGTGACCTCAGTTATATCTGATGTAGTTACAAGATTATATATATCTTGATCAGAGTTATAATCGATACTTTGGCCATCAACAGTTACATTCTTTATTAAATCTGGACTACTCTTCTTAATAGTAGTTTCTCCAGTTGTTTTAACTACTGTAGTAGCTTTTGTATCACTAGTAGTAGTCTTAGTAGTTGTTGTAGTTGTCTTTGTTGAAGAAGTAGTCTTATCAGTATCTTCATGAATATCACTACCATTACCAATGACTATACATTTTAAATATTTAGTATCTTTTAAATAACTATTCTTTGATAATGTATTAACTAAAATATGAATAAATATAGGTATTACTATAAATAATACTAATGATATTATTCTTCTAAATAATTTTGTTCTAAATTTAGCAACTTTCTTAGGATCTCCACTCATAATAGAAGATACTAAATCAAATGTTATAAATAATATTGCTATAATAGGAGCTATTATAGTAGCTGCTCTATATATAATATGTAATCCATTTAAATTATTACATTCTATATCTTTGTCTTTACTGTCTCTCAAATCATAGAAATCTGGAGTACCATTATAACCACTATGAGTTATATTTCTACAATATTCTTGAGGTTCTTCATCAGCAGATAAAGGTGTAGTTGATTTACATTGTTTATATGTTACATCTAATGCAGACTTTTTACATTGTGTCCAGTCCCAATCTTCAACTAATTCAAATCCACAGTTTAATTTTTTATTTGTCCAAACGGTAGTATTATACATCAAATTTCTTCCACCAATTGGAAGATAAGTATATCTATAGCAATGATATTTACCATCAGAACTATCTCCGTTATAACAAGCTTTAAACGCTTTTTCTTTTGTCATTCCATTTGATACTAGAGTATCAAAATCATCAGTTCCAATTTCTCTATCTTCATCTTCTTTAGTTTCATCAACAACAGTTGATTCAAGACCTTTTTCTGCAGCAAGTCCAATACATGTCTCACTATCAGTTATTAATTTATTATCACCATCAACTACGAAAAATGCATAATTTGAAGGCCCCTGTGATGCTAACTTATCAAGTTCATCAAAAGTAGTTGTACTATCATCAGCATGTGGGAATCCATCAATTACAATTTTATTTTCTTCTGCATCTCCTCTTCTACTTGGAGAAGTAGTAATTTCAACACCACTAAAATTAATTATAGCTTTCTTATCTTTATCAAATTCTCTTACTAAGGCATTAGCTGTAGAATCATCTTTATCACCAACACCTCTATAGTCAACAATAAATTTTGGATGTCCAAAATAAACAGCTAAAGGATATTGAGCATCTTGTCTATACATTGTAGCAGCATAACAAAATTCTGTTGAATCATCAAAATCACTATAAATATTTTCTTTTATAGTTTTCATTTCGTCATCCGAATAAATTTCACTATTAGATCTAGTTTCTACAAATAGTATTTGATTATGTTTCTTTCCACCACCAGTACTAGATGTAATTATAGAAGCAGCAATACAATCTTGCATATTTGAAATAGATCTATTTGTTTCAGAAATACTTGAATTCCAGTTTGAATATGAATGATATACATACTTATTATCTTCTAAAGCAATTAAAGTTTTATAATAATCGAAGAAACAGTTTTTATCCGCAAGGTATTCTTCTTTAGAACTATAAATACTATCAAAACATCTTGGAGTAGGTTTCTTTGTTGAAAAACCTGCATATAGTCTATTTGAATAAATAGGATCATATGAATTTTGACCTTCACTATCATTTGCAAGCAAATAACAATAATATCCATCCCTAGTTTCATCTAATTTAACATTTTCAGTTTTAATAGCACTTGCACTAAATGGAACTAATACTATTAAACTTAATAATAAATACTTGAATATTCTCTTCATTAGTATCACCCTATTATAATTATATAATATTTTACGTAAAAATAATACTTTTCTTTATTTTTTATTTACAAGAAAAAAACTTTAGTAAAAACTAAAGTTTTATTTTACTGGACGTGCATAATATTGAGTACCCTTACATTGATGTCCTTTTTCACCTTTATAACTTACTTTATTACATGGTGCAATTGCTCTATTATTAGTATCCATTCTTTCTAATTTGGCATCCCAACTATCTACAATTAATAAATCACTAGCAGATGTCCCCTTAGAGTTTTCTTTATAACCAACAGCAGTAACAAAGTGTCTAGAACATACACCTTTTTGTTTAGCACATTTTTTACTTATTACTCTAATAACAACTGGTTTCCCTGCTTGTATTTTTTTTATAACAAATTGAACTAGTTCTTTTTCAGCATATGGTTGATATAATGAACCAAATGAACATCCTGAATAAGTGCCTTCACAGCTTTTAGTCATAGCTTTATTAAGCTTAGTACTTTTTAAAGTTAATTTTTGTGATTTTGAAATACCACATGCATGAATTAAAGACATTCCTAAGCAACAACTTCCCCAATATTCTTGGTTAGCATCTTGTCTTATTTTCTCACTACGGAAACTTTTTGCTTGTGCTGATAATCCACCTGGATACTTTGATTTAATTGCAACATATTTAACACCACTAACAGTTATTACTTCAGAACTCTTAGTTACACCATATGTTTTTCCTTCTGAACTACTACTTTGTGTAGTCTTCGTAGTTGTTTTTGTTGTAGTAGTACTTTTCTCTCTAGTTATCTTTAATGTAATGGTATCAAAATTAATATTATCTTTTGTAGCATTAACCTTTACTGTATTACTACCTACTTGTAATTCTTGTTTACCTATTCCTGAAACTATTTCAGCAGAATCAGTGTTAACTGTAGCACTAATAGTAACACTACTTGTAGAGTTTGGAACAGTAACACTATATAACTTAATTGATTGTTTAAATCCAGATACTTCTTTACCATCTATTTTTACACTAGATATTAAATCTGGTTTATCTATTTCTTTTGGTTGAAGTGTTGATCCTGGATCTGTTTTAACAGTATCAGTATCATTATATCCAAGAACTACACATTTTAAATATTTAGCATCTTTAATATAGCTATTTTTTGATAATGTTTTAATTAAGAAATGTAATAACACTGGAAGAATAATTAATATTAAAAGAGCTATTATTCTTCTTAATAATTTTGATCTAAATTTAGATACTTTTTTAGCATCTCCTGAAATAATAGATGCCACTAAATCAAATGTTACAAATAAAATTGTAATAATTGGAGCCACAATAGTTATAGCTCTATAAATAATATGAAATCCACTTAAATTATCACATACTATATCTTTATCTTTATTAACCCTTTTATCATAAAAATCTGGAGTACCATTATAACCACTATAAGATATATTTCTACAATAATCATCTTTACATTGTTCATAAGTAATATCTAAAGATGCACTTTTACAACTATTATAATCCCATGTTGTTAACTCAAATCCACATCCTAAAGTCTTACTTGTCCAAACAGTAGTATTATACATTACAGTATGACTTTCTTTTGGAGTAAAAGTATATCTATAACAGTGATATGCATCAGAGTCTCCCGTAACGCAGGCATCTATTGCATCACTTTTTGATTTCTTATTTGCAATCTTTGCAAAGTCATCTTCAGCACTAACCCCAATAGGTATCAATATTAAAAGAAATAATATTAAATACTTAATTACCCTTTTCATTAGTATCACCTAGTATAATTATATAATATTAGACTACTTTTGTATACAAAAAAAAGAGACGTTAGTAATTATACTAATTCTAGTATAACTACTAAAGCGTCGTCTCCTTTTCTTTCATCTAATTTAATAATTCTAGTGTAACCACCATTTCTTGTTTCATAACGTTTATTTAAATCATTGAATAATTTTTCAACACATTTAGTATCGTTATGTAAGAATGCAAGTGCTTTTCTTCTAGAAACTAGATCGCCATTCTTTCCATATGTAATCATTTTATCTACAAATTTTCTAACTTCTTTTGCTCTATCTTCTGTAGTTTTAATAGATTCATTTAGGATAACAGCTTTTGTTAAATTTGCAAGCATACTTCTTCTATGTTTGCAATCTCTTCCAAGTTTTCTATATGCCATTTTATCCTCCTATACTATTCTTCAGCCTTGAAAGATAATCCCATAGATTTAACTTTATCAATTACTTCTTTAAGTGATTTCTTTCCAAGGTTTCTAATCTTCATTATTTCGCTTTCTTTCATGTTAACTAGATCTTGCATAGTATTGATATTAGATCTCTTTAAGCAGTTATATGCTCTTACTGAGAATTCCATATCATCGATAGAAGTTTCTAAAGCTTTAACTTTTGGATCTTCTTCTTTTTCTGCCATTAATCCAGTTATATCAGCGATTTCATTTAAATCAGTTAATATATTAAAATGTTCAATTAAAATTCTACTAGCTAATGCAATTGATTCTTCTGGTTTAATAGAACCATTAGTCCAAATTTCCATAATTAATTTATCGAAGTTTGTAGCTTGTCCAACACGAGCATCTTCTTCATAATAATTAACTCTTTCAATTGGAGAATAAATTGAATCAATAGCTATTGTTCCTAGCTTAGCATTCTTTAATAATTTTTGATTATCTTCTGCTCTAACATATCCTCTTCCGTTTGAAACAGTCATTTCCATAGATAGTTTTCCACCTTTAACAACTGTACAAATGAAATGATCTTTGTTAATAATTTCAATGTCTGAAGGACATGAAATATCACCAGCAGTAACAACGCCTTCTTTATCAACATTTAATGTTAATACTTGATCTTCTTCAGAATGGTTTTTAATAACAATTCCTTTTAATGCAAGTATTATAGAAGTTACGTCTTCATAAATACCATCAATAGTTGCAAATTCGTGACTTACACCGTCAATGTAAACTGATGTAATTGCACTTCCTGGTAAACTAGATAACATTACTCTTCTTAATGCGTTACCAAGAGTTCTAGCAAACCCTTTTTCAAGTGGTTCTAGTTCAAATTTTCCGTAGCTATTACTTTCTACGTATTCTGTAACTTTATATTGTGGCTTTTCAAATTTAATCATATATTAACCTCCCTAATTATCTACGTGGACGTTTTGGTGGACGACATCCATTGTGTGGAATTGGTGTTACATCTGTAATAGATGTAATTTCTAATCCTGCTACTTGAAGAGCTCTAATAGCAGTTTCTCTACCTGGTCCTAGTCCTCTAACATAAACATCAACTTTTCTCATACCTGCATCAAAGGCAGCTTTACCAGCAGCTTCTGCAGCTACTTGTGCAGCATATGGAGTTGATTTTTTACTACTTTTGAATCCAACTGCTCCTGGAGCTGACCAAGATATAGCATTACCAGCTGGATCAGTAATAGAAATTATTGTATTATTGAATGTTGCATGAATATGAGCTTGTCCTTCAGGAACATTCTTTTTAACTTTACGTTTTCTTGCTTTATAAGCCATAATTTACCTCCTATTATTATTTCTTCTTATTAGCTACTGTTTTACCTTTACCTTTACGAGTTCTAGCATTAGTTCTAGTTCTTTGTCCTCTAACAGGTAAACCTTTTTTATGACGTAATCCTTGATAAGAACCGATTTCCATTTTGTTTTTAATATTAAGAGCAACTTCTCTTCTTAAGTCACCTTCTACCATATACTTATCAATTTCTTTACGTATACTAGCTACTTCATCATCTGTTAAGTCTTTAGCTTTTTTCTTCATATCAATATTAGCATTAGTTAAAATTTCTTTAGATAATTTTTGACCAATACCATAAATTGATGTTAAAGCGATCCAAATACTTTTTTCATTTGGAAGATCTACACCTTTAATACGTGCCATAAATAATACCTCCTATTAACCTTGTCTTTGTTTATGTTTAGGATTTTCACATATAACCCTAACAATACCATTTCTTTTAATTATTCTGCACTTGTCGCACATTGGTTTAACTGAAGCTCTAACTTTCATATTTTACCTCCATTATTTCTTATTCCAAATTATACGCCCATGTGTTATATCAACTGGTGACAATTCTATTACAACTGTATCACCTGGTAAGATGCGAATGTTATTCATTCGTATTTTACCAGAAACATGAGCTTCTACAGTATGTTTATTTTCAAGTTCTACTTTATATTTACCACCTGGTAAAACATCTATAACTTTTCCTTCTACTTCAATAACGTCTGTCTTAGCCATTACTTTTATCATCTCCTGTAAGAATAATAGGTCCATCTTTTGTTATTGCAATAGTATGTTCATATTGAGCAACATTAGATCCATCTTCAGTAAATGCTGTTAGTCCATCATCTAATATATATAATTCTGCACTATGCATACTAAGCATTGGTTCTATTGCTATAACCATACCTTCTTTTAATAACATTCCTGTACCTTTATCGCCATAATGTGGAACTTGTGGATCTTCATGGACTTCAGTACCTACACCGTGTCCTACGAATTCTTCTACTATATCCATATTATGTTTTAATGCAAATTCTTCTATTGCGTTTCCGATATCTCCGATTCTATTACCTACTTTAGCAGCCTCTATACCAACGTATAAAGCCTCTTCAGAGAGTTTCATAAGAAGTTTATCTTCTTCACTAATATCTCCAACTGCATAAGTCCATCCAGAATCTCCATGATATCCTTTATAACAAGCTCCTATATCAACAGTGATAATATCACCATTCTTTAATTTATAGTCACTTGGTACTCCATGTACTACACAATCATTAACAGATGTACATACGGCATTTGGAAAACCTTCACATCCTTTAAATGATGGTGTACAACCTTTACTTCTAATAAACTCTTCGCATAATCTATCAATTTCTTTAGTAGTTATACCTTCTTTAATAAAAGGTTTAATATATTGATGTGTTTGATAAACTACATTACCTGCTATCTTTAGAAGTTCAATTTCTCTTGGAGATTTATAAGTCACCATTCTTCTCATCCCCTTTAAATAGCTCATCTATTTGTTTATATAATTGATCTAAAGTTCCATTATTATCTATCTTATTAAAGTCAGTATAATAATTTAAAAGTGGAAGTATATTTTCTTCGAATACTTTATATCTATTATTATAAGCAGATATATTATCGTCTTCTCTACCTTCTTTTTTACTTCTTTCAATCATTCTAGACATAGCTATTTCTTTATCTATATCAATAAATATTTTTTTAGATATTTTAATATCGTATTTAGATAATATTCCATCTAAGTTTTCTGCTTGAGATAGGTTTCTTGGAATACCATCTAAAATAAAATCTTTATCAATACTACTTAATTTTCTTTCTAATACTTTATATACAATTTCATCACTTACTAGTTCTCCTTTAGAGAGAAGTTTTTCTATCTTTAAACCAGTTTCAGTTTTAAGACTAACTTCCTCTCTAAGAAGGTCACCAGTTGATATATGATCAAAATTGTAATTATCACTAATGTATTTAGAAATTGTTCCTTTTCCTGCCGCAGGGGCAGCTATTAAAACAATACAATTCATTAAAATCTTCCTTTATATTCTTTTTGATCTACTACGCTTTCAATTTGTTTAAATGTCTCTAGCGCAACTCCAACAATAATTATTAATGATGTTCCACCAAGTGAAATACTTGTATTACCAACATTTGAAAACTTTTGGAATAATATTGGAAGTGCTGCTATAACTACTAGGAATAAAGTACCAAATGTAGTTATCTTTAATAAAACACTTGTAATATATTTCTTAGTTTCTTCTCCTGGTCTAACACCTGGAATATATCCACCATTTTGTTGTAAGTTTTTAGCAATCTCTTCAGGTTTAAATTGAATAATTGTATATACATAAGAGAATATAACTATTAATACAAGATAAATAATTAATCCCCAAACTGTATTATAGTTTGTATATTTACCTACAAACTTTAAATATTTTTCATTTGTTATGAAATATGTAAGCATTTGTGGAATAGTCATTACAGCAGATGCGAAGATTACTGGAATAACGCTTGCTGCATTAACTTTAAATGGTATATAAGTTTGTTTAGCACCATATGAACTAGTTGTCTTATTAGCATATTGGATAGGTATTCTTCTTTCAGATTCTGAAATGAATACTACTCCTGCTACTATTAATAAGTAAACTAGAATATATACAGTGAATGTAACTATACCAATGAATAGATTTTCGTTTCCCAAAACGAATGTTTTGAATGCTTCAGTAACCATGTATGGGAATGATACAACAATACCAGACATAATGATTAATGAAAGACCATTACCAATACCTTTTTGTGTTATTTGATCTCCTAACCATAATAAGAATGCAGTACCTGCAGCCATTATAATAGATACTCTAATATATTCGAATGCAGATGCTCCTGTTCCAAGTATAGTTAATGATAATGCAAATCCTTGAATTAATGCTACTAAGATACCAAGGTATCTAGTAATTCTATTTAATTTTCTTCTTCCGTTATATCCTTCTTTCGCTAAATCAGAGAAATATGGGAATATATCCATTTGAAGTAATTGTACAACGATAGATGCACTAATATAAGGCATAACACCTAATGCGAATATTGATGATCTTTTTAAAGCTCCACCACCAATTACGTTTAATAATTCTAGAAAATCTAATCCACTATCTTTACTTACAGTTCCAGGAACTTTAATATTAGTTCCAATTATGAAAATTGAAAGGCATATTAATGTAAATAAAATTCTCTTTCTAAGAGGTTTATTTCTCTTAGCAAATATTTGTTTAAATTTAGAGAACATTATTAGATCACCTCTACTTTTCCACCAACTTTTTCTATTG
>JAFXXX010000002.1 GCA_017542065.1 Bacilli bacterium | reverse complement strand
TATTATTTGTAGTAACAATTTTATCAGTTAAATCACCATCATAATTATCTTTAGCAGTAGCTTCAGGAACAACTAAAGTTTCTCCCAAATCTAGATATATATTATCACTTTCCACAGTAATTTCAGGTGAAACTATATCTACTACTTCTACTTTTCTTGTTAATTTCTTAGATATATTTAATAATCCTATTTTAAGTTTATATGTAACCTTATAAACTCCTAATTTATTAGTATTAACACTATTAGAATCTATAATAATATCTTTGGTTTTATCTGTTCCATGAATAAATGCTGTAGCACCCTGTTCAACGTATTCATCAAAAACATTAACTACAACAGTATTAGAGCCATTTAACTTAAAATTAACATCAACAATATTCTTTTTAAAATAGAATAAGAAAATTAGTAAAACTAATAAGACAATAATAAATATTTTAATTAACGTTCTAAGTCTATTGTTCTCATTAATAATACTACTAATCTCTTCTTTAGTAATATTATCATTCATATAAATACCCGCCCTTTTTTATATACAAAGATTATAACAAAAAAGACTAGTTTTTACTAGTCTATTTTGTCATATTATCTAATTTTTCTTTCATCATCTTATAAGCAGTTGATGGGTTAGCTTTTCCTCTAGTTTTCTTCATTACTTGTCCTATAAAGTAATCAAGAGCTTTTGGATTTTCAGGGTCATAAGTTTTTATAGCCTCTGCTTGTTCTGCTAATACTTCATCTACAATAGCTTCAATAGATGATTCATCAGTTATTTGCATCATACCTTCATCTTTAACGATTTGAACAGGTTCTTTTTGTTGTTCTAAGCACTTAGCAAATACTTCTTTACCTTGCTTTGATGAAATAGTTTTATCATCGATTAACTTAATTAAATCATGAAGCATATCTGGAGTCATATAGAATTCATCAATTGTAATCATGTTGTAGTTTAAGTATGAAAGAATCATTCCATTAACCCAGTTACAAGCTTCTTTTGGATCAGTTCCAAGTTTTACTGTGTCTTCGAAGAAGTCACTTATTTTCTTTTCTTTAACTAATATATCTGAATCATATTCTGATAAACCATATTCATTCATATATCTATTTTTTCTATCAAAAGCAAGTTCAGGAATAGATTTTCTAATTTCTTCTAACCATTCATCAGTTAATTTAAATTTAGGAATATTTGGTTCAACAAAATATTTATAATCTATTGCATCTACTTTACTTCTCATTCCAATAGTAGTTCCTGATTCTTCATCCCATCTTCTTGTTTGTTGGATAACATCAGTATCATATGTTCCATCTTCTTTAGCTTTAGTTTGTCTTTTGATTTCATAATTAATACAATCTCTAACGCCACCGAATGAGTTAACGTTTTTAACTTCTACTTTAGTTCCCCAATTACTTGGATCTTCTGGATCTAGGCTTTCATCCATAATAGATATGTTTACGTCACATCTAATTTGTCCTTTCTTAGAATCAGCTTCTGAAATACCTAAATATTGGTAAACAGTTCTCATATGTTCTAGGAAAGCTACTGCTTCATCAGCTGATCTAAAGTCTGGTTCAGTAACTAATTCTAGTAATGGAACACCTGCTCTATTATAGTCAATAACAGTTGTGTCATATAAGTGATCTGAAGATGCTGCATCTTCTTCTAAGTGTAAGTTATTAACTCTTACTCTTTTTATTTCACCATTACAATCATAATCTACATGACCATAAATACCTACTGGTATTGGTTTAGTTTCTTGTGTTAATTGGAACCCTTTTGGAAGGTCTGGATAGTAATAGTTCTTTCTTTCAAAATACATATATTTTGGTTGTTTACAGTTTAATACCATTGATGCCATTAGAGCCATTTTAACAGCTTCTTTATTAACAACTGGAAGTATTCCAGGAAAAGCCATATCAACTGGTCTAATGTTTTCATTTGGAGTTACTGAATAACTATTTCTAGCGCTTGAAAATACTTTAGTATTAGTTTCAGATGCTTCACAGTGCATCTCTAAACCTATCATTGCAATATATCCCATATTACTTATCCTCCTTTGCTATTTGATTTTTATATTCCATAGCACCCTCTAAAGCATAAGCAATATTAAGTACATTTTCATCATCATAACAGTTACCTGTAATATTAACACCTACTGGCATACCATCTACAAATCCATCTGGAATAGTAATAGATGGGAATCCACCATAGTTACCTATTTGTAAATGTTCATCTAATGTAACAGTTTCTAAATCATTTGAAAGCATATCTTTATCACTATCAAAATGTTTAGCAGGACCAGTACCTACTGGTAATATAACTGCATCATATTTCTTAAATAAATCTTTCCATGCATCTACAAGTAATCTTCTAACTCTTTGAGCATTTCTAAAATATCTTTCTTGGTTTTGTGATTGAAGAACATAAGAACCAATTACAAATCTTCTTTTAATTAATGAAGAGAATCCTTTAGTTCTATAATCTTTAACCATATCTATCCAGTTATCAAATCCTTCTGATCTAGGTCCAAAGATAATACCTGTTAAGTTAGACATGTTAGATGTTGCTTCTGCACATGAAATAACTACATATACTGAAGCTGAAGCATTAAGTAAAGTTCTATCTACTGAAACTTCATCTACTTCCATACCAAGTTCTTTGCATTTTTCTAATACTTTATAATAATTTTCTAAATGAGCCTTTAATTCAGGGCTAGCATTCTTATAGTTATCAAGGTCAGTTATTTCTTTAACAAAACATAACTTCTTACCTTTAACATTACCTGTTAAAGCTTTAGTTAAAATAATCTTACTTGAATCCCATGAAGTCATATCATTTTTATCTATACCCTTCATGTTATCAACTACTATTGCAGCATCTTTAACACTTCTTGTTAAAACTCCTAAGTGATCTAATGAAGAAGCAAATGGGAATAATCCATATCTAGATATCATTCCATATGTTGGTTTATATCCGACGATTCCACAGTATGCTGCTGGTTTTCTAATAGAGTCTCCTGTATCAGATCCAGTAGCATATGGATAAACACCTGCTGCTACAGCACAAGCTGAACCTGCAGATGATCCTGCACACATTCTAGTTTTATCCCATGGATTTAATACTACACCTGTATGACAAGTAGTACCAGTACCACCCATACCAAATTCATCCATAGCAGTCTTATTAACCATTATGGCTCCTGCTTCTTTTAATTTAGCATAAGCAGTAGCATCAAAGAATGGAACATAATCTTTAAGTGTATTAGATGATCCTGTAGATAGTATTCCTTTAGTAGAATAATTATCTTTAATACCACATGGAATACCTGATAATAAGTTATCAGTTACTTCAGTTTCTTTAGCATCATCTAATATAGTAACAAATGCATTATATTCATCTTGTACTTCGTGAGATAACTTTAATGATTCATCAATTAATTCTTTTGAAGTTACTTCACCCGATTTTAATAATTCATGGAGTTCTTCAATACTTTTATTCATGTATTTCATTATCCCACCACCTTTGGTACTTCTACTTCTCTACCTGAAACATCATCACAGTTAGATAGTAGATCTTCAATAGGAACTGACTCTTCTACTACATCTTCTCTAAGTTCATATTCAAAGTCATCTAGAGTGTGAGTCATAGGTTCTACATTTTCTATTCCAGGGATTTCATTAATGATATTAATTTGTTCATCAATAACATCAAATTCATCTAGAACCATTTTGTTTTCATCAGGAGTTAAACCAATAAGTAATTTTTCTGCATAGTCATCAACCATTTCTTTAGTAAACTTACTCATATTATTCCTCCTCTTTTTTTATTTCTATACCTAATTCTTCTAATTGTTTATCAGTTAAATAACTTGGTGAACCCATCATAAAGTCTTGTCCAGATGCTGATGTTGGGAATGCTTGAACTTCTCTTAAGTTTGGTTCATCTTTAATAAGCATGATCATTCTATCAATACCAGGAGCCATTCCACCATGTGGAGGACATCCATATTTAAATGCTGTCATTAAAGAAGTAAATCTCTTTTCAACTTCTTCCTTAGTATAACCAACGATTTCAAATCCTTTGATTAATGATTTAATATCATGGTTTCTAATAGCACCAGAAGCCATTTCATTACCATTACATACAAAGTCAAATTGGTAAGCTAGAATATCTTCTATATCTTTTTCTTCATAATCTTTCATTCCTCCATGAGGAAGGCTGAATGGATTATGACAGAATTCATATTTCTTTTCTTTTTC
This sequence comes from Bacilli bacterium, assembly GCA_017542065.1. Taxonomy (GTDB): domain Bacteria; phylum Bacillota_I; class Bacilli_A; order RF39; family UBA660; genus RUG13038. Next base: position 6,968 of record JAFXXX010000002.1, on the reverse strand, counting down.
ATCATATTCAAACATAGGGAAATCTTTAATAATACATAATTCAAGTTTATTATTATCTATTAAACCAAGTTTTTCTCCTAGTTCAGTTCTAATTTGACCAGCAAACTTTTGTGCTTGTTTTAAATTCTTATTAGCTATAAAGAACATAACTGATCCAGTTTTCATATCAAATTCTTTGATTAAGTTATCTCTTTCTTCATCAGATAAGAATTTATCTATAGGTCCTTTAAATGTTCCATCTTCCATTAATGTAATATATCCAATACCTGGCATACCAATAGATGTAGCAAAGTCTACTACTTCATTAAACCAACTATTTGGTTTATCACCAATATTATCTACTACTATTACTTTAATAGTTGAATTAGCAAATGGTTTAAATGTAGTATGTTTTAATACTTCAGATGCATCTTTAATAATTAATGGGTTTCTTAAATCTGGTTTATCAGTACCATAATCATTCATAGCATCTCTATAAGCTATTCTTCTAAATGGAACTGTAGATACTTCCTTATTAGAAAATTTAGTAAATGTTGAATAGAAGATTTCTTCTCCAACTTTTAATATATCTTCTTCCTCCGAAAAACACATTTCTAAGTCTAATTGGTAGAACTCTAATGTTCTATCTTTTCTAGCATCTTCATCTCTAAAACAAGGTGCTACTTGGAAATATTTACTAATACCACCAACCATTAATAATTCTTTATATATTTGTGGTGCTTGTGGTAAAGCATAGAATCTTCCTTTAAATAATCTACTAGGAACAACAAAATCTCTTGCTCCTTCAGGAGATGATGCAGTAAGAATTGGAGTTTGAACTTCGGTAAAACCAAGATCATACATCTTATTGCGAATAAAATGAAGAATTTCACTTCTTAGTAAGATATTATTCTTTACTTCATCATTTCTTAAATCTAAGTATCTATATTTAAGTCTTACATCTTCTTTAGTAGATTTAGATTGTTTAATAGAAAATGGTAATTCATGTAATGATTCACCTAGAACCTCTAGAGAATCAACTACTAATTCTATATCACCTGTATTTAATTTTTCATTTATAGTATCTTCTGATCTTTTTCTAATATTACCTTCAAGTCTAACAACTGATTCTTTAGCAAGTCCTTTAAACATATCATCGTCATTAGATACTGCTTGAAGTACATCAAATTCATCTCTTAAGTCTAAAAATAATACACCACCATGGTCTCTTATATTTTCAACCCATCCAGAAACTACTACATGTTCATCTATCATTTTATTTGATAGTTCATTAATTGTATGTGTTCTATATTTATTCATTTTTATCCTCCTATGGTTCTAATCTATTAGGTCCTCTAAAGATAAACATTTCTTCTTTAACAGATGGAATGTTTAATAATAACATATTGAATCTATCAATTCCTATAGCAAATCCTCCATGAGCAGGACAACCATATTTAAAGAATTGTAAATAGAATTCTACGTCTTTAGTTAAACCTTTTTCTTCACATTGAGCTTTTAATACTTCATATCTATGTTCTCTTTGTGCCCCAGTAGTTATTTCAGTACCTCTCCAGATTAAGTCATAACCTTGTGGAACATCATTCTTTCTCATATGATAGAAAGCTCTCTTTGTCTTTGGAAAGTCTGTTATGAAAATAAATTCATGTCCATAAACTTCCATAGCATACTTATAAGCAAGACCTTCTGCTTCAGCATTCATATCACCAACATCATATTCTGGTATTTGATAACCATATCTCTTTTCCATTTCCTTGTATAAATCTTCTAATTTAATTCTTGGGAATGGTTTTGTTGGAATAATAACTTCTGTATTAAATAAATCTTTTATTTGTTCATCATATTTTTCTTTTACTTTTGTTAAACCGGCAATAATTAAATCTTCTTCAAAATCCATTACATCTTCAAATGAATCTATATAAGCCATTTCAATATCGAATGATGTAAACTCAGTAGCATGTCTATTTGTATTTGAGTTTTCTGCTCTAAAACATGGAGCTACTTCAAATACTCTTTCAAGACCTGATGCTAATGCCATTTGTTTATAGAATTGTGGACTTTGTGCTAAATAAGCTTTTCTATCAAAATATTCTACTTCAAATACTGATGATCCAGATTCTGAAGCAGCTCCAATTAATTTTGGAGAATGTATTTCAGTAAAGTTTTCTTTATAACAATGTTCTCTCATTCCTTCAACAAAAGTACTTTGTACATTAAGCATTAATTGATTCTTATCTGTTCTTAAATCTATCCATCTATAATTTAATCTAGTATCTATATTTGCATTTTCTTCAAGTGGAGATGCTTCTGCTTTTGAAATTACATTAACTTCAGTAGGTAAAAATTCTTTACCACCTTGTTTAACATATTCACTTTTAACCATCTTACCAGTAAATTCAATAACTGATCCAGATAATACTCCATCTAATTCTTTACATAATTCTTCTTGAGTTCCCTTATCAAGTGAAACTTGAATAGATCCAGTTCTATCTTTTAAGATTACAAATATCATGTATTTAGTATCTCTAATCTTAGAAGCAAACCCAGATATCTTACTTTCTTCATTTTCAATTAATTCATTAATTAATACTCTTTTCATTTTATCCTCCTTTAAAACAAAAAAGACTAGTCATCCAAAAGGACGATCTAGTCGTGGTACCACCTTAATTCGTAATATTTCTATTACCTCAAACTGTAACGTAAGTTAACGTATTAATTTACTACTATTTCAACTAATAAGCTCCAAGGTGTTCTTTCATAATCCTATCGTAATTCTTTTTTCAGCATATAAAGAACTCTCTAATACTTAGTAATTATTACTTTTTCTCTTCTTTGCCTTTGATTTATGCAATAATAATACCATTTTTACCCTTTAAAGTCAATAATAATAACAAATATTTACAAAAAGAAAAAAGATGTATTTTTACATCTTTTTTATTGTTTATCTCTAGTATTACTAGGTGTCATTTCTAAACAAGCAGGTACACCATTAAGTGCTCCAATAGCAACATCATATGTATCTCTTGCAGTTTGATAAGATCTAAGAGATGCTTTTAATTCTTTATTTTTATTTATATCAGGATGAGATGATAATGATTCTACTTTTTCTTCAAAAGGTGCTTTTCCTGCATAAAGAGCATTTAATAAATCTTCCTTAGCATCACAAGCAATAACACTTGGAACTAATGCATCTAGACAACTATATAAATCATTTCTTTTTATTATTAATCTATTTACATTCTTTTTAGCTTTTTCTCTATCTACTTTTAATCTTTCAATTTTTAATAGCTTTGTAGTTTGAAGTTTACCATCATTTCTACATAAGATTTCAATTTCTTTGTTAATTCTTTCGATGTAATCATCTTCATTAGCTAATCTTTGTTCATAAGTAGAAATAGTATCAACTAATGCGTAAACAGTACTAACAATTTTATGCATTTAATACACCTCCTTTTTACTCTATAGAGTATATTTTATTTTGAACCATGTCCTGGGACATCTTCTATTTCTTCATTTATTTCTTTTTCTAAGACTTCTTTTCTTACCAATAATTGTTTCTCTTTAGAAAGTTCATTTACTGCTGTAATGGAATCATTTACTATTTTTTTATATAATTATTTTCCTATTATTCAGCAAAATGAGTATGTTTTGTAATCCATTTTTTTAATTTAATCTTAACCCAGAAACCATAAATACCTAAAGTAATAATAGTTAATAATTCCCATTTAATCCAGTTACCAAATAACTGAATTGCTTTACCATCAAATTCTAACCTTCTACCATTAATAACAGTATGTTTAACTTCCCAATTATAAACTTTACATACTGCCCATGGATAACATATACCTAATGTAAATATAGTTATTACGGCTCCTAATAATTTCCATCCAATTAATTGGAATAATCCTCCATCAAAATATGATTCTTGTTTCATTTTGTCCTCCTAGTCAGTTAGATGTTTAGCATAATAATCTAATACATTTAAAATATCATCATTAGTTAAATCATTTTCTTTTAACCATTTTTCATATGATTCATATTGTGCTTTTAGTTCATCAGTATCATTATTATCTTTACTTTTTATATCAGCATACTTTTCATTAATATCACTATCATTATATCTATATCCAATTTCATTCCAATAATCTTCGTTAGTATATTTATATATTATAATCTTTTCATCTTTACTATCGATATAATAATATGCACCATTATCCATATCAGCATGTAATATATTATTAAAAGTATACCCTTTTGCTTCCAAATTTTCCTTTACTGCTTTACTAGGATCCTCTTTACCACATCCTGTAAAAACAAATAAACCTAAAATTAATAATAAAATAATTAAAACCTTTCTTTTCATGTTACACCTCTACTATCATTATAACACAAAAAAAGAACCAAATGGTTCTAATTTTTTAAATGGCGCTCGATACAGGACTCGGACCTGTGACATCTTGATTAACAGTCAAGCGCTCTACCAACTGAGCTAATCGAGCATCTCGTTGACAATTAAAATAATATCATTTTATAAAATGCTTGTCAACACAAATATTAAAATAAATTAATAAAAAAAACAGATGATTATTTATCATCTGTTTTATACTACTTTATTACTATACTTACTAGTTTTTTAGGTACAATAATTTCTTTTACAATTTCGTGTCCTTCGATAAATCTTTGAACATTTTCTATTTCTTTAGCCATAGATTTTATTTCTTCATCAGATACATCAGAAGAAACTTCAATCTTACCTCTAACCTTACCATTTACTTGAACAACTAATTCATATGTATTATCTACTAGTTTAGATTCATCATATGTTGGCCATGGTTCATATGCTATTGATTCAGTATTCTTAAATACTTCATTCCATATTTCTTCAGTGATATGTGGAACAATTGGATTTAATAATTTAACTAATCCTTTAGCATATTCTTCGTTCCAAGAATCTTCTTTATATACAGCATTAACAAATATCATCATTTGTGAGATAGCAGTATTAAAGTTTAATGATTCATAGTCTTCAGTAACTTTCTTAACTGTTTGATTATATACTTTATCTAAGTTAGAGTTATCTTTAAATTCTTTAGAGTCTTCATGATATAATCTCCATACTCTATCTAAGAATTTTTTAATACCATTAACTGCTTCATCATTCCATGGTTTATCAGCCTCTAATGGACCCATAAACATTTCATACATACGAAGAGTATCTGTACCATATTCTTTAATAACATCATCAGGATTAACAACATATTCAGGATATCTCTTACCCATCTTAATACCATTAGATCCTAAAATCATACCTTGGTGTACTAATTTCTTAAATGGTTCTTTAACGCTTACATAACCTTTATTATATAAGAATTGATTCCACATTCTAGCATATAATAAGTGTCCTACAGCATGTTCTGGACCACCAACATAAAGATCTACTGGCATCCAATGATCTAATAATCTTTTATCTGCAAATACTTCATCATTAGTAGGATCAATATATCTTAAGAAATACCAAGATGATCCTGCAGAACCAGGCATAGTTGAAGTTTCTCTAACTCCTTTAACACCATCTACTACTACATTCTTCCATTCAGTAGCATTCTCAAGTGGAGCCATACCATTTCTACCCTTATAATCATCCATTTCAGGAAGAACTAATGGTAAATCTTTATCATCTAATACTACATCTCTTCCATCTTCTAAATGAATAACAGGTATTGGTTCTCCCCAATATCTTTGTCTAGCAAATATCCATTCTCTAATACGGTAATTAATTTGTTTATTACCACATTTATTTTCTTCTAACCAAGCAATCATTTTATCAATAGCTTGTTCTTTATTTAATCCATTTAAGTATTCTGAATTAATATGAATTCCATCTCCAACCATAGCACCACCATTAGTAACATAGTCAAATGATTTTAAATGTAATTCATCTTTTATTTCATTAAGAGCAGTTTCTTTATCTACCCATTCTACTGTAAATTCTTCATCTTCATCTAAGTTTTGATTAACCATATGATTAGATTTTAGTCTAAACATAATTGGTGTACAATCAATACCAAAATATTTATCTTTATTATAAGCATAATAATGATGATTAATTTTAAATCCACTATAAACAAGTTCTAAATTATCATAACCAGTTTCTTCAGTTACTTCCCTTAAAGCACAATCTATTGGATCTTCATTGTCTTTAATAGAACCTCCAATAAATAATCTTCCACCTTTATCATGCCAATTAATTGTTAAATATTTATCATTTTCAGGATCATATACTATAGCTACTATAGATTCTTTATATGATTCATTTTCATTAACTTTACCAGTTACTTCTTCTAATACTTGAATAATTGGAATATCAAATTTCTTAGCAAATTCATAGTCTCTTTCATCATGTGCAGGAACTGCCATAATAGCACCTGTACCATAACTAGCTAATACATAATCTGATATCCAAATAGGAATTTCAGTTCCATTAACAGGATTAATAGCATAAGCTCCAGTAAATACACCAGTCTTATCTTTATTTAATTCTGTTCTTTCTAAATCAGATTTAGTAGCACATTCTTTTTTATACTTATCTACAGCTTCTTTTTGTTCACTTGTAGTAATCTTATCTACTAATACATGTTCTGGAGCAAGTACACAATATGTAGCACCAAATAAAGTATCACATCTAGTAGTAAATACTGTAAATGAATCATCTGTACCTTTAATCTTAAATGTTACGTGTGCCCCAATACTTTTACCTATCCAGTTTCTTTGCATTTCTTTAGTTGATTCAGGCCAATCTATTTCATCTAATCCACTTAATAAGTCTTCAGCAAAAGCAGGAATATCTATAACCCATTGTTTCATATCTTTTCTAACAACAGGATATCCTCCTCTTTCACTCTTACCATCTATAACTTCATCATTAGCTAAAACTGTTCCTAGTTCTTCACACCAGTTAACAGGCATAT
>JAFXXX010000012.1 GCA_017542065.1 Bacilli bacterium | reverse complement strand
TGTCAAAAATGTTATGGTAAGAACTTAGCTACTAATAATGTAGTTGAAGTTGGTGAAGCTGTTGGTATTATGGCTGCACAATCTATCGGTGAACCTGGTACTCAGTTAACAATGAGAACCTTCCACTCAGGTGGTGTTGCTTCAGCTGACGATATCACTCAAGGTTTACCAAGAGTTGAAGAAATATTTGAAGCTAGAACTCCAAAGATTAAAGCATCAGTTGCTGAAATCTCAGGAACAGTTACAAATGTTGAAAACTTAAATGGTAAATATAAAGTTACTATTACAAATGATAAAGAATCACATGATCAAACAACTAACTATGGTGTTAAAATCAAAGTTCAAGTTGGAGATGAAGTTAAAGCAGGTGATATGTTAAACGAAGGATTAATTAGTCCAAAAGAATTACTTGCTGTTACAGATCCTATAACAGTACAATCTTATATTATTAAAGAGGTACAAAAAGTATATGGATCACAAGGTGTTGATATTTCAGATAAACACATTGAAATGATCGCTAGAAAGATGATTAATAGAATTAGAATAGTAGACGCTGGAGATACAACATTACTAAATGGTAAAGTTATATCTATTAATGAGTTTACTAATGTTAATAAGAATGCTTTACTAGAAGGTAAAAAACCAGCTACTGGTAGACCAGTATTACTTGGTATTACTAAAGCATCTCTAGAAACTGATTCATTCTTATCAGCTGCATCATTCCAAGAAACAACTAAAGTATTAACAGACGCTGCTATAAAAGGTAAGATTGACGAACTTAAAGGATTAAAGGAAAACGTAATAGTTGGTAAATTAATTCCAGCTGGTACTGGTTTAAAACAATATTCAAATGTTAATTTCACAATGGACAATGAATATTATGATGAAGAACCACTTGATATCCTAGAAGATGAATTAACTGAATAAGAAGCATGAAAATGCTTCTTTTTTATATCTTTAAATAAAATATATGTTATAATACTTACCAAGGTGATTTTTATGAATAAATCAATTGATTTCCTTATGAAAAACATTGAACCAAAACAAAATATTGTTTTGGCTATTTCTGGTGGACCAGATTCTATGGTAATGTTTGATTTATTTTTAAAATTAAGGGATGAGTTAGAACTAACCCTTGTGTGCGCACATGTAAATCACTCTTTAAGAGAAGAATCTAAAGAAGAATATGAATTTGTTAAAGATTTTTGCAAAAAGAATAATGTTATATTTGAAGGAACTACATTTGAAAACTATACTTCAAATATTGAAAGTGAAGCTCATAATAGAAGATATAAATTCTTCGAAGAGTTAATTAAGAAATATAATGCATCATATTTAGTAACTGCTCATCATGGTGATGATTTAGTAGAAACTATTCTTATGAAGATTACAAGAGGATCTTCACTTGATGGTTATGTTGGCTTTAATAAGATTAGTGATAGAGATGGTTATAAGATTATTAGACCGCTTGTTTTCTATACTAAAGATGAAATTCTTAAGTATGCTAAAGATAATAATATTGAGTATAGATTAGATAAAACAAATGAATCTGATAATTATACTAGAAATAGATATAGAAATCATGTTTTACCTGCTTTAAAGAATGAAAATAAAGATATTCATTTAAAGTATTTAAAATTTAGTGAAGAAATAGATAAGACAAGTAAGTTTATAAATAGATATGTCTCTAGTGTATATTCAAAAGTATGTGAAAATAATATTATAGATTTAACTAAGTTATTAGAGGAAGATGACTATATTATAGAGAAAGTAATATATGAATATCTTAAAAATATATATCAAGAAGACTTTAATTTGATTGAAAGTAAACATATTAAGAATATATTATCAATTATCCACAGTAATAAGCCTAATTTAGAGGTTTTCTTACCAAATAATAAGATTATATCAAAAGATTATAATAAGCTTAGTATGGCCTATTTAAAGGATGATTTTGAGTATAAATTTGAATTAAAAGATGAAGTAACTGTTTATAATGGTAAATTTACTATAGTTAAAGAAACTGATATGACTAATAATTATATTTGTCATTTGGATAGTTCTATGATTAAACTTCCTTTATATATCAGAAATAAAAGAGAGGGAGATAAAATAGAAGTTTTAAACTTATCCGGATCTAAGAAAGTTAAAGATATATTTATAGATTCTAAACTAAATATTACTGAAAGAAATATATATCCAATTTTAGTAGATAGTGAAGATAAAATATTATGGATTCCAGGTATAAAAAAATCAAAATATGATACAATTAAAACTGGAAACTATGATATAATAATTAAGTATGAGAAGGAGAATGAAAATGAGTAAAAAAACAAGAAGAATATTTGCACCATACATTGCTTTAATATTAGTAGCAGGTGGTATTTATTTAGCTTCTGTATTCTTTGGAAGTAAAGTAAATAACTTATCTTATAGTAAATTTGTTAGTAATTTAAAGAAGAATAATGTAGAAACTGTTGTTACATCTGCTAATACTGATGGTGGAACTATTGATATAACTGGTAAATTAAAGGGTTATGCTAAAAATGAAAGTTTTTATGTAGTAGCACCTTTATCAGATGAAACTTATAAAACTATTAATGAATATCAAGTTAAAAATAAATTTAAGGTAACTGCTAAAAATGATCCAACATCTGGAATTATATTTAAATTTGTTATTAATGTATTACCATATCTTTTAATTGGTGGATTAATTTTATGGTTCTTAAATAAACAATTATCTGCTAATAATAAGTCTATGGATTTTGGTAAATCTAGAGCAAAATTACAATCAGATAAAAATAAAGTTACATTTGAAAATGTTGCTGGTTTAAAAGAAGAAAAAGAAGAATTACAAGAATTAATAGATTTCTTAAAGAATCCTAAGAAATTTACTAAAATGGGAGCTAGAATACCTAAAGGAGTACTTTTAGTAGGTAATCCTGGTACTGGTAAAACTTTACTTGCTAAAGCTGTAGCAGGTGAAGCAGATGTTCCATTCTATTTTATAAGTGGTTCTGATTTCGTAGAATTATTCGTAGGAATTGGTGCATCAAGAGTAAGAGATATGTTTAGACAAGCTAAACAAACTGCTCCTTGTTTAATATTTATTGATGAAATAGATGCTGTTGGTAGACAAAGAGGTACTGGTCTTGGCGGTGGGCATGATGAAAGAGAACAAACATTAAACCAATTACTAACAGAAATGGATGGATTTGGTGCTAATGAAGGTATCATTATAATAGCTGCTACAAATAGACCTGATGTATTAGACCCAGCATTACTTAGACCTGGAAGATTTGATAGACAAATTACTGTTGGTCTACCAGATAAAATTGAAAGAGAAGAGATACTTAAAGTTCATTCTAAAAATAAAACTTTTGCTTCAACAGTAAAACTTTCTTATATAGCTCAAAGAACTGTTGGTTTCTCTGGAGCAGATCTAGAAAACTTACTTAATGAAGCTGCATTATTAGCAGTAAGAAGAAATAAAGAATCTATTGGTATGCCTGAGATAGATGAAGCATATGATAGAGTTATTATGGGACCTGCTAAGGTTACTAGAAAATATACAGATCATGAAAAAGAAGTTGTTGCATACCATGAAGCGGGACATGCTGTTGTTGGTATTAAATTAGACGGTGCTGATGATGTTCAAAAGATAACTATTATTCCAAGAGGACAAGCTGGTGGTTATAACTTAATGCTTCCTAAAGAAGAAAAGTTCTTAGCTACTAAGAATGAATTACTTGATAGAATTAGTGGTTATTTAGGTGGTAGAGTAGCTGAAGAACTAATGTTTAAAGAAGTTACTACAGGAGCATCTAATGACTTTGAAAAAGCTACTAAAATAGCTAGATCTATGGTTACTGAATATGGTATGAGTTCACTTGGACCTATCCAATTAGAAGAAGAAACTTCATCAATCTTCCTTGGAAGAGATTACAACAAGAGCAGAAACTTCTCATCTCAAGTAGCATTTGAAATAGATAAAGAAGTAAGAAATATTATTTCTGAACAATATGAAGTAACTAAGAAGATTATTAAAGAAAATAAAGATCTATTAGATACTATTGCTAAAGCTTTAATTGATAAAGAAACTTTAACAAAAGAAGAAATAGATGAAATAGTAGAAAACTATAATAAAAAAGGTTCTAAGAAAGAAAAGAAAGAAGAAACTAAATAGTTTCTTTTTTTATGTTATAATAAATATGAAAGAGAGAAATTATATGTATATATATGATATAACTATTAAAAATAGAAATAATGAAGATGTTTCTATGAATGAATATAAAGGAAAAGTATTAATAATTGTTAATACTGCAACTGGATGTGGATTTACTCCACAGTATGAAGGATTAGAAAACCTATATAAGAAATACCATGATAAAGGATTAGAAATATTAGATTTTCCATGTAATCAATTTGGTAATCAAGCACCTGGAACAGATGATGAAATACATGAGTTTTGTGCATTAAAATACAATACTACATTTGATCAATTTAGTAAGATAGATGTTAATGGAGATAATGAATCTGGGTTATATACTTATTTAAAAGAATCTATTAAAGAAGATAAGATATCTGGTATTAAAAATAAAATGGCTATGAAGGCTGTGGAAAAGATTAGTACAACCACTAAAAAAGATGGAGATATCAAATGGAACTTTACTAAGTTCTTAGTAGATAGAGAAGGTAATGTAGTAGGAAGATATTCTCCTACATTTAAACCGGAAGATATGGAAGAAGATATCTTAAAATTAATATAATTAGAAGGAACGAAAGTTCCTTTTATTTTTAAAGAAATGTATTGACTTTAATACCTTAAAATGATATATTATTATTGCTGATTAAAAAAAGGATTTGTTTTAAACAAATCTTTAATTTATATCATAATATGGAACACAAGGATGTGTGTAAAGAAAGGAGTAATAAAAATGCCTACAATTAATCAATTAGTTAGAAGCAAAAGAAAGAGTAAAACTAAAAAGAGTAAATCTCCAGTTTTAAATGTTAGATTAAATAGTTTAACAAAGAAAACTAGAAATTTATCTTCTCCTCAAAAACGTGGAGTATGTACAAGAGTTGGTGTTACAACACCTAAGAAACCAAACTCAGCATTAAGAAAATATGCTAGGGTTAAATTAAGCAATGGTAAGGAAATCAATGCTTATATACCTGGTGAAGGACATAACTTACAAGAACACAGCGTTGTACTAGTACGTGGAGGAAGAGTTAAGGACTTAATCGGAGTTCGTTATCACATTGTAAGAGGTACATTAGATACTGCTGGTGTACAAGACAGAAAACAAGGCCGTTCTAAATACGGTGCTAAAAAAGCAAAAAAATAATTTGAAAGGAGATAAATATGAGAAAAAGACATTCATTTTCAAGAGATGTTTTAGCTGATCCAGTGTATAATTCAAAAGTTGTTACTAAATTAGTAAACAGAATTATGCTTGATGGTAAAAGAGGAAAAGCTCAAAAGATAGTATATAGTGCTTTTGATATGATTCAAGAAAAACAAAACCAAAATCCACTTGATGTATTTACAAAAGCAATGGAAAATATTACACCAGTTCTTGAAGTTAAAGCAAGAAGAGTTGGTGGATCTAATGTACAAGTTCCTATCGAAGTTAGTGCTTCAAGAGGACAAACACTTGCACTTAGATGGTTAGTTACAGCTGCTAGAGCTAGAGGTGGTAAATCTATGGCTGAAAAGCTAGCTAACGAAATTATGGATGCAGCACAAGAAGCTGGTGCAGCATTTAAGAAAAAAGAAGACGTACATAAGATGGCAGAAGCTAATAAAGCATTTGCTCATTATAGATGGTAGGAAAGGAATAAGAATATGGCTCGTGAATATCCATTAGAAAAAACAAGAAATATCGGAATAATGGCACATATAGATGCTGGTAAAACAACAACTACTGAGCGTATATTATTCCATACTCATAAAATCCATAAGATTGGTGAAACACATGAAGGTGCTTCACAAATGGACTGGATGAAACAAGAACAAGAAAGAGGTATAACTATTACTTCAGCAGCAACTACTTGCTACTGGAATGGTTATAGAATGAATATCATTGATACTCCAGGACACGTAGACTTTACTGTTGAAGTATCAAGATCATTAAGAGTATTAGATGGTGCTGTTGCATTATTAGATGCTCAAGCAGGAGTTGAACCTCAAACTGAAACAGTTTGGAGACAAGCTACTGAATTTAAAGTTCCAAGAATTATCTTCGCTAATAAGATGGACAAACTTGGTGTTGATTTCAACTATACTTTAAAAACTATTAAAGATAGACTTGGAGTTAAATATGCACCAATTGAATGGCCAATAGGTGAAGGGCAAGAATTCGAAGGAATTATTGACTTAATTACAATGAAAGCTTACAAATATGATGGTAAGCAAGAAGAAAATCCTGAAGAAATTGAAATTCCAGCAGATCTTAAAGATATTGCTGAACAAAAGAGAGCAGAATTAATTGATACAATTGCTGAATACGATGATGCAGTTATGGAAAAATACCTTGAAGGTAATGAAATTTCTGTTGAAGATATCAAGAAATGTATCAGAAATGGTGTATTAGCTGTTGATTTCTTCCCAGTAATGTTAGGAACTGCATATGGTAATAAGGGTGTTAAATTATTATTAAATGCAATTATAGATTACTTACCAGCTCCTACAGATGTTGAATCTATTAAAGGAACTGATTTAAACGGAAATGAAATTGTTCGTCATCCTTCAGATGATGAACCATTCGCAGCATTAGCATTTAAAGTTGCTACAGACCCATTCGTTGGTAAATTAACATTCTTCAGAGTATACTCTGGACACTTATCAAGTGGTTCATACGTATTAAACTCATCTAAAGATGTTAAAGAAAGAGTTGGACGTATACTTCAAATGCATGCTAACAATAGACAAGAAATATCAGATGTTTATACAGGTGATATAGCTGCTGCTGTTGGATTAAAGAATACTACTACTGGTAACACATTATGTGATGAAAAGAAAGCTTGTATTCTTGAATCTATGGAATTCCCAGAACCAGTTATTGAATTAACTGTTGAACCAAAATCTAAAGCAGATCAAGAAAAAATGGGAATTGCATTACAAAAATTAGCTGAAGAAGACCCAACATTTAGAGCTTCAACTAATACTGAAACTGGACAAACTATTATCGCTGGTATGGGTGAATTACACTTAGATATCATCGTTGATAGAATGAAGAGAGAATTTAACGTTGAATGTAACGTAGGTGCTCCACAAGTTGCTTATAGAGAAACACTTACTAAGACAGCTGAATGTGAAGGTAAGTATATTAAACAATCTGGTGGACGTGGACAATACGGACATGTATGGATTAAATTTGAACCAAATCCTGGAAAAGGATATGAATTCGTTGACCAAATCGTTGGTGGTGTTGTTCCTAGAGAATATATACCAGTAACTGATAAGGGATTACAAGAAGCTATGCAAACTGGTGTTCTTGCTGGATATCCAATGATAGATGTTAAAGCTACATTATTTGATGGATCATACCACGATGTAGACTCATCTGAAATGGCATTTAAGGTTGCTGCTTCATTAGCATTAAAAGAAGCTAAGAATAAATGTAACCCAGTACTTCTTGAACCAATCATGAAAGTACAAGTAATTGTTCCTGAAGAATATTTAGGTAACGTTATGGGTGATATTACAGCTAGACGTGGTAAACCAATGGGTCAAGAATCTAGAGGAAATGCTTTAGCTATTGATGCTATGGTTCCACTATCAGAAATGTTTGGTTATGTTACTACTTTAAGAAGTAATACTCAAGGTAGAGGAAACTTTACAATGGTATTTGATCACTATGAAGAAGTTCCAAGAAATATAACTGAAGAAATTATCAAGAAAAATGGTAAAAACCAATAATAAAAAAACGTATAATACTTGATTTTTAATCAAGAATTAGATAAAATATATTTGTTCATTAAAAAAGGAGGAATTTAAAATGGCAAAAGAAAAATTTGACCGTTCTAAACCACACGTTAATATAGGTACTATCGGACACGTTGACCATGGTAAAACTACATTAACTGCTGCTATTACTAAATGTTTATCTGGTAAGAATGGTAACGAAGCTGTTGCATTCGAAAATATCGATAAAGCACCAGAAGAAAGAGAACGTGGTATTACTATTAATACTGCACACGTTGAATATAGTACTGATAAGAGACACTATGCTCACGTAGACTGCCCAGGACACGCTGACTATGTTAAAAACATGATCACTGGAGCTGCTCAAATG
>JAFXXX010000011.1 GCA_017542065.1 Bacilli bacterium | reverse complement strand
GTAATACGATATAGCATAAATAGTTTATTAACACTATCTTCATCCAAGCCAAATAATTTAGATAATTCATTAGCATTCATTTCTTTATTAATAATGTTAGTATCAGTAAATGTTTTTAATTGTTTTAGATTAGATATAGTATTCTTATCTATAGATGAATTATATTTACTATCTTTAAATACATCATTTAAAATAAAATCTATAAACTCAGATACAGACATCTTTATATTTATATTCTTACTATTATATAAGATCATTAAATCATCTAGTTTATCTCTATCTATATCTAAGATATCAGATATTTCATCTAAACTTCTCTTTTTATTAATCTCATTTTTATCAGTAAATTTAGTTAATAGATCTAGATTATCCTTAGTATCATCACTTATTTCATTATTAAAACTATCATTATTATATATTTTATCTTTAATGAAAGTAATGAATTCATTTAAAGTCATTTTATTATTCGAATCTTTATTATAATAGTTATAATAAATAATTTTTATTAACTCCTCATCTATGTTTGTATCTTGTTCTAGATAATTAAATTTATCATTTAATTTATCATATGGTAGTTTTTCATTTATAGTATTTGAATAACATAATACTTTATCTATATTATTATCATCTTCTAAATCCTTACAATACTTAGCTATTTCTTCTTCATATTTATTATCATATACAATAGCTATTTGATTATTAGCTTGGAATACAGCACCTACTTTATCTTGTTCTGATCCTGTATAAGTAACATGAACATTTCCTTTAAGTAAGAAAGCTACAATAAATAATGCAACAATTAATATTGATTGAGCATATCTAGTTCTATAACAGAATAACCCAAGTTTTCTTAGATTAAAATTAGGAGATTTCTTTTTTGTTTTCTTTATTAGATTATCAAATGTAAGTAATAAAGCAGGTAAGCAGAAGAATATAGAAACTAAACTTAATAATACACCTTTTGCTAAAACTAATCCTAAATCTTTACCAATTGTAAAACTCATGAATACAAGAGCAAGTAGTCCCACTATAGTTGTAACAGATGAAGAAGAGATAGCTGAGAAAGAATGGAATAATGCTTCTTTCATAGCGTCCTCTTTATTCTTGTTTTTTTGTTTTTCTTGTTCATATCTATTAGATAACATAATAGAATAATCCATTGATAAAGCTAATTGAAGTATAGCTACTATTGAATTAGTTATATTAGATACACTTGGAAATATTATATTGGTACCTTTATTGATGAAAACAGCAATACCTATAGATATTAAATATAGGAATGGTTCTACATATGAATCACTTAAAATAACAAGTATTATCATTGCACATACAATAGCTAGTATAACTACCCATAATTGTAAAAGGGGTTTATTCTCATCTGCAATTGATCCGGACATAGCTGTTGGTTTATATATTTTCTTAACTGTATTATATATGTTTTTAGAGTTTTCAGAATCAGCATAGTCATCTACATTTAATACATATAAAGTATATTTATCTTTATTGTATGTATCTGAGTCATCATAATCAACAGATTCAACTCCTTGTATACTTCCAAGATCCATAAGCATCTTTGTTTTATCTGATGAAGATAGATTCTTAAACATAACATTTAATGTAGAAGAATCTTGTTTAGGGAATCCCTCTTCCATTATATCTTTACCTTGTTTAGTTTCACTACTCTTAGGTAAATATTTAAGTATATCTTCATTTATATTAACTTTAGTATTTAAATATATACTAAATAAAGAGAAAATAATAAATACTATTAATATTACTATTCTATGTTTAACAATAAAATCAGTAAATCTTCTCATCTCAATCACCATTAATCATTTTAGTACTTATAATTATCTATTACACTTACATATACTTTTAATATGTATGTTATCCAACACTTTTTTGTATTTGTTGACTATTTATACAACTTTTTGTTGGCTATCTTTACAAATGTCTAAAAAGTATTACAATTATATCTAGGTGATTTATTATGCAATCAAAAAAAGATTTAAGAATTATTAAGACACAAAAAGAATTATTTAATTCATTAGAAAGATTATTAAAAAGCAAAGCATTTGAAGATATTAAAGTTTCAGATATATGTAATGAAGCTTTAATTAATCGTTCAACATTCTATGATCATTATGAAGACAAATATGAATTATTAGTAGATTTTATTAATTCAAAAAAAGAGTTAATAATGGAAGAATTAAAAGCTAATACTAACTTACTAAATACTAAAGCATATTATATGGAGATGATTAAGATATTATTAATTCAATTAGATAACCAAAAAGACTTATATATTTCCATATTAAAATATAATAAAAATAGTATAGTTATGGATATACTTATAGATGTAGTTACTAAAGATGTTGAAAATAGAATTGAAAATGATATTAATAATAGTATTCCATCTGAAATAATAACTAAATTCTATATAGGTGCCGTTGCTAATATAGGTATGGAATACTTAAAGAATAATACTAAATATACAAGAGAAGAAATGTTTAAGTATATTAATTCACTTGTACCAGATAATATAGAATTATTATCATAACTATAAAACAAAAAAGACTAGATTTCTCTAGTCTTTATTTTGTTATTTACCTTGTTTTTCTTTGATTGCAGCTTGTGCAGCAGCTAATCTAGCAATTGGAACTCTGAATGGTGAGCATGAAACATAAGTTAATCCAACACTGTGGCAGAACTCAACTGATTGAGGATCTCCTCCGTGTTCTCCGCAGATTCCTAACTTAATATTTGGACGAGTCTTTCTACCAAGTTCAGCAGCCATCTTAACAAGTTTTCCAACACCATGTTGATCAAGCTTAGCAAATGGATCTTGCTCATAGATTTTGTTTTCATAATAAGCTCCTAGGAACTTACCAGCATCATCTCTTGAGAATCCAAATGTCATTTGTGTTAAGTCATTAGTTCCGAATGAGAAGAATTCTGCTTCTTCAGCGATTTCATCAGCTAGGATAGCAGCTCTTGGAATTTCGATCATTGTACCAATATGGTATTCCATCTTAGATTTCTTTTCTTTCTTAACTT
>JAFXXX010000010.1 GCA_017542065.1 Bacilli bacterium | reverse complement strand
TCATTCTTCTTAAACCGCAAAAGTTCATTAACTTAAGTGGAGATGTAATGAGAAAATATGCAGACTACTTTAAAGTAAATGAAAGAGACATATTAGTTATTCATGATGATCTAGATTTAGAAGTAGGAAAGATCAAATTAAAAGAAAGATCTTCTTCTGGTGGTCATAATGGTATGAAAAATATTGAAGCTAACTTCAAGAATAATGAATATAAACAATTAAAAATTGGTATATCAAATAACAAAGAATCTGATACTAAAGACTATGTACTTGGTAAATTTAGTAAAGATGATAGAGAAAAGATTGAAGAAGCTATTAAGAAATCATACGATATTATTATTGATTATATAAATCTAGACTTTAATGAGTTACAAAATAAATATAACAAGAGATGATATTATGATAGAGAATTTAATCAAGATTGATAAATTTGATAATATAGGTATCACGGGGTTAACTAAACAATTAACCTCTTTTTGCGTTGTGGAGATAAGAAAGAATTCTAATAGAGATATAGTATTATTAACTAATTCTATATATGAAGGAAATATATTATATAAAGCTATTTCTAAGTTATATAAGAATACTTTCTTCTTTCCAATGGATGACTTTATTACAGAAGAATCAATATCTATATCACCAGATTTATTATCAATTAGATTAAGTACTCTAGACGGTTTAGTTAATAATAAAGGTAATATCTTAATTACTAACCTTAACGGGTTACTAAGATACATGCCTTCGAAAGATGTATGGGTAAAAAGTATAATAAATATTTCAAAAGGAGAATGTAATAAAGAAAATCTTGAAAGAGATTTATCTAATATTGGTTATGAAAGAAGTCCTTTTGTTACTAAAACAGGTGAATATTCATCAAGAGGATTTGTACTAGATATATTCCCATATAATTTTGAAAATCCAATAAGAATAGAATTCTGGGGAGATGAGATAGATTCAATTAGAGAGTTTGATATAGACTCTCAAAGATCTATTAAAGATATAGATAAAGTAGAGATATACCCAGTTAGTGAATTTATCAACAGTAAAAATATAGATATTGAACCTAAACAAAAGAATATTCCACAGGTTTTAGATAATTATGTATCTATATTTAATTATTTAGATAATCCTATAACTATATATGATGACTTTGGAACTATTAGAAAGTCATATGATAGATTATCTGAAGATATAATGAACCTTAATAAAGAAAAAGGTACTAATGATAAGTATATGTTCTCTTTAGAAGATATTGATATTAAAGATGAAATATACTTATTGAAGATAGATAACTTAATTGAAGGTAAGAAGTTAGATCATATTTATAACTTAAATGGTAAAGAAGTAGATAGATTTAAATCTAATATTAGTTATATAAATGAATATTTAACTAATGCATTATTTAAGAAAAAGACAGTAATTATATCTATTAAAGATGATAATAAAGTTAAGAATCTAGAGAAGTTCTTAGAGGTTCCACTATATAAAACTACTGTGGATAAGATAGATAACACTAGAATTAATGTAATAAAAGCTGATTATGACTATGGATTTGAAATAGATAATCTAATCCTTTTAACAGAGTATGAATTATTTTCAAGTAGTGATAGACCAAGTACTTATAAGAATAAGTTTAAAGTAGGAACTAAGATTGGTAACATAAATAATCTTGCAATTGGTGATTATGTAGTTCATATTAATCATGGTATTGGTGTTTATAATGGTTTAAAAACTATTAAAAAGGGCGATATTAATAAAGATTACCTAGAAATCTTATATTATGGTAAAGACAAACTATATATTCCTGTGGATAAAATAGATTTAATTACTAAGTATGCATCAAGTGATAGTTATGTACCTAAGCTAAATAAACTTAGTGATACAGAATGGCAAAAAACTAAACTTAGAATTAAGAATAAAGTTAAAGATATAGCAGGTAAATTACTTGAAATAAGTGCAAAAAGAAAACTTAAAGAAGGTTTTGCATTTGAAAAAGATAATGATGAACAAATAGCATTTGAATCAGAATTTGAATATGAACCAACTAGAGATCAATTAATTGCTATAGATAAAATAAAAGAATGCATGGAAAGAAAATATCCAATGGATATGCTTTTATGTGGGGATGTTGGATATGGTAAGACTGAAGTAGCATTTAGAGCTATATTTAAAGCTATACTTTCTGGTAAACAAGTAGCATATTTATGTCCTACAACTATTCTTTCATCGCAACAATTTAAATCTTCTGTGGAAAGATTTAAGAATTATGGAGTAGAAATAGCATTACTTAATAGATTTACCACAGCAAAAGATGAAAGAATTATTAAGGAAAAATTAAAAGAAGGTAAAGTAGATCTAGTAATTGGTACTCATAAACTACTTAATAAATCAATAGAATATAAGGATTTAGGACTACTTGTAGTAGATGAAGAGCAAAGATTTGGTGTTATGCACAAAGAAAGGATTAAAGAATATAAAGAAAATATAGATATTCTTACTTTAAGTGCAACACCAATACCAAGAACTCTTCAAATGTCATTAGTAGGTTTAAGAGATTTAGCTTTAATAGAAACTCCACCTGCTGCTAGATATTCTGTTCAAACATACGTAATTGAAGAAAGTGATCAAATACTTAAAGAAGCTATATATAAGGAAATGTCTAGGGGAGGACAAGTATTTGTTTTATTCAATAATATTGAACATATTGAACAAAAATATCATGATATAAAGAGAATTGCACCTGATGCAGAAATAAGAATAATACATGGACAAATGTCTAAAGAAGAAATAGAAGATACTATGATGGCATTTGTTAATAATGAATTTGATATATTACTATGTACTACTATTATTGAAACTGGTATAGATATACCTAATGTTAATACATTAATTGTATTTGATTCTGATAGATTTGGATTATCACAACTATACCAAATTAGAGGTAGAGTTGGTAGATCTGATAAGATAGCTTATGCTTATTTAACATATAAGAAAAATAAATCTCTAACTGAAACATCTGTTAAGAGATTAAATGCTTTAAAAGAATTTACTAATTTAGGTAGTGGATTCCAAATAGCTATGAAAGATTTATCTATTAGAGGAGCCGGAGATATTCTTGGATCTGAACAAGCAGGATTTATAGATTCAGTAGGTTATGATTTATACACAAGAATTCTTAATAATGAAGTTGAAAGACTAAAAGGTAATATGGTTAAAGAAGTGGAAGAAGTAGAAGATGAAAAACCATTAGTAGATGTAGATAACCATATTAAGAATAATTACATTAAAGATGAATCAACTAAGATTGAAGTTCATAAATTAATTAGTACAATTAACTCTCTTGAAACACTTGGAGTAGTTAAAGAGGAAATTGAGGATAGATTTGGTAAAATTGATGAAGATTTAGAAATCTATATGTATAGTAAGTTATATGAAAGTATGGCTAAAGAAAATGATATTGATCCATTAATTAAGACTAATTTATTTGTAGAATTTGTACTTAAAAATCCAGATAATATTAATATAGATAAGTTATTTATGGATTCTTATGAAATATCAGATAAGTTTAAATTTGAAAATAGAAATAATGGATTACATATAAAACTATTTACTCATAACTTAGATAAACATTATATTTATTATTTAATTGAGTTTATGGATTTATATAAAAAGTGTTTAAAAGATTAATAAAATGATATATAATATTTTATAGATTTGGAGTGATAACTATGAGAAAATTTGAAATTGCAAAAGGATATGAAGATAAAAATATAAACATGCCTGTTAGAAAAACTGCACATTCTGCTGGTTATGATGTAGAAGCTGCTGAAGATATAGTAATTCCTATGTGGGAACCTGGTATGAAACCAACATTAATTCCTACTGGATTAAAAGCCATGTGTGAACCAGATGAATGCTATTTATTATTAAATAGAAGTAGTGGTCCAAAAAAAGGATTCTTAATGGCAAATAGTGTTGGATTAATAGATTCAGATTATTATGGTAATCCAGATAATGATGGACATTTCTTCTTTGCATACTTTAATTGTAGTAATCACGATATAGAAGTAAAAAAGGGAGATGTCATTGGTCAAGTAGTATTTATGAAATATTTGACTGTAGAAGATGACAATGCAACTGGAGAAAGAAAAGGTGGATTTGGTTCTACCGATAAATAAAAGGAGGTTTTTAGATGAGTAATAAATTTTATATAACAACACCAATATATTATCCTAGTGGTAAATATCATATTGGTACAACATATACAGAAGTATTAGTAGATAGTTTAAAGAGATATCACAAAATGCTTGGTGATGACACTTTTATGCTTACTGGTGCTGATGAACACGGACAAAAAATTGAAAATATAGCTAAGGAAAAAGGTATTACACCTAAAGAACACGTGGATGCTATGGCTAAAATGGCTAAAGATTTATGGTCATTAATGAAAATAGATTATGATAAGTTTATTAGAACTACTGATGACTATCATGAAAAAGTAGTAGCAGATATCTTTGAAAGATTTTTAGCTCAAGGTGATATATATCTAGGTGAATATGAAGGTTTATATTGTACTCCTTGTGAATCATTCTGGACTGAAAGTCAATTAGTGGATGGTAAATGCCCTGATTGTGGAAGAGAAGTTAAACCTGCTAAAGAAGAAGCATATTTCTTCAATATGAAGAAATATCAAGATAGATTACTTGAATACTATGAAACACATCCTGATTTTATTAAACCAGATTATAGAAAACAAGAAATGATTAACAATTTTTTAAAACCTGGTTTAGAAGATCTATGTGTAAGTAGAACTTCATTTACATGGGGTATTCAAGTTCCATCTAATCCAAAACATGTTGTATATGTATGGTTAGATGCTCTAACAAACTATATAACTGGTTTAGGATATGGACAAGAAAATGATGAACTATTTAATAAATATTGGCCATGTGATATGCATGTAATTGGTAAAGATATTGCAAGATTCCATTTAATTTATTGGCCTATATTCTTAATGGCATTAGATTTACCATTACCAAAACAAATCTTAGTTCATAACTGGATTAACATGAAAGATGGTAAGATGAGTAAATCTAAAGGAAATGTTATTTATCCAGAAGATTTAATTAATAGATATGGACTTGATGCATTAAAGTTTTATTTACTTGTAAGTATGCCTTCTTCAACTGATGGTATATTTACTCCAGAAGACTTTGTTGAAAGATATAATTCACATCTATGTAATGATTTAGGTAACTTAGTTAATAGAACTATTTCAATGATTAATAAATACTTTGAAGGTAATATTCCTGATTATAAAGGTCATATTAATGAAGTAGATGAAGTATTTGAAATAGATGTAGAAAATAAAATTAAAGAAGCTAAGAGATACTTAGATGAATGTGAGTTTTCACAATGTGTATCATCTATATTCTCTATAGTTTCTAGAACTAATAAATATATTGATGAAACTGCTCCATGGGCATTATTTAAAGAAGTTAAAACTGAAGAACTTGCTTCTTGTATGAACCATTTAGCTTATGGTATTAAAACAATAGCTATATTAATTAGACCATTTATGGAAGAAACATCTGATAATATCTTAAGACAAATGGGACTTGATAATAATGTTACTATTGAAGATCTAAAGAATTGTAAGACCTTTGATAATGTTAAAGTTATTGAAAAAGGTGAACCAATATTTGTTAGATTAGATGAACAAGCAGAAATAGATTATATAAAGGGATTAATGAGTTAATCTCTTTTTTATGTTATAATTTATTTAGGTGATTTTTATGAAAATAATTGATACACATTGTCATTTATATCCTAGTGAAATGGAAAATGCAGAAGAAATCATTAAGAAATGCAAAGAAAATAATATAAGTGTTATTCTTAATGGTGTAGATATAGCTAGTAATAATGAAATACTTGAATTATCTAAGAAATATGATAATGTTTATGCTGCTATTGGACTAAATTATGATCAAATAGATAAATTTACTGATGATGATTTAGTATTACTAGAAGAGCAAATTAAGAATAATAAAATAGTAGCCTTAGGAGAAATAGGTATAGATTATCACTGGACTAAAGAAAATAGTGAAAAACAAATATATTTCTTTAAGAAACAATTAGAACTTGCTGAGAAATATGATTTACCAGTTATAGTACATGCTAGAGATGCTTCTAAAGAAGTATTTGATATTATAAAGAACTCTAATGTTAGAAAAGGATCTATGCACTGTTATGCTGGTAGTATAGAACTAGCTAAAGAATATATAAAACTCGGTTTTTACATAGGTATAGATGGACCTATTACATATGATAATAATAGAAAAGGAGTAGAACTAGTTTCTAATATTCCTGTTGAAAACCTATTAATTGAAACAGATAGTCCTTATTTATCGCCATTAAGAGGTCAAATAAATAGTCCATTAAATTTAAAATATATTGCAGGTAAGATATCTGAAATTAAAAATATAAGTATTGAAGAAATATATGAAATAACGTATAATAATGCCAATAATTTATTCGTTTTGGAGGATTAATATGTCTGATATATCTAATTTTGAATTTAAGAAAAAATTTGGACAAAACTTTTTAAAAGATAATAATGTATTAAATAATATAGTTGAAAAATCAGAAATAGAAGATGATACATTAGTTATAGAAATAGGAGTAGGAGCTGGTTATCTAACTAAATATCTAGCTGAGAAAGCTAAATATGTGCTAGGTTTTGAAATAGATGATAGTTTAAAGATGATAATAGCTAACAACTTACATGAATATAATAATGTTGAAATAGTATTTGAAGACTTTCTTAAAGCTAATGTAACAGAGAAACTAAAAAAGTATGATTATAAACATTTATATGTTATAGCTAATCTTCCTTATTATATAACTACTCCAATTATTGAAAAAATTATTGATTTAAATATAGCAGAGAAATTAGTAGTAATGGTTCAAAAAGAAGTGGGAGATAGATTTAATGCTAAAATGGGCACAAAAGAATATAACTCTTTAACATTATATTTAAACTATTACTTTAAAATATCAAAGGTAATGGATGTATCTAGAAATTCATTTATACCTAAACCTAATGTAGATTCTGCTGTTATTAAATTTGAAAGATATAGTAGAAATGATTGTAAGAATGAGAATCTACTATTCAATATAATAAGAGACTCTTTCCAATTTAAAAGAAAGAATCTAAGAAACAATTTAAAGAATTATGATCTTGTTAAGATAGAGAAAGTTCTTAATAAATATGGTAAGGATCTAACTGTTAGAGCAGAGAATATCTCTTTAGAAGAGTTTATTGATATTAGTAATAATTTAGAAGGATAAAAACCTTCTTTTTTTTGCTTTTTAAAAAGGTCCAAAAAATTTGACATAAATATACTCTTGTGGTATTATAGAGCACGTTTATTTCAAAGGGGGAATAATATAATGGAAAAGCTTAATATGAAATATTATGAAGTTACATATGAAAATCTTTTAAGAGAGTACCTTAATGCTACTACTCTTGAAGAAAAGAATGAAGCTTTAGAAAATATTAAAAAATTTATAGCTAAAGGTAGAGAAGGTTATGTTGTTGTAGAACCTGGTAAAGGTACAGATGATGAATACTACAACTACAGAAATACTAAGAACTATCATAAGGTAGCTATAGCTGCTACAAATGACTTTGCATATTTTGATAATATTAAAGATAAAGAAAAATGTGTTAAGGATGAAATAAAGGCTTCTAAAAATCGTAGAAAATTAAGATATGTTAAGAACACATTAAAAGGTGTTGTAGCTGCTGGTGTAGTTATTGCTATTGCTCTTGGTGTTAAATCATGTAACAATAAGAAGTCAAATAATACTTCTGAAACAACAACTACAACTACTACAATTGAATCTACAATTACTACAAGTGGTACAACAAGTACAACTCCAAGTGAGTCTACAAGTGCTACTACTACATATGATAAAGATGGAGCTATTCCATCAATGTCTAAAGAAATGGAAGGTATTAAAATAAATGAACCTTCTGAATCTTCAGAAACTACTCGTTCAAATAATGGTGGTTCAAATAATGGTGGTTCAAACAATGGTGGATCAAATAACGGTGGATCAAATAACGGTGGTTCAAATAATGGTGGATCAAGTTCACCAGCTGCTACTGAAGGTACAAAAGCTACTGAAGGTACTCCAGCAACTCCTACTCCACAACCAAGTGCTACAACTACTGAAACAAATCCAGAAGTTCCAGGAACTACACCAGTTGAAACTCAACATACAGAACCTAAAAATCCAGAAAAACAAAGAGATATTACAGTAGATGTTCATGATGGTAAGAATCCTGAATATATTGAAGAAGATATAAATGAAACATATCCAACATATACAACATTTGAAACTTCTCCTGCTACAACAAAAGCTACAACAGCTCCAACAACAACTACAACAACAGCTGCTCCAACTACTGCAGCTACAACAAAACCAAATACAGGAACTGTTAATGGTATGCCAGTAGAAGACGATGAAGATGAAACATACCCAACATATTTCGATGCTGGACAAAAAACAAATTCTAAAGCTAAAACTTTAGGTTTAAGAAAGTAAGGTGTTAATAATGGGAAAAGATAATAAAATGAATAATTTAGTTATGAATAAAAAACAAATGTTAGTATTAGCATTAGCATTTACAATGGGATTAACTGGTTTAACTGGTTGTAAGAAAAATGTTGAAACTAGTCAAACTACATTGGCAACTACAGCTATAACAACAGTAGGAACTTCTGCTACTGAAACTACTGAAGTTAATTTCGTAGAAGAAACTACTAAATTATATGAAGCTAACAAAGACTTCTTTATTAACCAATATGGAGATAATAAAGATTTAGCTATAAAAGAAATAAATAATACTATATTAGTTTTAACTAATAACAGTAAAACAATTACTAATGAAGATTTAAGAAATACATTCTATGCTATGGAAGGTTACTTTATGCCAGCTAACGTAATTCAAGGTGCTGGTAACTATATAACTGGAGAAACAGTTAAACATATAGATAATGTTCCAGATCTAAGTGTATTTATTCAAGAAGAAGAAGCACAAGCATTAGTAAGAGATAATACAATTGCTATTAATAACTTTATTGATAAATTAAATAATGGTACTGAAGAAGAAAAAGCACAAGCTAAAAAATTACTTCTTCAAAGAGTAGTAGTAATCGAAGATGATTTAGATGAAAAATATCATTTAGGTGAATTATCAAATGGTGATGAACTTGCTATTAATATGAGTAATAAGGGGTTAGTTAATTTAGCTGGTTCATTAGTTAAAAATGGATACTTATATTACACTGATAAAAATGGTGTTGATCAAGTTAAACCATTAATTCCAGATATGCGTGCTGCTGCTATAATTGATGCATATGTATTTGGTGAACAAGATGGTATTCCATATGATACTAAAGAAATAGATGGTGTTACAGTAAATGGTAGATTTGTTGAATATTTAGGTGCTGATGGATTCGTAAGAGAATTTGTTTCACAAACTGAATATAAATCTATTAGAGATGCTATAGCAGTTATCAAATATGATGAAACTATTACAAGAATGGAAAACGAATATTCAAGAATTTCTTCTGAATACTATGCTTTAAATGGTGATTGTAATACTAAAACATTAACAAAATAAAAGGTAATTTAATTACCTTTTTTTTGTGGATTAAATATGATAGAATGAATGTAGGTGATAATATATGCATACAATTAATATTAAAGGTGGAAATATATTAAGTGGAGAGATTCCTGTTAGTGGTGCTAAGAATAGTGTTGTAGGAATTATACCTGCTGCTATCTTATGTGATGAAGATGTTAATATATATAATGTTCCACAATTATCTGACGTAGATAATCTTATTGAAATATTAAACTATTTGAATGTTCAAGTTGAATCTAAAGAAGATTATTTAAGAATTGTTCCAAATAGTATGACAAATAGACCTATACATGGAGAATTTAGTAGAAAATTAAGAGCATCTTATTATTTTATGGGTGCATTACTAAGTAAATATGGTCATGTAGAAATATCACTTCCTGGTGGTTGTGTTATTGGAGCTAGACCAATAGATCTTCATTTAAAAGGATTTAAAGCTTTAGGGGCTACTATTACTGAAGATGGAGATAATATGATTATTGAAGCTAATGAATTAGTAGGAACTAATATATATTTAGACTTTGCTTCTGTTGGAGCAACTATTAATTTAATGTTAGCTGCAGTAAAAGCTAAGGGTAAAACTATAATAGAAAATGCTGCTAAAGAACCAGAAATAGTTAATATTGCTACTTTCTTAAATAATATGGGTGCTAGAATAAGTGGAGCTGGTACTAATAGAATTAAAATAGAAGGTGTTGAATATCTTCATTCATGTTTCCATGAAGTAATACCAGATAGAATAGAAGCCGGTACATTTGTAATACTTGGAGCAGCTATGTCTAATGGTTTAAAAGTAACTAACTTAATACCAGAACATATTTATTCTTTAACAGAAAAACTAAGAGAAATGGGTGTTCCATTAGAAATAGGACCTGATTACATAATTGTATCTAAACCAGAAAAGTATAATCCTGTAGATGTTCAAACTCTTATATATCCTGGATTTGCAACAGATTTACAACAAGAATTAGCATCTTTATTAGTTCTAGCAGACGGAACTAGTTCTATAGATGAAACTATTTGGGAAAATAGATTCCAAAACCTATATGAACTAGCAAAAATGGGAGCAAGAATTAAGGTAGAAGGAGAAAGAGCATATATATACGGTCCAACTAAATTAGTTGGTACAACTGTTATGGCTACAGATCTTAGAGCAGGTGCTGGATTGGTTATAGCAGGATTAATAGCTAGTGGTAATACTGAGATACAAAATGCTGATTATATCTTAAGAGGATATGAAAATATTGTAGAAAAACTGTCAAATATAGGTGCAACTATAGAACTTATATAAAAAATGGTTGCATATTCTAAATATATTTGTTAAAATATAATAGATTTTTAGGAATTCTATAACTAAAAAGTTATGGCGAAAGGAGAACATATTAATATGGCAAAAGAAAAGAAAGAAATCTATAAAGATTGTAAAGTTATTTGTGCATGTGGTGCTACATTTGATACTAAATCAACTAAAGATGAAATCCACGTTGAAGTTTGTTCTGAATGTCATCCATTCTATACTGGAGCTCAAGTTAGAACAAGTAAATCAAGTAACGTAGATAAATTTAATAGAAGAGCTGCTCAAGCTAAAAAGTAAAATAGAAGACAAATAATTAGACTTAGGTCTAATTTTTTTGTTATAATAAAATTGGTGATAGATATGAAAATAGCGATAGTTAATGATCATTGGGGTTATGATTTAAAAAAATATATTATTAAACATATGAAAGATGTTGAATTTGTTGATTTGGGATCTGATTCTAAAGAAATAAGTGATTGGTCTGAATACGGTTTAAAGTTAGGTGAATATATAGTAAAGAATAAATGCTTTGGTGTTTCTATTTGTAGGACTGGAGTAGGCATGGCTATTGCTTGTAATAAAGTTAAAGGTGTAAGATGTGCTAAAGTTAATTCTATTAAGGAAACTATATTATCTAGAAGTGATGATGATGTTAATGCTATTGCTATTCCGGGAGAAATTAAACCAGAAAGAGCAGTTAGAATAATTGAAGAGTTTATAAATACAGAATTTAGTCAAAAAGATAGATATATAAGAAGAAAAAAACAAATCTCAGAGTACGAAAACAAATAAAATCGTGTAAAATAAATGTAAAATATTTGTTAAACTTGACAAATATTTTTATTTTGCTGTTATAATGATATTGAGGAGATGGTATGATGAAATATTTGATTCGCGGAGACAAATATGAAAACACTGATTCTATAAAGGAGTATATCGAAGCTAAATTATCTAGATTAGATAAATATATTAAAGACTCCGATGATATAGAAGCAATTGTTTTAACAAAAAAAGAAGGAAGAAGATATAAAATAGAGGTTACTATCCCAACAAAAGATTTTACATTAAGAAATGAAGTAGTAGATGATGATTTATATGCAGCAATTGATCTAGTTATTGATAAACTAGAAAGACAAGTTAGAAAAAATAAAGAAAAATTAAATAAAAAGAAGAAAGTCATCGAAGATTTTGAAATAGATATTGAAGATAATTTCATGGAAGAAGAAGTTATTGTTAAAAGAAAATCTATTGAGTTAAAACCAATAGATGAAGAAGAAGCTATTCTTCAAATGGAATTACTAGGACATAATTTCTTTGTATATAAAGATATAGAAACTGATAAGATATGTGTTTTATATAAAAGAAAGAATGGAAACTACGGTATAATTGAAACAAAATAAAGTCCAAATGGACTTTATTTTTTTTGTATATTTTAGTATAATTTTAACGTAGAGGTTACTATGAAAAAAAGAATAATAAGTATAACAATTTTTATTTTATCGTTTTTTGTTATATATGGTGTTAAAGCAGAAGAAAAGTATACTGTAGCAGATGTTAATTATAAGTTTATAGAATATAACAACGCAGTATCAGAATATAATGCTAATAACTGTAATGGAACGTTATATACACAAATTGTAGTTAATAAATGTAATAGTATCGGTAGAACTAAAATGCAAGCATTAACTTATTTATTTAATGCTAAAGCATATGATAAAGATTTAATTAGTGATGACATTCAAAAGGTATTAGATGAAAATAGTAGTGCTTGTAGTAGTATTATTTCTAGTACATTACAAGAAGCTATTAATAAAGTATATCTATTAATGTATATAGCAGGACCTATACTATTAATCTTATTTGGATCGGTTGATTTAACTTCAGCAGTAGTTGCTGGTGATGAAAAACAAAGAAAAGCAGCTTATACAAGATTTGTTAGAAGAACTATATCTTTAGTTTTATTATTTGCGGCACCAGTATTAGTTAGATTATTAATTAATACTTTTGGTATGAGTGATAAAACAAGTAATAAATATGCTTGTACTTATTCAGATAAGAAAGTAACAATTTCCTATATTTCAAGAAGGAGAAATAATAAAGGAAACGCTCAAGTAACTGCTGCTATATTAGATGCTGCTGATAAGATTAAGAGTGTTTCATCTAGTAAACAATGGGAATATACATGTACTGGGGCAGCCAACGTATTAAATCACTATGAAAGTAATACGTACACTACAATGTGTTGTGCGGATTACGTAAGTGCAGTATTACAATTAGCAGGAGTATTTACTGCCGAAGAAATAAATGGTATGGGTTCTTATAACTCAGAAAACTGTCCTGGTTATAACAAAGGAAATACATGTGCAACAGCAGTTCATGTCTTCTTACATGAACATGAATGGATAAGAATTACGGATATTGATGATTTAGAACCTGGAGATATTACATTCTACTGGCCTCAATTTGATTATACTCCAAGTTGTTTAAAAGAGGCGGGTATAAATCGTGCTGGTCACGTTGAAATTTATGCTGGTGATAATAAAGCATATAGTGGTGGATCTACAGATGGTATGAGAAAGGCGGGGGCGCTTGGTCATACTCCATCATATTCTGGAGAACATAGATTCATTGAAGCATATAGATATCCAGGAAAAACTAACAAGAAAAAGTAGTAAAGAGGTAATTATGAAAAAGAAAATAGTTATTCCAATTTTAATAGTTTGTATAATTGTAATATTATCTATTTTATTTTTGAATACTAAGATTGTATATTTGGGCAGTCATAATAAAGTAATCACTTTTGGTAATAAGATATTTAATTATAAAAGCAACAAAAGAATTTTACTAAGAAAAGCATACATATATAAAGATGGAAAAGCATTAAAAGGGTATATTAAATCAAATAAGAACGGAAAAACAAATGAATATTATGCAGTTTCTAAATATAATAAAATGATTAATGTTAATAATTTTATAGCATCAGGTATTCTAAAGAAATTAAACATCATAAACATAGATGATGATATAGAAATTGATTCTAATAAATTAAAAGAATATAACGAATTATTAGACACTAATATTGAGTTAGATAATGTTTATAATTATAAAGAAATATTATTTGATATTGATAACGATTCATCTGAGGAAAAAGTTATTTATATTGTTTATAATGAAAATGATTCAATATTTACTAGTATAATAGTTGATGATAATGGCAATGCTTTTGAAATAGTTTATTATGAGGATAATATGGATAGTGATATTCAAAACAAAATATATTATTTAGTAAACTTAATTGATTTTAATAATGATAAAAAATATGAAGTAGTTGTGTCAGTTTGTGATGGTGATTCACAACCAACATATTACAGTATATATAAATATGATAACGGAAAAGTAAAAGAAATAAAATAAGGAGTTGATATAATGGATAAGTTTTTATTAGTATTATTTTGCATAATTAAAATACTTGTTATTGTAGTAGCTCCAATAGTTTTATACAGGTTTAGAAAGTTAAATATAAATAAACTTTTTTATGGACTTGAAATAGGTGCTTTATGTATTATTGCAGCATTATACATTATTGGGTTTCCATACGTCGTAGATTCAAATATATCTAGCATATTAAATATGAAATTATTATCTCCAACAATTGAGGATAATTCTACAGAATTCATGATTAGTTTAGAATCATCAAAAAGAATAAGCGAGATTGAAGCAGATACTGACTATAAAACTCATAGAAATGAAGATGTTTATTATTATAATGGCTATGAATTTCCTTTAGCAGGAAGAAAAATAGAATGTAATGGTGGTAATGATTATTATAAATATCATTCAGATATTATGACTTCTACAGCTATGTTATTATCTACATATTTTGGAAGACAAATAGATCCTATTGAAATATATAATAAAGCATCAGATAATGATTTAATAGATTGTAAAGAACCAATTAATAGTGATGATTTCTTTTATATGATTTCTAATGAATACAAAGTTAATTTTAAAGTATTAGATAGTAGTGAACTTAAAAACTACATATTAAATGGTAAACCAGTATTAATGGAAACAGAAGGCAATGGTAGTTTATCTTGTTATCAAACATACTTTTTAATATATGATGTTAATAATGCTGGAGAATATTTGTTATTAGATCCTAATGATAAATCATATAGATATATATGTCCTGAAGGAACTGAAGGATTTGGTAATGTATTAAAAGCTAATTATAATAAATTATCATTTGATTATTATGATTTACTAAGTGATAGTAATAGATTTATTGTAATAGGAGGTACTAGATAATGAAAAAGATTAAGATAGTATTCCTAACAGTATTATTACTTTTAATAACTGGTTGTGCAGGAACATATAATGTAACAATTGATGAAGAATTAGCAGTTAAAGAGAATTTAAGTATTACTATTTCTGGTGAAGCAGATAACTATGAAATGTTTGATAGTATGTTAAGAACAGAAGTAGAAAATGAAGATGATTATAAATTAGTAGTAGATGGAGATAATTTAAAATTAGATTATACACATGAATATAACTCTATAGAAGATTATTTATTAGATAGTCCTGTATATGTTCAATTATTTGATAATGTTTCATATAAATCAGATAATAAAGAAGTATCTTTATCCACAGGGAACATATTTAATACATCTACTGATAAATTAAATAATTCATATAATATAAAATCATTACAAATTAATATTACTACTCCTCTTAATGTAATAGAGGAAAACACAGATAAAATAAGTGAAAATACTTATTCTTGGACTATAGATAATACTACAAAAGAAAAATATATTTATTTAACTTTTAATAAATCAAATAAATTATTAAATAGAGGAACTATAATAGTTCTTAGTGTATCTATTTTATCTATAGCTATAATTGCTATAATAATTATAAAAAGACTAGCAGATTCTAAAAAAATATAGGACTTAATAGTCTTTTTTTTTGCGCCAAATAATGGTATAATGGTATAAAGGTGGATAAAAAAGATGAGTATATTTAAGAAGTTGTTAGACACAGAATATAAAGAATTAAAAAGGTTTATGAAAATTGCTGATCAAATAGAAGCAAAAAGTGAAGAATATGGCAAATTAACTGATAAGCAATTACAAAATAAAACTAAGAAATTAAAAGAATTATTAGAACAAGGTAAAACATTAGAAGATATCTTAGTAGATGCTTTTGCTACTGCAAGAGAAGCTTCTAAAAGAGTTATTGGAGAATATCCATACTATGTTCAAATACTAGGTGCACTTGCTATTCATTATGGTAATATAGCAGAGATGAAGACTGGTGAAGGTAAAACATTAACATCAGTTATGCCTGCTTATTTAAATGCATTAGAGGGTAAAGGTGTACATATTGTAACTGTTAACGAATACCTAGCAGACCGTGATGCTCACTGGATGGGACAAATTTATGAATTTTTAGGTTTAACAGTAGGTATTAATGCAAGAGAATTATCTAGTGAAGAAAAACAAGCAGCATATAATGCTGATATTACTTATTCTACTAATAATGAAATTGGTTTTGACTATCTAAGAGATAACATGGTTGTTAGAAAAGAAGATAGAGTTCAAAGACCACTTAACTTTGCAATAGTAGACGAAGTAGACTCTGTACTTATTGATGAAGCTAGAACTCCATTAATTATATCTGGTGGTTCTATGCATACATCTAATCAATATATGGATGCACAAAGATTTGTACAAAACTTAAAAGAAAATGAAGATTTTACTATAGATGAAAAAACTAAAAGTATTAGTTTAACAGATGTAGGTAGTAAAAAATGTGAAGACTTTTATAAGATTGATAACATGTATGATGTTAACTATTCCGCATTAGTTCACCATGTTAATAATGCTTTAAGAGCAAACTTTATTATGCATAATGAAGTAGATTATATAGTTCAAGATGGTGAAGTTATAATAGTAGATCCATTTACTGGACGTTTAATGCATGGTAGACAATTCTCAGAAGGATTACACCAAGCATTAGAGGCTAAAGAAGGAGTTAAAATCAATGAAGAAACTAAGACTTTAGCTACTATTACTTTCCAAAATTTATTTAGAATGTATAATAAATTAGCTGGTATGACAGGAACTGCTAAAACTGAAGAAGAAGAGTTTAGAGAAATCTATAACATGTATGTTATTGAAATTCCAACTAATAAACCTGTTATAAGGCAAGATATGGCAGATTTAATATTTGCTACTAAGAAAGATAAATATGCTGCTATTATAAATGAAATTAAAGAAAGACATAAAACTGGTCAACCAGTACTAGTTGGTACTATAGCAGTTGAAACTTCAGAATTGATTAGTAATATGCTTACTAAAGAACATATTAAACATGAAGTATTAAATGCTAAGAACCATGCTAGAGAAGCAGAAATCATTGCTAAAGCTGGTGAAAAAGGTTCTGTTACTATAGCTACTAACATGGCTGGTCGTGGTACCGACATTAAGCTTGGTGAAGGTGTTAAAGAACTAGGCGGTTTATGTGTAATTGGTACTGAAAGACATGAATCTAGACGTATAGATAATCAGTTAAGAGGACGTTCTGGTAGACAAGGTGATCCAGGATATTCACAATTCTTCGTATCATTTGAAGATGAATTAATGGTTAGATTTGGTACTGATAGATTTAAAGAAGTATTAGCTGCTGCAGGACTAGGTACTACAGTAAACCTAAGAAGTAAAACTATGACAAAGAATGTTGAATCTGCTCAAAAGAGAGTAGAAGGAAACAACTATGATATAAGAAAGAGTTTACTTCAATATGATGATGTAATGGCAAAACAAAGAGAAATCATGTATGAAAGAAGAAATGAAATACTTGATAGAGATTCAATTCATGATTCTATTCTTAAATTAATAAGAGAACATATTGATGAAGTAGTAAAAGGACATTTAATTGTTTCTGGTGAATTAACAGAAAAAGATGTTGACGAAATTGCAGAATACTGTAATGAAAATTTACTTAAGAATAAATCAGTTAAAGTATCTGAAATAATTAATAAAAGATCTGAAGATGTTATAGATACTGTTTATAATATTGTTTCAGAAGAATATAATCAAAAAATAGAAGAATTACCAGAAGAAATAGTAGATAGCTTTGAAAAAGTTATAGCTTTACGAGTTATCGATACTCACTGGATGGATCATATTAATACTATGGACCATTTAAAAGAAGGTATTGGTCTTAGAAGTTATGCACAAACTAATCCTTTAGTAGCTTATACTAAAGAAGGATTTGCTTTATTTGATCAAATGATTTCTATTATTAATAAAGAAACTACTATTTATCTATTAAAGGCTGAAATTAAACAAAATCTAGAAAGAAAGCAAGTAGAAAAGCCTATTAGAGATAATGGTGGAAAAGAAACTAACAAGATTCAAAGAAAATCTAATAAAATTGGTAGAAATGATCCATGTCCATGTGGCTCAGGGAAAAAATACAAACAATGCTGTGGTAAGTAGTAGGAAATATAAGGGTTTGCGAGGATTTTGTCCACGTAAAAATTGACCAAAAATTGCCATTTGTCCACATTTTGTCCACGTAAATTT
>JAFXXX010000009.1 GCA_017542065.1 Bacilli bacterium | reverse complement strand
ATAACAATAATAACAATAAAGAAACTAAATCAAGTGATAAGAAACTTAAGAGTTTAACTGTTGAAGGTTATAATCTTATTAGAGTTGATGATAATAACTATACTTTATCTGTTAGAAATGAAATTAGTTCTATTAATGTTCAAGCTACTGCTAATGATTTAAAAGCAAAAGTAGAAGGAACTGGAGTATATGAATTAATAGTAGGAGATAATCCTATAACTATTACAGTAACAGCTGAAGATGGTAGTAAAAATACTATTAAAATAGTTATTACAAGAGAAGAAGAGGAGAAAAAGGAAGTTAAACCTGTTACTCCTGAAAAGAAAGAAACTCCAAAGAAAGATGATAAGAAAAAGATTAATATTACTTTAAAAGATTATCTATTATTTGGATCATTAATACTAAACGTATTATTATTAGTTGCTATAATTCTTATTAATGTTAAATATCGTGCATTAAAAGAAGCATCTAAGAATATGGTAGTAGATTCAAGAGATTTACCTTTTGGATATTTAAATGAAAATGGGAAATAAAATCCCATTTTTTTATGCTATAATATTATAGTAACAATTGAAAGGATACTAACATGATTAAATTATTAAAGAACTTTAAATTTAAAGACTGGTTAATAGTTTTAATGTGTATTTTATTAACTTATATTAATGTACAATTAGAATTAAAAATACCAGATTATATGTCTGAAATAACTACTTTAATACAAACTAATAGTAGTACTATGTCGCACGATATATTAGTGCAAGGTATGTGGATGACGTTGTTTGCATTTGGTAGTTTCATATGTGCAGGTATATCTATTTATTTTGCTTCTAAATTATCATCCTCATTTAGTTTAAATGTTAGAAGTAAAATATTTAATAAAGTAGAAAGTTTTGGAATAGAAGAAATGAAGAAGTTTTCAACTCCTTCATTAATTACTAGAACTACTAATGATATTACTCAAATAGAAATGCTTATAGCTATGGGACTACATATGATGCTTAGGGCACCTATTATGTGTACTTTAGCTATTACTAAAATAGTTAATAAGAGTATTGAATGGAGTATGTTACTTGCTGGATGTATAGTACTTTTATTATCAGTTATATTAACTATACTTTTAATAGTTTTACCTAAGTTTAAGATTATTCAAAAATTAATTGATAGAATTAATGGAGTAACTAGAGAAAACTTAACTGGTATTAGAGTTATCAGAGCATTTAATGCAGAAAAGTTTCAAAGAGAAAGATTTGAGAAAGCTAATGATGATCTAACTAAGAATCAATTATTTACTCAAAGAAGTTTAGCTATTTTAAGTCCTGTAATGAATATAGTTATGCATGGTTTAACATTTGGAATATATATTATAGGAGCTTATTTAATATATAATTCTATGATGAGCGAAAAGATAGAGTTATTCTCTAATATGGTTGTATTTACTTCATATGGAATGCAAGTAATTATGTCATTTTTAATGTTAGCATTTATATTTATGATAGGACCAAGAGCAGCTATATCAGCATCTCGTATTAATGAAGTATTAGATGAAGATATTAAGATAAAAGAAGGTACTTATAATAAAGATACTAAAGAACATGGAACAGTTGAATTTAAGAATGTTTCATTTAAGTATCCTGATGCTGATGAATATATATTAGAAAATATTTCATTTAAAGTTAATAAAGGAGAAACTGTAGCATTTATTGGTTCTACTGGATCTGGTAAAAGTACTCTTATTAACTTAATACCAAGATTATATGATGTTACTTCAGGAGAAGTTTTAGTAGACGGTATAAATGTTAAAGAATATACATTTAAAAATCTAAATAATAAAGTGGGTTATATA
Source organism: Bacilli bacterium (assembly GCA_017542065.1). Lineage (GTDB taxonomy): Bacteria > Bacillota_I > Bacilli_A > RF39 > UBA660 > RUG13038. The sequence goes on along the minus strand of JAFXXX010000009.1, from coordinate 31,133 downwards.
CCTCAAAAAGCAGTTATGTTTACAGGAACTGTTAAAAATAATATTACTTATGGTGAATCATCAAAAAGAGTATCTGAAGAAGATATTAATGAAGCTTTAAAAGTATCGCAAGCAGACTTTGTTAAAAAACTAGATAAACAATTAGATTCTCATGTTGCTAGAGGAGGTACTAATCTTTCTGGTGGTCAAAAACAAAGACTATCTATTGCTAGAACTATAGCAAGACATCCAGAAATATTTATATTTGATGATACTTTCTCAGCATTAGATTATAAAACTGATTTAAATTTAAGAAAAGAATTAAAGAAATATACTAAAGATTCAACTAATTTAATAGTTGCTCAAAGAATTGGAACTATTATGAATGCTGATAAGATATTAGTATTAGATAATGGAAAATGTGTAGGCGTAGGTACTCATAAAGAATTATTAAAATCTTGTGATGTATATAAAGAAATTGCCTTATCACAATTAAGTGAGGAGGAACTTCAAAATGCCTAGGATGAATAGTAGAGTACAAGAAAAACCAAAGAATTTATTTGGTTCTTTAAGTAAACTTTTTAAGGCTTTAAAACCTTGGAAAGTATTAATAATAATATCTGTATTACTTGCTATTATTAGTTCTGTATTTAGTATAATAGCACCTAATAAATTATCTGATTTAACAGATGAAATAACTGAAGGTATTAAACCTAATACTGATAAGTTAATGGAGATTAATAGTTTAATAACTACTAATTATGGAGGACCTATAGTAATAGATGGAACTACTATAACTATAGAGGATCAAACTAAGTATCTAGAGATTGTTTCTACAATAGATATGAATGATAGAAATGATATGTTAAGTAAGTTTGATAAGTTACCAAAGAGTATTTATAATTTAGTTAAACCTAAAATGAATATAGATAATATTAAAGCTATAGCATTAATATTAATAATTTTATATGGACTTAGTGCTATATTTAGTTATATTCAAGGTTATAGTATGACTACTATAGCTAATAAGTTTGCTAAGAAACTTAGAAGTGATATTTCTAATAAAATTAATAGATTACCACTTAAGTTTTTTGATAGTCATGAAACTGGAGATATTCTTTCTAGACTTACAAATGATGTAGATACTATGTCATTTAATTTAAGTCAGTCTTTAGTATCTTTAATATCTAATTTAACACTATTTTTAGGCTCATTAGTAATGATGTTCTATACAAACTATATAATGGCATTTACTGCTATTGGAGCTAGTTTATTTGGCTTTTTATTTATGTTTATAATGTTATCTAAATCACAAAAGTATTTTACTAGAAAGCAAAAAGAACTTGGTGATTTAAATGGATACATAGAAGAGATGTATTCTGGTTATATAGTTACTAAAACATGTAATGGAGAAAAGGAAACTAGAAAAGAATTTGATAAATTAAATAATGGTCTATATAAGAGTAATATGATGAGTCAATTTTTATCTGGAATGATGGGTCCATTTATGGGATTTATTAGTAATTTTGGATATGTAGCAGTATGCGTAGTAGGTGCATTACTTGTATCTAAAAACACTATTACATTTGGTGTTATTGTTGCATTTATGATCTATATTAGATTATTTACTAATCCACTAAATCAAATAGCACAAGCTATGACATCTATGCAATCTACTGCAGCAGCTTCTGAAAGAGTATTTGAATTCTTAGAAGAAAAAGAAATGAATTCTCAAAAACATATAACTAAGAAATTAGATAAGAATAAAGTTAAAGGTGAAATAGTATTTGATCATGTTAAATTTGGATATGATGAAGTTAAAACTATTATTAAAGACTTTAGTGCTAAAGTAAAACCAGGAGAGAAAGTTGCTATAGTAGGTCCTACAGGAGCAGGTAAAACAACAATGGTTAATTTACTCATGAAATTTTATGAAATAAATTCAGGTAATATTACTATTGATGGTGTATCTATTAATGATTTAACTAGAGAAAATATTCATGAACTTTTCTGTATGGTACTTCAAGATACTTGGTTATTTGAAGGTACAGTTAGAGATAATATTAGATATAATAATCTAAAAGTAACTGATGATGAAATAATGGAAGTATGTAAGATAGTAGGGGTAGATCACTTTATTAAATCTTTACCTCATGGATTAGACTCTATGATAGAAGATAATGAAGCAATATCATCTGGTCAAAAACAATTATTTACTATTGCTAGAGGTATGATAGAGGATTCACCATTCTTAATATTAGATGAAGCTACATCTAACGTTGATACTAGAACAGAAGAATTAGTTCAAAAAGCAATGGATAAATTAACTGTAGGTAGAACTTCATTTATAATAGCTCATAGATTATCTACTATTAAAAATGCTGATTTAATACTAGTTATGAAAGATGGAAATATAGTAGAAACAGGTAATCATAATGAATTAATGAAGCAAAATGGATTCTATGCAGAACTATATAATTCACAATTTGAAAAAATAAATTAAAAAGAGAAATATATTTCTCTTTTTTTATTTTTATGTTATAATTTATAGTGTATATAATAGGAGTTGGAATATGAAAAAGATATTAAGTAGTATTAAAGAATTTTTAGTTAAACACAAATTAATTGTTTTAATTACTTTAGGAGTAATACTTGTTTTAATTGCTTTATTAGTTATACTAAACAGATCTAGTGTAGATAAAGTAAAAAGTGTTAGAAAAGTATTATCTAATAGTTATTACAAGATTGAATGTATGAGTGATGATTGTGAATATATTATCGCTTATAAGGGAGATTTAATTGGTAAAACAAAGATTAAGATATTAAATTCTAAAGGTAAGAAAGTAGCAGCTTATACTGAAAAGTTAAACTTAGATAAATTAACTATTAGAAATATAACTGCTGTCAATAAGAATTATATTATTTTTGATAAAGCTGATGCTGCCAATAATAAATCTGCAGGCTATGCTCTTGCTAAAACAAATGGTAGAGAAATATATAGTACTGAAAATAAATTAACTGCTTTAAATGATAATTTATTAAGTGAAAAACTAGATGAAACTTATAATATTTTAAATAAAAATGGTAAAGTATTATTTACTAATGTTAAAGATATTAAAGGTTATAATGATAATAAGATTTTATCTGCTACTGTTAAGAATGAAGACTATATTATAAATGAAAAAGGTGAGTTAATTCTTAATGGATATAGTATTGTTAAAGGCGTTAAAGATGAAGATGATAATACTCTTTATTTAATTCTTCAAGATTCTGGTAAGAATGCTTATTATTACTATGATATTAAAGATAATAAGATAGTAGGAGATGCATTTAATAGTTATACTAATGGATCTAATACTGGTGAATTAATTGTTACTAAGAAAAATAATAATGATTATATTAAATATATTTTAAAAGCTAATGGTAAAACTGTTAAATTAAGTAATGTATCTTATGATGATTTAAAAGGTATAGATACAAATAAATATACTATTGTATATGATAGTTATATTTTAAAAGAACAAAGTGCTGTTTTAGTTAGTACTAAAGGTGATAATAAGTTTGGTATTTATAACTTAAAAACTAATAAATTCACTAAATTATTTGATGGAAGTGCTAATTCATTAAATAAATTATTATCTAACGAAAAAGCTCTATTTGTAGGAGTAAATCATAACTCTGAAGATAGTAATACTATGTATGTTTATGACTTAGTAAATGATAAAAAAGTGTATGAATTAACTAGTAAAGATTTTAGCATTCAATATTATACTAACTATGGTGATTATAATGTTGTTAGATACTCATCATCTTCATCAGAAGACTATAAGGGTAAATATGATGTATATGACAAGAATAATAAAGAAATCTATAGATCTAATAACCAAATTGTTATTGTTGATAAAGACTATGTATTTGGTAAAGAACCATCAAATAGTCAATTAATTTTATTTAATGCTAAGAAAAATAAAGTAATAAATACTGAAGATACTTTAGCTTCTAAAGTAACTATTGGTAAATCATATTTCTATAAATTTAGTGATAATGAAAAGACATATTTATATAACTGTAAAGGTGAAAAATTAAAGACAATTAATATGTCAACTGTATCATTTATTTACAGTACAGATACTATTATTTACATTTACAATAATAAAGTATATATTGTAAATCCAACAGATAATAGAACTACAACATATAAATTAAAAGTAAATGAAAGATTAAATGCTAATGATGGAGATCTAATGGCTCCATATAAGAATACATTGTTTATTAATAATCCTGTAAATAACTATTCTAAAGTAGTAAATACTAATGGATTTAGACTTAGAAAAATGAGAAAATCTACTATAGAATCAGTAAATTATAATAAAAAATCTAAGAATGTAATTATTATTTCTAAGAAGGTTAAGAAGAATAATAATTTATATGGATTATATATAGGAAAATAGGCTAAAAAAGCCTATTTTTTTATTGTAAAAATACCTTAAAAATGATACAATTATTATAAGTATAATGGATGGTGAATAGTATGAAAGATACACTAAAAAAATTAAGTAGGAAAAAGGTTGTAATTTCAACAATATTAGTTATATTGTTTGTTTTAATGATTGGTTTAATTGCGATAATAAAACCGGTTAATAAAACTATTAAAATTTCTAAAGTGTTATCTAATACTAAAACTTTATCAGCATCTGTTATAGATGGTGTACAAGAGGGAGTATCATCTAATAATTATGACGAGATAAAATATCAAATCAGAGTTAATAAAGATTCTGGTGATACTGCTATTGTTACAGCTACTTTAACTAATGAAGAAAATAAGTATGCTAGATTTAAAGGAAACAAAGAAGGAGTAGTAACAAATAATGGTAAAGAAATAACTATTACTACTACAAAGAGTAATATAACAATTACTGTTATTGTAGAAAATGCTCCATATGGTGTAACTATTAATCCAAAAATTAACATAAATAGTGAAGATACTGCTAATTCAAAAATTAATGTTGATCCAGTAACTATTACCGGTAAATCAGTTGAAGGTAAAGTAACTGATGAAACTGGAACATTATTTAGTGGTATTGAACTTGTTCTTACTAAAAACGGTAATGAAGTAAAAAGAACTTATACTAAAGAAGATGGTAAATATACATTTAGTTTAGGTGATTTAGAAAACTATGAAGTTAAACTAGCAGAAACTAAATATAAACTAGTTAGATATACTGATGAAACTACTGATCAAAATAGAAAAGTATTAAATGTAGTTATCAAAGAAGTTGAACCATTTACTTTAAATATCAAAAAAACTATTAGTAAACTTTATTTAGTAGTTAATGGTAAAAAAGAAACATTTGATTATGATGATGAAACTAGAGTAATTAGAGTAATTAGAAATGCTAAAACAATTGAAGGTTCTATTTACTATAACATTGCAATTAAAAATGAAGGTGAAGTAAGAGGAACTATAGCAGTTCTAAAAGATGTACTTCCAGATGGTTTATCATTTGATGAAAGTAAAAATCCAGGATGGACAAAAGAAGACAATTATTTATTCTATACTCCGTTAGAAGGAACTGAATTAGAAGCATTTGAAAAAACTAGTGCAAAGCTAGTTCTTGATATTACAAAAACAGATGAAGCTAAAAGTTATATCAATAAAGCAATAGCAGCTGGAGATGATTATAAATACATAGTTTATTATTTAAATGGAAGTATTTATAAAGAAGAATATGTTATTAATTCTGAAAAGATAGAAAATATAGATCCACATATTGAAAACTTTGCTGGATGGTATACAGATAGAAATTATACTAATAAATATGATTTTAATAAGACTGTTACTAAAGATATTGCTTTATATGGAAAGATTGATAATAACAAATTTAATGTAACATTTATTGATGTAAATCCTAATAATGATGTACAAACTATATTAGAAACTAAGGAAGTAAATGAAGGAGATTCTGTAGATTTAGTTGATCATCCTGAATATAATGGATACACATTTAAATGTTTTAAACTTAATAATACTTGTTATGATGGTGAAGAAATTGTTTCTGATACTGAATTATATACTTCTTATACTATTAACAATTATGACATCGAATATGAATTAGATGGTGGATCTGTAAATCCTACTAATCCAACAACATATACAGTTAGAGATTCATTTACACTTAATAATCCAACTAAAGAAGGATTTACATTTGTTGGTTGGACAGGAACTGGTTTAACTGATACTACTGAATCAGTAACAGTACCTGTTGGTTCAACTGGAAAGAGAATTTATACTGCACATTATGAAATTAATAGATCTACTTTAACTATTGATCCAAATGGTGGTACTTATGAAAGTAATGCTTCATTAGTAACATTTACTGAAAACTTTGGAACATTGAAGATTCTTAGTGAATCTGAAAGAAGAGGTTATAACTTCTTAAGATATAATCATGATGGTGGCGGAACTTATAATAATTTAACTTATTTATTTGATAACGATGATGCTACTTTAACAGCTATATATGAAATTATTAATTATAGAATTAATTATCAAAATATAACTGATGAAGAAAGAGATTTCTTAAGAAACAAAACTGAGTATAATGTTGAAACAGAAACATTTACTTTAAGTAATCCAAATACTAGAGTAGATGGTCAAGGTAATAATTATCAAGATTTCCTTGGATGGGATGATGGTAATGGAAATGTTTCATTAACTGTTACTATTCCTAAAGGGAGTATAGGAGATAGAACTTATACGGCAGTATGGAGAGAAAATGCTGATGATTATGCTATCACTTATAATTTAAATGGTGGTGCATATTCAGAAGGAAAAACAAATCCAAGTACATATACAAGACAAACAGAAACTTTTACATTAAATAATCCAAGTAAGAACGGATATACATTCATTGGATGGACAGGAACAGGTTTAACAGTAGCTACTGAAACAGTAACTATACCACAAGGTTCATCTGGAGATAGAGCATATGAAGCAACTTATGAAGTTATTCCATATGAAATCCATTATCATGGATTAACTCCAGAAGAAGAAACTGCATTAAATAACCCAACTGGTTATAATGTAGAATCTGCTTCAATAACATTAGCTAATCCAATAAGAACTGGATATGAATTCTTAGGCTGGTCTGGGACAGATATTACTGATAAATCTATATCAGTAGTTATTCCAACAGGTTCAACTGGAAATAGAGAATATACAGCAAACTTTAGAAAACTTGATTACTCATTAACATATACACTTAATGGTGGTACTTATGAAGAGGGTAAAACAAATCCTGATAGATACTCTATTGATAGTGCTCCAATAACTTTAAATAATCCATCTAAAGTTGGATATACATTTAAAGGTTGGTCTGGAACTGATTTAACTGGTGATGAAAATACATTAGTTGTTATTCCAACTGGTTCAATTGGTCATAGAAGTTTCTTAGCTAACTATACTCCAATTGTTTATAATATTACTTATGATTATGATGGTGGAGCATTACCTCAAGGGGTAACAAATCCTGATAGATATACAATTGAAAGTGATGAGATAACATTTAATGCTCCAGAAAAAGAAGGATATACATTTACTCATTACACAATGGGAAGTAGTATTATTACTTCTATACCAACTGGTAGTACAGGAGATAAACATTTAAAAGCAAATTATGAAATAAATCATTATACAGTTAATTACTATAATGAATCAGTTCAATTTGCTACAGAAACAGTGGATTGGAAAGAAACTGCTACTAAACCAGTAACTGATCCAACAAAGGCACATAATATATTCTTATATTGGTCAGAAGATGGAACTACTGAGTATAACTTTAGTACTTTAATAACTGCTAATAAAAACTTATATGCAGTTTATGAAGAAGTATTAACTCCAGTAATTACATTAAATCCAATGTTAGATGAAACTACTAATAAAACTTGGGTATGTTCAAATTCAAGTAATAGTGAATGTGGTGTATTAGTTACTATAACTAATAATGAAAATCTATTAGATGCTACAGGCTATGAATTATATTATAAGATAGGTGATAATAGTCCAGTATTATATACTGAACCATTTAAAGTATATGAGAATACAACTATTACAGCGTTTGCTAAGAAGAGTAATATCTATAGTGCAAATACTGAAGAAGATGTAATAAATGTTGATAGTATTGCACCAACAATTAATAACCCTGCAACTGGAGCTATGTCATTTAATATGTCAGTTAGTGGTACTGCTCAAGATGCAGATTCTGGTGTTAAACAATTTACTTTATATGTTAAAGAAAAAACTGCTTTAGAATTTGATGATACATTAACTTATACTTCAGAAGTATTTGATGGTATTAAAGATCATGCTGAAAATTATGATCATACATTCTATGGTGTTCAAGATAATACTGAATATATTGTTAAGATAGTCGCTGTAGACTATGTTGGTAATGTATCAGAAAAAGAAGTTGAAGTAACTACTCATCCATATGTTGCTAGAGTAGTAGGTAAAAATAATATGCTTTGGTATACAGTTGATCCTGATACTAAAGAATTTGTTATAGAAGATGGTAAAGAATTCTTAATGTTTGATAGTATACAAGCTGCAGTTGATTACTGTGCTGAAGTTCAATGTACTATTCAAACTAATCCAGTATATCCTGTAGTAAATGAAAGTGTTATTATTGGACAAAATCAAAATATTACTATAGATTTAGATGGAAGAATAATTACAAGTTCTGAAGAAGCTACATTTATTAATAATGGTGAACTACATATAGTAGATAGAAATCCTAGATTAGTTAATGGTGAACATGAAAGTATTGGTAAAGTTACTAATACAACTGGTAAAGCAGTAATAAATAATAAGAAATTTGTTTTAGGTGATGGTTCATCTGAGGCTAGTGAAACATTTATTTATCCAGAACTTGATAGACCTATAATTGAAGGCTATGAAACTGCTATAGAGCAAAATGATACATTCTATTTCTTTGATGGAAAACTTGTATCAGATACAATTGCTTTAATAGATAATGGTGAAGATCCAATAACTCAATATTCATATAACGTTGTTATAACTGGAGAAGATGATAAACACATTGGTACATTAAGTGTTGTAGATGATCCAGAAGCAAGAATAAAGAGTACATATTATACTAAGTTAAAAGTTAATACTGGTGATAATGCGTTTGATTCTGCTAGAACTGGAACAATGACTACTGAGAATACAAGGATTCTTTCCAAAATTAAACAATGTGCTGATTATGGTTTTGTATATGATGCTGTTAATAATGAAATATATAGTGGTAACAGTACTACTGCAAATACTACAGCAAAATCATATATTAAATTAGATTTAACTGAAGAATCAGAAGATTTAATAATAATGTTTGATGCATTTGCTGATACTTCTGGTGCTAATTCTTACGGGTATGTTTCTGTAAGTGAAAGCTTATCTGATAATGGAACAGAAATATTTAGAATTACAGGTAATAGTATCAATAGAACTAAAATTTATTATTTAGAAAAAGGTAAAGTATATTATATATATTTTGGCTTTGTTAAGGCATATAGTGATATAAATGCCTACGAAATGTTTAAAGTAAGTAATTTCACTATACTTGGTGAAAGAGAGACAACATCAAATCTTACTTTATACCATGATTCAAGTAATTATCCATTTGTTCAGGATGATGATGGAAAATATAATAGTTCTAATCAAGATGATGATTATAGTTATTCACATTCATATGCTGTATTTGATTTAAGAGGAGAAACTGATCAAGTAAATTTAATAATAAATACTTCAATTAGTAGTAGGGGTAATGTTGATTATGGTTACGTATATCTTTCTGAATACCAAGGATTCCAGGAATATAATAATACTACTGGAAGATATCTTTTAGATTCTGGTGAATCCTACGAAAAAATAACAATTATTCCATTAGTTTCTGGAAAGATTAATTATGTTCATTTTGGATATTATCATAAGAATAATGTAGTGGGAACTAATACATTTACAGTTAATTCTGTAGCTATATATAAGACATTATCTGAAAATAATATAATTCCTGATCTTACTTTATATCATAATGATACTGATAATCATTATTTTGAAAGTGTAGATTATGATGTTACTATATGGAAGGCTTTGGCTGGGCAAAATGGTATTGTATATGGAGCATCTTTAGATGCTGAAAATGGTAAATACGATTTTGATGGCAACGATTATGTTAATTTAGGTGAAATGAATTATGATGAGTTTACTTGGCATACTAAATTTAGTTCAAATAATAATAACAGTGTCATTATGGCAAACTATGAAGATGGTGGGCTTGGAATTATAACATATAACAATAAAATTTGTGCAGAAATATATATAGATGGTTCATATAGATATATATATGCAAATGATTCAATTGAGTACGGTAGAGTTTACGATGTTACAGTTACATATAAAGATGGAACAGCAATTTTATATGTGGATGGTGTAGAACAAAACAAATATGAAGGAACCAAAATGACTCATCCACGTAATAATACTGTATTAATGCTTGGAGCAAATCCTGGTGGATCTTCTCCTCAAAATTCATATTTAAATGGTAGCATATATAAAGTTCAAATATATGATAGAGTATTAACTGAAGAAGAAATTGTTAGTAATTCATCTACTGAAGGATTAATACTAAATCTAGATGGTAATAATGCTAAAGTACAACGTAATATATATCTTAGCAACAATAAAGAAGTTAGTAATAGTATAGCTCATTCATATATTACAGTAGATTTAACAAATGTAAATGAAGATAAATATTTATATATTAATACTAGAATTAGTAGTGAAGCAAACAAAGATTTTGGTATTATTCAACGTACTTATTCTAGTGATTATCCAACTGATAATAATGGAATTTATTTAAAGACTAGTGGTGACCTTGATAATCAAGAGGCATATGTAAAATTAACAAAGAATCAAGTAAATTACGTTCACTTTATATATTCTAAGGATAATACTCGTAATGGATATGCTGATTCATTTACTATAAAAGAAATAAGATATTTTGATACTATTGAAGATGCTTATTCAATAACAGATAGTAGTATTTATAGAAATCCTAATTACTACTTTGAAAAGCCAGTATTTAATGAAACTGTAGATACAATTGAAATGTTAAAGAATATTACTTTAGATTCAACACTAATTGTGCCAGAAGAAAAAGAAGTAATATTAGACTTAAATGGATTTACTTTAACATCTAATAGAGATGATTATGTTATTAAGAATAATGGAAAAATGACTATTATGGATTCCGATTATAATGATAGACATTCAAGAAATATTGAGTATCACACTGAACAAGCAAGATTATTTGAAGAAGCTAAAACACAATATTTTGCAGATTTGGTTGAATATGAAGAATATGTTGGCCTTTGTGCTGGATGTGAACCTAGTGAAGAATATGTAATAGATACTATTCTAGAACAAAAAGATTATGATTATACTGGTGGTTTTGAAGAATTTATTGTTCCATATACAGGTAATTATAAAATTGAATTATGGGGAGCAAAAGGTGGCAATAATAATGATAATTTTGGTAATGGTGGTTATACATCAGGTATAGTTAATCTAACACAAGGAGATATATTATATTTCTATGTAGGTAGTAAAGGTGGATCTACTAGGGCAAGCACTTCTGAACACATTGATGGTGGTTATAATGGTGGTGGAGACACTGAAGGCCAAAGTTGTTGTGGAAGAACATATGGTACTGGTGGAGGAGCTACTGATGTTAGATACTTTGAAACTGTTCCATCTCAATCAGATATGTTAGTTAATTCACCACTTGGATTAAAATCAAGAATAATGGTTGCTGCCGGAGGTGGTGGCGGATTCAATGGATCTGGTGGTGGAAACGCCGGAGGATTAGTTGGACAAAATGGTGCTACTAATAACGGCTATGGCCCAGGTGGAGGTGCTACACAACTTAGTGGAGGAATTAATACAAGAGAAGCCTTACCGAGTGGTTCGTTTGGTATAGGTGGATCACATGGAAACTCTGGATTATCTACTGGTGGAGGTGGTGGCTACTACGGTGGAGCTGGTTCTCACCATATCGATGCTGCCGGTGGTGGCTCTAGTTATATATCTGGACATCTTGGCTCTATAGCTATTATTTCTAAAGATAGTTTATCACCAAGATTAGATTCAAATGAAGTTGAGTGTACTGCAGAATCTGCAATAAATGATTCATTATGTTCTGTCCATTATTCTGGAAAATCGTTTACAAACACTATTATGAAAGCAGGTAATGAAGAAATGCCTTCATATGATGGCGATGATACTACAATTGGTAATAAAGATGATGGACATGCTAGAATTCAAATTTCTTTAACTGATGAAGAAAAAGAATATTTTGCAGAATTAAAAAATAACCTTGAGAAAACTTATAGTGTTAAAAAAAGACCTAATTTTCCGGATTATCTAAGTGAAATTGACATTAATTCTGATGATATTAATAGTATTGAACCTGATTCTGATCTTAGTTATAATGATACAGTTTCAGAAGATGTATATGGTAGTATTACTTCTACAATAAATAATGCAATTCTTAATGAAGAGTATGCTTATTTAGCTGTTAATACTGCAAATATAAATGTTGATGTTAACAATAAAATTGCTATTGTTAATAGAGGTAATTTAATTATTGGTGAACATGGTGTTATTAATGCTAATAACAGTGGAGCAACAGCTATATTTAATGAATCTACTGGAGACATTTTACCTTCAATTGGAACTATTAATGCAAATGGAAGTAGTTCTATAGGGCTTTTAAATAGAAGTGCTGATTCATTAATAAGTGATTTAACAATAAATACTGCTTCATCTAATGTTTATGGTATTAAGAACGAAGCAATTTCAAATGTTACATTTGATAATATTACTGTTTTAGGTTCTGGAACAGGATTTAGAGAATTTACATCAGGTGATACTATCATTCAAAATTCTAATTTAAAATCTACTAATTATTCAGTACTTGCTGCTGGTCAAGCTAGGGCAAGTAAATTGACTATTAATAGTTCAAATTTAAATAGTACTTTGTATTCTGAAATATCACCAAGAATAGTAACAGTTAATAATTCTAATTTAACTTCTATAAATAACTATTCTGGTATTATAAATATTAATAATTCTAGTTTTAGCTATTTTGATAATAGAGGAGATTCTATTATTAGAGATTCTATTATATCTAATAAAACCAATGCAATTCTTAATAGATCGGGTCGTGCCGCTGGCGGAGGACAACTTAGAGGTAAAATGTTAATAGATAATTCAGTAATTAATTATACTGGAACCACAACTGATGTAGATTTAATTAGCAATTCTGATTATTTAACTTTAAATAATGTTACAGTAAATAATGTTAGTGGATATAAAACTAGGGCTATTTATAGTACAAATACTGGTTATGATAATTACGATGGTTCTCTTCCAAGTGTTTATGGTGTTTTACAAATACTTGGTGATACTACTATCGATTCTAAATTTGGAACAGCTATTTATAATGAAGCGACTCTTGTTCTTGGAACAATTGATAATAACCCATTAGGAAACGAATATACCTATAGTTATACAGGTGAAGGACAAGTATTTACAGCACCAAGTGATGGAACATATAAGCTAGAAACTTGGGGCGCTGAAGGTGGTAATTCTCATAACTATTCATGCTATATGGGTACCTGTTCAACATACTTTAGAGGAGGACTTGGAGCTTATGCTTCAGGAACAATAACTCTTCATGCTGGAGATAAATTATATATCCATGTAGGTGGAGTTGGCTCTTCAGGAGGACAAATAGCAAGTATTTCTGCTAGATATGGTTCATATAATGGTGGTGGATATCAAACTTCTAGAATTAATGATTGGGCAAATGGCTCTGGTGGAGGTGCTACTGATATATCTTTATCTGATGAAGATAATATATGGAATTATGATAATGGTGTAACAATGTCTATAAGAAGTAACGCTTCTTATGAACAAAGAATTCTCGTTGCCGGAGGTGGCGGCGGAGGTGCTAATAGTACAACAAGCTATGGTGGCTTTAATATTGACCCTTCAACTTCTAGATTAGGTTATGCCTATGGACGAGGTGGAGGAGGTTACTATGGTGGTACTGATGGGCTTGGTGGTTCATCATATGCATCAAGTACCTTAACTGATGTAGTATTAAGAAATGGTACAGAAGAAATGCCAAGTTATTATGGTACAGGTAATATAATTGGTAATACAGGAGCAGGTTATGCTAAGATTACATTATTATCATCTGATACTGTAGATACTATTAAGAATACTCCAAGTATAAACGCTACTGATTATGGTATAACTGGTCCTGGAAAATTATATTATTATGATGGAACTATTAATGCAAAAACTGCAGTTGATGCTGATATTTATATGGTTCCAGAAAACTATGATATATATAATTCTTTAGATAGTAATTCTAATGAAAAAATGATATTAGTTGCTAATAGTGATTCTAGACCTGTTCCTTCAGGAGAGGAAGAATTTGTTTGTAAAATAGGTAATGCAAAATATACTACAATTCAAAATGCATTGGATGCATCTAATAACGGAGATACTATTGAATTATTAGTTAATATAGAACAACAAAATAAAATAGTAATTCCTAGTGATAAACAAATTACTATTGACTATAAAGGTCATACTGTTAAATCTTATGTTAGTGATTATTTATATGAAAATCATGGTAATTTAACTATAAAAGATAGTGAGAATACTAAAAATAAAAATATATTTATGGGTGATAAATACATCTATAATGATGGAACTATTAATATTAATAATATTTTTATTGATAATTCTAAGTATGTTGTTTATACAATTGAAAATAAAGGTATAGCAGTCATGAATGATGTAAAAATTGAAATTGGTAATCATTCTGAATCAAATAAATATGGTATTTATAATGATGAAACTGCTACAATGACTATTACTAATAGTGAATTTAGAGCATATGGAAATAATAGAATGTTTAATAACTATGGATTATTAACTATTAAAGATACACCACTTATAAGTAATAATAGTGCTTCTTTAGTTATAAATAATGAACAAGGTACTGCGATATTAGATAATACAGATTTAAGACATGAAAATGCTCGTAATAATTTTGGTATGTATTTAATTGAAAACTACGGAACTGCAACTATTAAGAATTTAACAGATGATATATTTATTATTCCTAACTATGGAGTATTAACTCTTGAAAATAATACATTCTCAGGAGGTACTATTAACAGTGAAGGTTTATTAATTATTGATAGTGGTACATATAGTAATACATTTAATGTAAGAAGTACTGGTAAATCTATTGATAGTACTGAAGATTTATATTCATTCATAATGCATGGTGGAACTATTAATACAAAAGTTAATAGAGAAGCAACAGGTATTACAAATATAGAAGGTGGAATTATTAATGTTACTAATGATGTTGCTATTAATAATAGCGGTTCAGGTGTAATTAATCTTGGTGTTCATGATAATTTCGCAGATACTAAAGAAAATACTAGACCTATAATTACTGGTAAAACATATGGTATTTATACATCTAATCCATCATTAAAAGTTAATTTCTATGATGGTATAATATCTGGTCAAAAATCATATAATGTTACTATTGAAAATATAGAAACTGGATATTCTATAAAAAGAGAATATGATGAAACAAAAGATATAGAAACTAAATATTTAACAAATGAACCAATGTTTATTAATGTAACTCAAGACATTATGTATAATTCAATTGATGAATTTAATAATGCTTTAACAAATAATTTAGTTAATAATTTGGATGTAATTAAAGTATATAGAGATATAACTGTTGGTAACCTTGAAACTGAAATTACAATTCCAAATGGATTAAGCATTACATTTGATGTAAATGGAAAAGTAGTAGATAAGAATAATGAAACATTATTTACTAATAATGGAACATTAAATGTTATTGATAGTGATAATTCAAAAGGTTTAATTGATTCAACATTAGGTAATATATTTATTAATAATGGAACATTAAGTATTTCTGGTGGTAAATTTGCATCAGAACAAGCTCCAAATGAAACTGAAGTAATTAAGAACAATGAAAATGCTACATTAAATATTAGTGGTGGAACATTTACTAAATATTATGACATGATTGATAATAGACTTACTAAATCTGGATCTATTATTAATAATGATGGTAATGTCACTGTAACTAATGGTAGATTTGTAACTAATGGTTCTTATGTTATTGAAGGACCAGGAGTTAATTATTTCTCTACAGTATTCTTAAATAATACTACAGGTATATTAAATGTTACTGGTGGTGAATATGATGGTATAAATGGAAAACTACTTAACCATGATACTTGGCAAAATCCTAATTCGTCATATATAAATAAAGGTGCATTAATATATAATGCTGGTACTGCAATAATTAAAGATATTACTGCTAACCAATCATTAATTGGTGAAAATAGTGGCACATTATCATTTGATAACTTAACTATGAACTATATAGTTCAAATTACACATAATCGTTATGGTTGGGTATATGGTTCTAATCATAATTTAATTAATACTGGTTCTGTAACTTTTGATAATTCTAATTTTGAAATTTATAATTCATTTGTAGAAAATAGAGGTGGAGATGTAACTATTAATAATACTATTATTGATAAGATTAATAATGGTATAAAATATTCTGATGTTGATACAAGTGATCATCTACAAAAGAATTCACACGTAATTAGAAATAAAGCTAATAGTTCTGTAACAATTATTGATTCTGAATTATATAATAGAGGAACTGGAGAAATCATTGATAACTTTGGTTCAGTAACTATTGAAGATTCTACTTTAGAGGCATTTAATAATAATGTTATTAATGGATCAAGTAGTATTTTAATAGTAGATAATTCAAATATTATTTCTGATAAAGGTATTGCAATAAATGCAACATCTTCTTCTACAGTTGATGTATTTAATAATAGTAGTGTTATTTCAAAAGATGGTAATGGTATTAATTTAGCAAGTTCTACTTTAGTAGTAGGAAAAGCATTATCTGAAGATAATGTTGTTTCACAAACATATCCAATAATAAAAGGTACTACTTATGGTATTAATAATAATAATGGAACATTTAGATTCTTTGATGGTATCTTATATGGTAAGACTGCTACAGTAAATGGTGTATTTAGTACTATTGAAGAAGGTTATGCTCTTGTTTATGGAACAGATGGTGACTACAATACAACAATACTTGATAGAGTACCAATTGTTCAAAATATTACTCAAGCTACTCCTCAAGATGAAAAGAAATATTATAATCTTAAGGATGCATTTGATGATGTAACAGATGGTGATACTCTTCAAATGATTGCAAATTATAGTAATTTACCATCAGATGAAACTGCAGTTAATAATAATAATAATGTTATATTAGATTTAAATGGTTGGTTTATTAAGCAATCAAATGATATATTAATTACTAATAATGGTACATTAACTATTATTGATAGTAGTAATGGTAATGCTGGAAGTATTCAAGCTGTTTCAGGTTCTAAGACATTTGATAATAATGGAACTATTAATTTAATAGATGCTAATGTAACAACAAGTTTTGGTGTATTAATATTTATGAATAATTCTGGTTCAACTTTAAATATTAAAGATGAAGGTGTAGTTGATTCTACAACTGGTTCATTATTAATAGATAATAGTGGAACTTTAAATATTAAGAATGGTGCATATTTACATAATAATAATGCATATATGATTAATAATAAAAACATATTAAATATAATAGATTTAAATAAAGATGACAATCCTAATACATCAAGCGATTTAAGAGCTCCTTGGATATATGGTGAAGGTAGTGGATATGGTGGCGGAAGCTATTATAGAGGTGAAGAAGCATATGTTGGTAACGCTTCTATTTATGCACTAGCAGGATCAGTAACTAATATTTATGGTGGTATATTTAATAATGGAAAAACATACGATAATGGAGATCCTGATGCTTCTAGAATACTAGCAAATTATGGTACTGCAAAAATAAAGAATTTAGATAATTATTCTCAAATAATTGGATATAATTATGGTAGTTTAACTATTGAAAATTCTCATTTCTATAATACTAGGTCTGGATTCCTTCAAGGATACTCAGGAACTTTTGTTATTAAAAATGTTGTTATTGATATAACTCATTATGGTGGTTGGGATGTTTCTCATCCAACAAGACTTGCTATGGGTCAAGCTGATATAGATAATCTAACTATTTCAATGAAAGATAATGGATGTCAACATGGAGCTGCTATATATTTAAGAGGAGATTCAACAATTAAAAATTCAAGTATTTCTACATGTTTTACTAGTGATGAGTTTTATTCTATATATAATTCTGCAAATTTAAATATTGAGAATACAGTAATAAGTGGTAATAGATCAATAGGTAATGATGGAACAATAGTATTTGATTCTACTGATATATCATTTTCTAATGTTGCCGTTGTAAATGGTAATGCTGGAAAGATAGATATTAACAATAATTCTTCAATTCTTTCTTCATCTGGTAATGCTATCAACAACTACGGTACTTTAAATGTTAATGATACTGCAGAAATTATAGCGACATCTGGTTATGGTATTAACTTGATGAATAGTGGTGTTGTTAATGTAGGTGAAATAGGTGGAGTACCTAGCCAATCATCTCCATATATTGAAGGATCTACATTTGGTATTTATAGAAGCAGTCAAAATCAAAGTATTAACTTCTATGATGGATTAATTGTTGGTCAAACAGGACCTAATGCTATATATGGTGGTGTTACTAACGTAGAAGCTGGTTATGAAACTGAAGATATAACAGTAACTGATGGAGATATTCAAAAACATAATGAATATCTAGTAGTAAGTGCTACTTCAGTAGGTATTGCTAAAGTTGGTAACTATACATTCGCCGCAGTTGGTACTATTTCATCATCAGATGCATTACAAAACGCTATTAACTTTGCTACTAGTGGTAATACAATTAGAGATGTTGACCTAATTGCTCCTGTAGATTTAGTTAATGATGAAGTATCAATTGTTGCATCACAACCTGTAACTATTAATATGAATGGATTTGGCATTAACTACAATTCAACATATTATTTAAGTCCAAATATTACATTAAACACTAATAGTATAGGTGGTAATATTTCAAGAATTATTGTAGACATCTTTGATCTATCTTATAATCCAATAGATGTTATAATCTATGAGATGAGTGATGGTGAAAAGTTAGATGTTAATAAAACATATACATTATATAAAGATGGTGAACTAGTAAAACTATCTAAAGAAGAACTTGGTAAATATAGATATAAAGGTAATAATAAAGATTTAGTTCCTATAAAGGGTAGATTATATATTAATAACTTATCTAATGGTTCATATAGACTTGAATCTAGTGATAATAGATATATAGAATTTAGTATTGATGCTGATGGTAATTTAAGTGGTAATGTAGTAGAGAATACTAATAATAGTAGTTCTACTGAAAGTATTGCTAAATCTGAAGCAGAATTAATACTTACTATTCAAACAGGATTTAGAAGACATTATTACTGGTTAATTTCTATACCAATAGTATTAGTTTTATTCTTACTAATTAAAGTATTAAAAAAGAGAGAAAATAATTAATCTCTCTTTTTTTATGTTATAATTTATGTAGGTGATATTATGGGCCTTAAATCAAATATAGTAAAATGGAAAATTGAAAGAGCAAAAGCTAAAGCTGTTAAGAATAATCTTTATTCATTGTTCTTTACTCGTTTTATTGATAAACAATTTAGTAGCATGACTGATGGTAGTCAAATGGAAGAATATTATAATTTAGTTAAAAAAATAGATAAGAACTGTAAAATATTGCTTAATGAAGGTATGAGATTAGATGAATTATCTGAAAAGAATAAAGTTTTTATACATAGAACTTATTTAGATATTAATCCAATTGCTTCAGGTATTCCAAAAAATGAAGATTTATATAATATTTTAACTAAAGGATTAAAGAATTATGGACATATGAATGCTGCTGGTGGAAGTGCATTTACTACTTATGTATCTCCATTAAGTTTAACTATGTCATCTTTAAATACATTAGCAGGTTATAAAGATTTACTTACACCATATCATGGTGGAGGAGTATATGAGAATAATGTAATAATAGTAGCTGCTTTTCCTGATTTCTTAGTTACAGATGATGGAAGACCAGTAACAGGTAATTTTAATGATATATATGACTTGAGCGGGGATGTTCCTTGTATTAAACCTGATTTTATGAAGGGTGCTCTAGTTAAAAAGAATACTGGATACTGGGTATATTATTCTAAAGAAGAAATAAAACTATCTTATGATACAAAAAGAAAGAACTAACTGTTCTTTCTTTTTAATTCTAATTCAAATAATTCACCACTATAATCATTATCAATAAATTGTAGTTCTTCATATACGCTTCTATTATGTGGTGTATACATAATAAGAGGAAAATCATTCTTAGCAAATAGGTTAAGATGGCCTTCTGCAATATTACCCATAACACATACTACTAAAATATTATAATTATAATTATCAACTAATAAATAATTATTACATCTTCTTCTAAATCTATCCACTTCACCATTTTCAATATCAAAATCTAACATAACATTTTCTTTTATAATTCTATAGTTATCTATATCTAAACATACTGCATTACCATCAGGAGTAAATATAAAATTACTTCTAGTGATATCTCCCATATATATTCCTTGATTATTTAATCTAAGCATTATATTTCTAACTTTATTTAGATATTCTATTTTATTTTTCTTTTTTGTATCTGGATCAAATTGCACACCATTTATTTTAGGCATTGTATATCCAACTAACATTCCATCTTTAAATAGAGCATCTTTTACAGGAACAAATTCTTTTATATTTAAACTAGTTAGTATTTCTAATTTTTTTTCTTTATTCTTTGATACTTCTTCAAGAGTAACACCGTCTCTTCTTACATCTCTAAACCTTTTTAATAAAACGTCTTCACCATCGTCATCTACGTAATTATATATAATGGATTCTTGACCTTCATAAAAAAAGATTCTACCAATATGTTCTTCTACTAATTCTTTCTTTTCCATAAAGGCCTCCTGAAAAGTATTAAATATTATAACATATATATAATAATAGTGAAATATGATATAATTATAATAGAGGAAAGTATATGAAAGATAAGACTAAATTAAAAATATTAACTACAATTTTGATTATTGTTTCTTTCTTTGTATTAAAGGCTATGGATGTAGATGATAGAGTACTTGCATCCTTAGGTATATTTGATAGTTTTTATGGAGATATAGTAGTTACAGATAATATTTCTTTGGATAATATTCCTGAATATGAAGGATATTATTATATTACTATTAATAATAATGAACCATTTTTTGAAGATAGAGAAATAACTGATGAAAGTTTTGAATTATATTACCCTTTAGACTCATTAGGAAGGCCTACAAAGGCTGAAAGTTCTGTTGGTAAGGACTTAATGCCTAAAGAAAAAAGAGGGGATATAGGGTCCATTAAACCACCTGGATTTGGGTATTCAAAATATGACTTCGTAGATAATAAATATTTATATAATAGATGTCATTTAATTGCATTTCAGTTAACAGGAGAAAATGCTAATAAAAGAAACTTAATTACTTGTACTAGATCTGCTAATGTAAAAGGTATGCTTCCTTTTGAGAATATGGTTTCTAATTATATTAAAGCTACTAAGAATCATGTTATGTATAGAGTTACTCCAGTATATGAAGGAGATAATTTAGTAGCTACTGGTATTTTAATGGAAGCTTTATCTGTAGAGGATAATGGCGAAGGTATTAAATTTAATGTCTACATATATAATGTAGAAGAAGGTGTAAAAATAGATTATTCTAATGGAAATAATAAGTTAGATAATAAATAGTATGTTATAATTTTTATAGGAGAATTATTATGAAAAAAATAGGAAAAGTAATATTAGATAAATTAAAAAAAGTTATATATTATATATCACTTGCATTTATATTTATAGTTATAGCATGTATGATTGCATTACCATTTGGTATTAGGAAAACTAGTTTTAAAAATGATGATATAGTATTTAATAAGAAAACATATAATGTTATATCTGTTAATGGTAAAGTAAATGTTAAAATATATAACGATTATATTAATACAGGTATTTCATATGATGAATATAATAATTATATAAAGAGTTATAATAAGAATTCTACTTTTAAAAGATGTTTACTTATTGAATTATTCTTATTATTTATTCTTTTAGAAGTTATATTTGTATTCTATATAGTTTCTAATGTGATTAAATTATTTATTGATAAAGATACAGATGAATATAGATTATATATTAATAAGAAATCATTTGTTATTAATGTTCTTAGTATTTATATAATTGATTTCTTAAGAAGATTCTTCTTTAGAAATACTATGTTTTCAGATTTATCTTTGGGATTAGCATTATTCTATATATTATCTATTTTAGTTATGTATATAATGCTTAAAATAATAGAAATGAATAAAGTGAATCCTATTAAGGAGAAGAAAAAATATGGAAAGATTAAAGAAAATAATTAGAATTATTATTGAAATTATATTACTAGCTATTATTATATTTTCTTTAGGTATGATTATTAGATGGTGTATAGGATCTATTAAGAATAAAAAGATGAGTAAGAAAGTAAATAATGAAATAAAAATAGAAGAAATCTTAGATGGTAAAAGAGAATTAGATTTTGATTATTTATATAATATTAATAAGGATACAATAGGTTATTTAACTATTGATAGTCTAGGTATTAATTATCCAGTTGTTAAAACTACTGATAATGATTATTATTTAAGTCATTCATTTGATAAGAGTAAAAATGTTGGTGGATGGATATTCATGGATTATAGAAATATATCTATAAATGATGATAAGAATACTGTTATATATGGCCATAATATGAAAGATGGATCTATGTTTGGTAAATTACATAATCTTAAAAATAGTGATACAGATACTATTTATTATTATGATAAAGATGGTAAACATACTTATAAGATTTATTCTATCTATGAAATAGAAGAGGAAGATTATTATATTACTACTTTGTTTGATTGTGGTAATGCATATACAGAATTCCAAAATAAAGTAAAAGCAAGAAGTATAAAAGAGTATTCATATGAGCCTAAATATGAAGATAATACATTAACTCTTAGTACTTGTTCAAATAATAATAAAAGATTTGTAGTACATGCTTATAAAGTTAACTAGGAGGATTTATGTTTGTTTATAATGATGAAGATTTAGAAAATGTTTCATTATCTTTTACTGAAAGAGAAAATGTTATAGAGTTCTATATTGAAGGATTTGATGAAGATAATAAGATAAGTATAGATTTAATGGTATCTTTAAATATAGATTATTTAAAAACTATGGAAATAGATTTTGAATATGATTTAACAGATCAATTAATTAGTGATGAAACTTATCTTGGTATTAACTCAGAGTTTGTTAAAACTGAAGTAGAAGTATCTTTAATGAAAGACTTAGATGAAAGATATTTCTTAAGAGTAGTTAATGATTCTATTGACGCTAATGTTTCTTTTGAAATAGAAGAAGAGAAAGAGGAAGAAGATGAGTAAACTAGTATTAGTTAGACACGGAGAAAGTGTTTGGAATAAAGAAAATAAGTTTACTGGATGGACTAATGTAGAATTATCAGAAAAAGGTATAGAAGAAGCTAAAGAAGCAGGAAGAAAGCTAAAAGAAAATGGTTTTACTTTTGATTTAGCTTATACTTCTTTATTAAAAAGAGCTAATGATACACTTAATTATATTTTATTAGAATTAGATTTATATAATAAGATTGATGTTATTAAATCATATAAGTTAAATGAAAGACATTATGGAGCTTTGCAAGGTCTTAATAAAGATGAAACAAGAAAAAAATATGGTGAAGAACAAGTCCATATTTGGAGAAGAAGTTTTTCTGTTAGACCTCCAGAACTAGAATATACAGATCCAAGATTTCCTGGTAATGATGATACTTATAAAGATGTTCCATTAAAAGATTTGCCAGTATCTGAAAGTTTATTAGATGTATATAATAGAGTAGTTCCATATTACTTAAGTGATATAGTTCCTAATTTAAAAAATAATAAAAATATTATTATTAGTGCTCATGGAAATAGCTTAAGAGCACTATATAAATATTTAAATAATATATCTGATGAAGATATACCAAATTTTGAAATTAGTACTGGTGAAATACTAGTATATGAATTTGATGAAAATTTTGAAATAAAAGAGCATTATAAATTATAATGCGTCTTTTTTTATGATATAATTTTATTAGGTGAACAATATGGATGAGTATAAACAAATAGAAAGGTCTATTATTACTAAATATAGAAAAGATATATGGAGTAAATTCGTTAAGGCCGTTAAAGAATATGAATTAATAAATGAAAATGATAATATTATGGTTTGTATATCTGGAGGAAAAGATTCATTTTTAATGGCTAAATGTATCGAAGAATTAATTAAACATGGTGATTTTCCATTTAAAGCAAGATATGTTTGTATGAATCCTGGATATAATAAAGAAAATGTAGAATTAATTAAAGAGAATGCTAAAAGAATGAATATAGATCTTGAAATATTTGAAAGTGATATATTTGAAGTATTAGATAGAGTTGCTAAAGATAATCCATGTTATTTATGTGCAAAAATGAGAAGAGGTTGTCTATATAGTAAAGCTAAAGAACTAGGATGTAATAAAATAGCTCTAGCACATCATTTTAACGATGTTATAGAGACAAACTTACTTAATATGTTTTATGCATCACAAGTTAAAAGTATGCTTCCAAAACTACACTCAGATAACTTTGAAGGATTAGAGTTAATTAGACCTATGTATTTAGTTAAAGAAGATGCAATTAAATCATGGGCTAAGTATAATGATTTAAGATTCTTAAACTGTGCATGCAAGTTTACAGCAGACTCTAAAATAGATGAAAACTTAAGTAAAAGAAAAGTTATGAAACAATTAGTAGAAGAACTAAAAAAAGATAATAAGAATATTGATGAAAATATATTTACAGCTTTTACTAATGTTAATACTGATTGTTTAATTAGTTATTTAAAAGATGGGAAAGAGTATTCATTCTTAGATGAATATGATAGAAAGTAGGTATTTATGATTACATTTATTATTTATATTGTTATGTTATTCTTTATATTTGCATCTGTATTTGCAGGTAAATCAGGTAATAAAAAGACTATGTGGAGGATATTTGCATTTGCTCTTCCATTAATATTAATTATCTGTATGATTATACCTGTATTTAAAAGTTTTATTAAGTTTGATGAGGGTAAAGATGTAGATCCAGCTGATGGATTTACTATTAGTGCTTATAAAGTTAAATTAGATGTTAAAGAAGATAATAAGATAGATGTTGAAGAAGATATTACTATTAACTGGACAGAATATGGTCATCATGGAATATATAAGTTTACTCCAGAATGGTTTAAATATACATCTAAAAATGGTAAAACAATAAGAAGAAAATCAGTATTATCTAACTTAAGAGCAGAAATGCCAGAGTATACTTATGATCCATATGTTTACTATAATGATAATGAAGGTATTGAATATACTAATGATGAAAATAGAGCATCTATTGCTTATAGAAAATCATATAGTTATAAAATTGATTCAGTAAAAGATAAACCAAGAATTAAAATAGGTGATAGTGGTGTATCTTTATCTCCTGGTGAAAAAGATTATATTATTAAATATACTTATGATATGGGATCTGATCCATATGATGGATATGATGAATTTATATTCCATGCTTATGGTGATTACTGGGGAACTATTATTAATAATCCTAGTATAGAAGTTACTATGCCAAAGTCTATTGAAGGTAATGAAGTTCATTTCTTCATGGATAAATATAGAAAATATGATATTACTAAATATGTTGATTATACTATTAAAGGTAATAAGTTAGTAGCTACATTTGATAGAGATAAATATAGTGAAAATAGACCTGTAGATTATCCGTATGAACTTACTAAATCCTTAACAGTAGATATAGAACTTCCTGAAAACTATTTTGCATCAGGATCTAATAATTATGGTGCAGGTTCACTTATATTAATAGTTATTTCATTAATTAATTTATTTATTATATTTATATTATGGTTAATCTTTGGTAAAGATTATCATAAGAAAACAGAAGTAGTTAGTTATTTACCTCCAAGAGATTTATCATCTTCTGAAATAGGTTATGTATATAATAATGTTTATAATAAAAAGTTAGTTATTTCATTAATTATAGAATTAGCTGCAGAAAAAATAATTGATATAAGAGAAGAAAAGAATAAGATTTATATTAAGGGTCAAAAACCATCTAAAGATGATAAAGACTATGAAAAGAAATTGGCAGCTTATGAGAAAAAAGTTAACAAATTAAATGATTATCAAAAAATAGTTTTAGATGCTTTAATTACTGATGATAAAGAATTTGATTTAAAAGAACATAAAACATTCTATATGATATTTAAAACTATAGAAGAGAAATTAGATAAAGAATATAGATGGGCTATTAATGAAAAAGCAGGATTTATTCTTAGATATATTTGTTTAACATTAGTAGGATTATCATCTATATATATGTTACTTGCTTATTCAACTGTAGAAGACTTAAATCAAAAAATATACTTTATGTATTATGTAGGATTTATATCAGTATTTATTCAATACTTCTTATGCTTTATTATGACTAGAAGAAGTAGATTTGGAGAAGATATTAAAACTGAAGTAGAAGGATTTAAGAAATTTTTAACTGCAGTTGAAAAGAATAAATTAGAAGAATTAGTAGAAGAAATACCAAATTATTTCTATAAGATTCTTCCATATACATATGTACTTGGAATATCTAAAAAATGGATAGAGAAGTTTGAAGACATTAAGAGTGTAGATACAACATATATTCCATTTGATACTATGGATACTATGTCTAGTTATATTTATACTCCATCAACTTCATCATCAGGAAGTTCATCAGGATGTTCTTCTTGTGGTGGTGGATGTTCTTCATGCGGAGGAGGATGTTCTTCTTGTGGAGGTGGAGGTTCATGGTAGGAACCTTCATCCTTCAATGGCATCTATCTGAAAACTGTAATTTAAAATGTTTACATTGCTATCAAGAAGACCATAAACCAGTATGTATTTCATATGCTAAGTTAGAACATATCTATTATGAATTTATTAATTTAATAGATAAATTAGGTATGAATGGACACATAAACATAACAGGAGGAGAACCTCTTTGTAATCCTCATTTATTTAGGATATTAGATTTAATTAAAAAAGATAATAGAGTTAGTTTTTCTATTCTTACTAATGGAACATTAATTAATGATGAAATAGCTAGAAAAATAAAATCATATGATCCATATTATGTTCAAGTAAGTTTAGAAGGTGGTAAAAAAATAAATGATTTAATAAGAGGCAAAGGAACATATAAACAAATTGGTAAAGGTATTAAAGCTTTAAAGAAAGCAGGTATCTTTACTTCAATTAGTTTTACTGCTAATCATTTAAACTATAAAGAATTACCAAAAGTAGTTAAATATGGTAAAAGATTAAAAGTAGATAATATATGGTCTGATAGATATATTCCTCTTGGAGGATCTATGGATAAGGATTTAACTTTATCTAAAGAAGAAACTAGTAAATATCTTGATATTATGAAAGAAGAAAGAGTAAAACTAGGTAAATCTAAAACAAGATTATCTATGAATAGAGCTCTTCAGTTTACTAGAACTAATGACTTTGCTTATGCATGTACATGCGGTGATACTTTACTTACTGTTATGGAAAATGGTGATTTAGTACCATGCAGAAGAATGCCTATAAAAGTAGGTAATGTTTTAGTAGACAGTATGTATGACATATATATGAATAACAAGATATTAAAAGACTTAAGAAAGAAAACAATTCCAGAAGAATGCAAAAACTGCGAACACTCTACTAGATGTAGAGGAGGACTTAGATGTTTAACTTATGCAATACTTGGAGATTATAATAAAAAAGATGTAGGATGTGACTTATGAAGAATTTAGATTTTATTACAAATATAACAATTATGCATAGAGGATTCTTTGATAATGAAAAAATAGTAGAGAATACTATTAAATCATTTAAGAAAGCTAATACATTAAAGCATCCATATGAATTAGATGTTAGATTAACAAAAGATGAAAAATTAGTAGTTTTTCATGATGAAACATTAAAAAGACTAGGTGGTAGTAGTAAAAAAATATCAGACATGAATTATTCTGAACTATCAAAAATAAAACTACTTGGAGTAGATACTATTCCACTATTTGAAGATGTTTTAAAACTAGATAATAAATATGGAATAATGATTGAAATAAAGAATGAAAATAATAATAGAACTTTAGAAAATAAATTACTTGAATTATTATCTAGTTATGATAAACCATACTCTATTATTAGTTTTAATAAAAAAACTCTTAGATATATTAGATCTAAGAATAAAGATATTCCTTTAGGTTTATTAATTACTAAAAGTAAAAAAACATTTGATAGATTACAAAATAGTATGTTTCTTAAAACATTTAAACCTGATTTTATATCTATTAATAAACTTGAAGTTAATAATAAATATGTAAAGAAATATAAAAAACCTATATTAATATGGACTATTAAAACTAGGGAAGATTATAATAAATATAAGAAAATAGGAACAAATTTAGTACTAGAAAACATAAATGTGATATAATAAGGGGCGGTGATTAAATGAAGGACCAATTAGTTAATGATTTGCTGAAATATTTTTTAGATGAAGCAGATAAAGATAATATTGAAATTCCTGATAGTTTTGTTAATAAAAGAACTCTTCTAACTGGTCTTTTAAATCAAAGACCTGCTAAACCAGTTCCAGAGGAAGTTTTAAGAGAAGAAGATCTTCTTATTAAAGAAGAAAATGAAGATAGAAAAATAATAGATATTAATGAAACTGAAGGTAAAATAGTATTAATAAATAATGATATTACAGCATTAAAAGTAGAAGCTATTGTTAATCCATGTGATGAACATATGCTAGGTTGTTTTACTCCAAATCATAATTGTATAGAAAATAAAGTTCATACATATGCTGGTGTAAGACTAAGACTTAAATGTGCT
Organism: Bacilli bacterium; assembly: GCA_017542065.1. Lineage (GTDB taxonomy): Bacteria > Bacillota_I > Bacilli_A > RF39 > UBA660 > RUG13038. The sequence goes on along the minus strand of JAFXXX010000009.1, from coordinate 1,802 downwards.
GAAATAATGAGAGGGGATCTACTTGGTATTGGTAAAGTAGTATTAACAGATGCTTATAATTTACCATGTGAATATATTATTCATACAGTAGGGCCTGAAATTGAAAGTGAAGTTACTGAAGAAAAAATAGAGGAACTAAAAGACTGTTATCAAAATGCATTAGAAATAGCTAAGAATAATAATATTAAACAAATAGCTTTTCCTTGTATTTCAACAGGTAGACACTCATTTCCAAGTAAACTTGCTTGTGAAATAGCAATAGGAGTAGTAAAAGATTTTATTAAAGAATATGATGTATTTGATAAGATTGTATTTTCTACTTTAACATTAGAAAATTATGCTATTTATGAAGAAGAATTAAAAAGAAATAATATGTTATAAAATAGTCAAAAATGCTTGAAAAATAATAATAATATGATATAATTTAATAAGTTATAAAAAGAGGAGGTATTACATATGGCAAGTAAATCAAAAGATGCAAGAAGATATGTTGCATTAGAATGTTCTGAATGTAAGAAAACAAGAAAAGTATCTAAAGAAAATTATTTTGTTGAAAAAAATACTCATAATACAACTGATAAATTAAATTTAAATAAGTATTGTCCTACATGTCAAAAACATACAGTACATGTTGAAAAGAAATAATAATTTTTAGAGGAATAGAATATGAAAAGGGTTGCAATTGTTGGTCTTGGTAATGTAGGTGTTGCATATTTAAATGCACTTATTACCGAAGATAATTTAGTAAATGAAATTGTATTAATAGATATAGATAAAGATAAACTAAATGGTGAGTATCTTGATGTTAAAGATTCTTTAGCAGTTATTAATTCTAGTATTAATATTATTCAAGGATCTTATAGAGATGTAAAAGATGCTGATATATTAGTTATATGTGCTGGTAGAAATCAAAAAGAAGGTGAAACTAGATTAGATCTTCTTAATGATAATGCCAATATAGTTAAGAATATTACTGAAAGTGCCATTTTAAATGGTTTTAGAGGCATATTTTTAATAGCTACTAATCCAGTAGATGTAATGAGCTATTTAGTTTATAAAGTGTCTAATTTCTCTCCTAATAAGGTTATAGGATCAGGTACTTTACTTGATACTGCAAGATTAAAGAATCTTATTAAAGATAAAACAAATATTAATATTAATGATATAGATGTTAATGTTATTGGAGAACATGGAGATCATTCTGTAGTTCTTTGGTCTAAAGCTAAAGTAGGTATGATTGAAATAGATAAAGTCTTTAATAAAACTGAACTTGGTATATTAGATGAGAAATTAAAAAATAGTGCATACGATATTATAAATAAAAAAGGATATACTAATGAAGGTATATCACTTAGTTTACTAAATATAACAAAAGCAATACTTAATAATGAAAATAAAGTATATAATATTTCAACATATTATAAAGGTGTTTATATAGGAATGCCATCTGTTATAGGTATAGATGGTGTTAAGGGGGTAATTAATTTAGAATTAACTCCTACAGAAGAAAATAAATTAAATCTTTCAATTAGTATAATAAAAGAAGCAATTGAAAGTATGGAGGTATAATTATGATGATAGATATTAATGACATCAAAAATGGTATGACTGTTATTATTGATGGACAAATTTATCAAATAGTAGATTTCTTACATGTTAAACCTGGTAAAGGATCTGCTTTCATGAAAATGAAACTTAAAAACTTAAGAGCAGGTACAACATTAGAAAAAACTATGAATACTAATATTAAACTTGAAAAAGCTAATATTACTAAAGTACAAATGAGTTATTTATATTCAACT
>JAFXXX010000008.1 GCA_017542065.1 Bacilli bacterium | reverse complement strand
CTTCTAAGGTTTATGGCTATATGATAACTAAGTGTTATGTAGTTGGAAGTAGAAGGGAATATTATAAGAATGAAGGCTCTAAAACAGAATATATTATTTCTTGTCCATACATAACTGCAGACAATTCAACTTGGAAAAGAACAGATATCGACAAAGATCATTTTGTATGTGTAAAGAATGCATATAATTCATTCAATGAAGCTATTAAAGAAAGAGTAGCTCTAAATGATGAATTATTAAAGAGTATTACTAAAGAATGCAAATATAAAGAACTAACTAAAAGAGTTAGAACTGACTTCTTTAATAGACTTAATATTGTTAGAGAGTTAGAGATAAAGATTGAAGAATCTACTAAAGATATTAATCCATATGAAAGAGAAGAAGATGAAGTTTTAGAAGTATTTGAAGGCTTCTCAAATAGATATGATTATAATTCAGAAGATATAATAGTAGAAAACAAATTTACTTTTAAAACTGCAAATAATAGTATATAGGAGGATATATGTCAGAGTTAAGTAATACAACTCCTTTAGGAGCATATTTAAGATTATCATTTGATAATAAGGAAAGAATGGATAATTCAAAAAGAAAGCATAGAAGAAAAATAGAAAACATATTAATAAATTGTAAACATGATACTGTTAGATTAAAGAATGGTATAGATGGTGAATGTGGATGTATTAAATGTGGACTTAGAGATAATTTATGGAGAGAAAGATTAAATCCAATGTTATCAGAAGATGATTTAATAAGATTAGATTATTTAAAGAAATATGAAAGAAGAGTAATAGGTAGAGATACAGGAATTACTTGTGATTTAGATATAGCTATGGAAGTATACAAATCTATTAGTGAAGAGAATCAGGATGCATCAGATGAAGAAAAAAGATCAAAGTTTATTAAAAAAATGAATGAAAAATTATCAGAAGAGATAACACTAGAATTAAAACCATAGTATATGTTAAAATATAGTTATTAAGAGGTCATTATGATTAATATTGGTGGAAGAATTAAAGAACTTAGAATTAAAAATAAAATAACACAACAAGAATTAGCAGATAAATTATTTGTATCGGATAAAACAGTATCTAGTTGGGAAAGTAATAGAACAGAGCCAGATATCTATATGCTTTCAGATATATGTAAAATATTAAATATAAATTTTCTTTCATTTATTAATGAAGGTAATAATAGTAATATAGAACTAGAATTAAAAATTAGATCTAATGAACATGAACAAAATAGAATATTAAATATAATTAAAGATAAATCTAAATTTGTTAACGAAGAATATCAAGAGGCTGTTTATTATAAAGTAAGTCATAGAGATATGAATAAAGAATGGCTTAGAATTAGAAGAGAAAATAGTAATTATATTCTTAATTATAAGAAATTAAATAGTAAAGGTTTATTAGAAGAATATGAAGTGTCTATAGATAATATAGATAACTTAAAAATAATATTTAATTGTATAGATTTAAAAGAATCAGTTCATGTTAATAAACATAGAACTATATATATGTATAAAGATAAATATGAGTTCTCATTTGATGATGTAGAGAACTTAGGTTATTTTATAGAAATAGAAATAAAGAAATATGATTATGATTTAGATAAAGAGTCAGATATGTTATTTGATTTATTAAAAGAACTTAGAATAAATATGAATGACATAGAATTAAAAAGGTATCCCGAATTATTAGAAGAATTAGACTAGTTTACTAGTCTTTTTTTGTGATATAATCATGATAGGTGACAATATATGAAATTAACAATTATTATTCCATATTATAATGTATTAGATCATATTAAAAGATTATTTACAGTATTAGAACCACAATTAGATGATGAAGTAGAAGTAATCATAGTAGATGATGGATGTAATGAAAAAGAATTAGATAATTTAAAAGCAAGAGTAATACATTTAGAAACTAATAGTGGTGGAGCAGGTAAACCAAGAAACGTTGGTATTGAGAATGCTAAGGGAAAATATATTGCATTTATAGATGCTGACGATATAGTTACTGCAGATTATATATCTGAAATAAAAAAGAAAATAGATGAAGATAAAGATATTATTTATTTAAGCTGGGTTAGTAATAAACATGATGTAGTAGTAACTGATAGACCTCCTATGTGGAACCCAACAGTATGGAGTAAAGTATATAAAAGAGAATTAATCGGAAATACTAGATTTGAAGAAGTAATAAATTATGCTGAAGATAAAAAGTTTAATGATATGATTAAACCTAAAACTAGTTCTTTTATAGATAAACAAATATATGTATATAATAATTCTAGAGAGGGTTCTTTATCAAAAGTAGGTGTTAGAAAAACATTTAGAATTATATTTACTTTAGTAGGTATTCATTACATAGTAATAGCTCTGTTTATATTCTTAATTATAGCTTTACTAGGAATGAATTTATTCTTTGTAGTAATATCTATATTTCTAGTATTATTAGGACTTGCATTAATAGTAATAGGCAATACAGTTTTTAAGCCAAGAGACTAGAAAAATCTAGTCTTTTTTGTTATAATGTATTTTAAGGAGAATATATTATGAAGAAAGATTTAATCCTAATAATTATTGCATCTATATGTTTTGTTGCAGGAGTTACTTTCCTTGTATTAAGTTTCTTTGATATTTGGAAATTATCTTTAGCCTTTGCATTAGGTTGTACAGCATTAGCTAATATATTATTATTTATAGTAAATATTAAAAAAATAAAAAAGACTAGGGAGTAGTCTTTTTTCTTGGAGGTTATTATGATAGAAATTAAAAATGTTACTAAAAAATATGGTAAAAAGGTAGCAGTAGATAATGTTTCATTTACTGTTAATGATGGAGATATATTTGCATTCATTGGTCATAATGGTGCAGGTAAAACTACTTTAATTAAATCAATTGTAGGCATACATGATTTTGATGAAGGAGACATCTTAATAGATGGTATGTCTATTAAAAAGAATCCTGTGGAATGTAAAAGATTAATGGCTTATGTTCCAGATAATCCTGAAACTTATGAACATATGAAGGCAATAGATTATATTAACTTTATATGTGATATGTATGAAACTCCATTAGAAGTTAGAGAAGCTAATATTAAAAAGTATTCTAAGATATTTGAAATGGAAGATAAGTTAAATGATCCAATAGATAGTTATTCACATGGTATGAAACAAAAGGCAGTTTTAATATCTGCTTTAGCTCATGATCCAAAGATACTTATAATGGATGAACCATTTGTAGGATTAGATCCAAAAGCAGTATTTGATATAAAAGAAATATTAAATGAAATGGTTAAAGAAGGTAAAATAGTTTTCTATTCTACACATATATTAGATGTAGCAGAAAAACTATGTTCTAGAGTAGCTATTATAAAGGCAGGTAAATTAGTTAAGAGTGGTAGTATGAAAGAGATTAAAGGAGATAAATCTCTTGAAAAAGTATTTATGGAATTAGAGGAAAAATAATGAAAAAACTAATTTCACTTTTAAAAGCTTGTATGTCATCTGATATGAATATATTTAGAATAAACTCTAAAAAGAAAAAAGGAAAATCTAGTATAGTTCTTCCAATTATTTTAGCAGTTTATTTAATGGGTTATTTTGGATTTATGGCATTCGGGTTATTTTCTGAGTTAGATAAAACAAATAATGCTTATGTATTATTATCAGTATTTGCTGCTGCAATAACACTTTTAACTTTAATAGAAGGAATGTATAAAACTAGTTCTCTATTATTTAATTGTAAAGATGATGACTTACTTTTATCTTTACCTATTAAAAAGAGTACAGTTATATTCGTTAGAATATTTAAATTCTATGTATTTGAATTATTATATAATTCATTATTCTTATTACCAATAATAATTGCTTATATACCATTTAATAAAGGTTCAATTATTTTATACTTAATCATTAGTATTGTAATGCTTTTATTATTACCAGTAGTACCAATAGCAATATCATGTATTATTGGTGTAATAACATCATCAATATCTAGCAGATTTAAACATAAAAATCTAGTTCAAATAGTATTTTCATTTATTATATTAGTAGGTGTCTTCTATTTATCTATGAATGGAACTAAGTTCTTAGAATACTTAATTACTAATGCATCTAAATTAAATGATTTAATAGTTAAGTATTATTATCCTGCAGGTATATTTGGAAAACTTGTAAGTAATTTTAATGCATTAGATTTATTAACATTTATAGGCATAAATGTATTAGTATTACTAGTAACAATATTCTTAATTAGTAAAGTTTACTTTAAGATTAATTCTAGAGTAAAGAGTTCTACTATAAAAAGAAGTAAGAATAAGAATACTGTTATTAAAGAAAGATCAGTTAGATCTTCATTAATTAGAAAAGAATTAAATACATTCTTTAATACACCAGTATTTATAATTAATTCTGGTTTTGGATTAGTATTATTTATCTTAATAGTAGTCCTAATGATATTTAAAATAGATATGTTTTCAAAAATGTTTATTCATACTAATACTGGAGAAGCATTAGATAGTAATATCTTAATGAATAATATTTCTTTAGTAATATTAATGATGATGACATTTACTGCTTTAATGACATCTATAACTAATTCTGTTATTAGTTTAGAGGGAAGAAATATTAATATATTAAAATCTCTTCCAGTTAAAATAAAAACAATACTTATGTCTAAGATATATGCTTGTATGGTTATAACTACACCAGTATTTATAATTGGTTTAGTAGCATTATTCATAAGATTTAGATTTAGTATTATTGAGCTTATTTTATTACTAGTACTTGCTATAGTAATGCCATTAATATCTCATTTTATAGGCATATTAATTAATTTAAAATATCCTAAATTAGATGCAGAAAGTAGTGCTGAAGTAGTTAAACAAAGTACTAGTTCACTTGTATCAGTTATGATAGGTATGGGTATTATGTTCTTTGATATAGCTTTAATAGTAGTATGTATGATATTTGATATTAATACAAAAATAGTATTACTTGCTATGTCATTAAAATTTATAATAATAGATTCAATTCTATATTTAGTATTAAATAAATGGGGTACTAAAAAATTTAATAGTCTAGAAGCATAGACTTATGATATAATTATAAAAATCAGGGAGGTTTTTTATGAAATTAATTAATGAAAAATCACATCATGGAGTAGAAGACGATGTTAAATGTATTGTTGAGGAAGGTAATCTAAGATTAACTGTAGTCCTAGGTTGTGATCACAATTTACATCTAAGTATGGACAATAGTGATGAAAGTAATATTGATTACAACAAAGAATTTAAAATGGAATTAGATGTTCCAAGTAATGATGAAAAGTTATTTGGCGTATTTAATCAATTGTATGAAGATTTAAGTGCAGATAGAGAAAGATATGGTAGTCATATTGATAAACAAGTATATATTTATTCTCAAGCACATGAAAAAGATCAAGTTGGTAATACAGAAGTTAGTAATTATTTAGTTGTTACTAAATTTGATGATAAAATTAATTTAAGTTTTAGAACACAATTACCTAAAGATGGTTTTATTCAAGAATGTGGTTCATCAGTACATATTCCTGTAACACTTTTACAAAGTGGAAGTGATTATAAAATATTTAATAAAATGCGTTTATCACTTGCTAAAGTAATAGATGAAGATACAAAAGAAAAAAGAGCAAAAGTTTTTGTACCTAAAAAAGCTAATTAAAAAGAATCGTTAGATTCTTTTTTTATTGCTTTTAAATATTATAGTGTTATAATATAATTGAAAATGATTTTCAAATTGGGGTGAGATTATGACATATAATACTAAACAAAAAGATATTATATTAGAAAAGATTTCTAAACTAGAAAAAGACTTTACTATTAAAGAAGTTCATAATATGTTACCAGATGTAGGATTAACTACTATTTATAGACTAGTTAATAAACTAGAGAAAGATGGTTGTATTACTAAAATAGGTAATGATAATGAAGCAACATATCATTATACTGGTAAATGTGAATGTGGTAATCACTTTTATTTAAAATGTAATAAATGTGGAATGCTTTATCATGTTGATTGTGATTATGCTGATAAGCTATCTAAACACATTTTAGAGGATCATGGCTTTGTAACTAGTAAGGAACATATCATCATTAATGGTGAATGTAAAACTTGCAGTAAAGGGGTAAAATAATGAGTTTAATAGAAGTTAAAGATTTAAAAATTGGTTATGAAGGGCATATAGTTTTAGATAAAGTAAACTTTAATATTGAAGACGGTGAATTTGCTGTTGTAGTAGGTTCTAATGGAGCAGGTAAAACAACACTTATTAAAGCATTATTAGGATTAGTTAAACCTGTTTCAGGTTCTATTAACTTTAATGGATTAAAACAAGAATTCATTGGTTATATGCCTCAAGAAACAAAAGTTGATTCTAACTTTCCAGCATCAGTATTTGAAATAGTTTTATCAGGAACTCTTAATAAAACTTTATTCTATACCAAGAAAGAAAAAAAGTTAGCATTAGATAATTTAAAGCTACTAGGTATTAGTAATTTAAAAGATAAATCTTTTGGAGAGTTATCTGGTGGACAAAGACAAAAAGTATTATTAGCAAGATCACTTTGTTCAACTGAAAAATTACTTATATTAGATGAACCATCTAATAACTTAGATAGAGAATCTAAAAAAGATTTATATGAAATAATTCAAGAATTAAATAAAATGCATAATATAACTATTATTATGATTACTCATGATTTGGATCATGGTAATTTAATAGGTAATAAAATAATATCTGTTACTGATGGAACAGTTATTTCAGAGTCTACAGAAGACTTTGTAAGGAGGGTTCACCATGAGTAATATAATAGAAATGTTTTCATATTCATTTATGATTAAAGCTTTAATTGTAGGTGTACTTATTTCTTTATGTGCATCTTTAATTGGAGTATCTACTGTTCTTAGAAAGAACTCTATGATAGGTGATGGACTATCACATGTGGCATTTATGACATTTGCATTAGCTACTATATTACATGTTGCTCCATTATATTTTTCTATTCCTATTGTAATAGTAGTATCATTCTTAATACTTAGACTTAATAGTAGTAATAAAATACATGGAGACTCTATGATAGCACTTGTTAGTGCATCATCACTTGCTATAGGTACTTTCTTAATATCTATTACTAAGGGAGTAAATATAGATATTAATAACTATTTATTTGGATCTATTCTTGGAGTAGACATAGTAGATGTAATAGTCAGTATTATTCTTACAGTAATAGTATTATTCTTATATCTAGTATTTTATAACAAGATATTTGCTATTACATTTGATGAGACATTCTCTAAATCAATAGGTATTAAAACTAATGTATATAATGCAGTATTTGCAATACTATGTTCATTAGTAGTAGTCGTAGGTATGAGATTAATGGGATCATTATTAATATCTAGTTTAATAATATTTCCTGCTCTTATATCAATGCAAATATTTAAGAAATTTAAGAGTGTAGTAATATCTAGTGTTATTATTTCAGTATTAACATTTATACTAGGATTAATAGTATCATTTATATTTAGTACTCCAACAGGAGCTACTGTAGTAATTGTAAATATTATATTATTTGTAGTAGTAAAAATAATAAGTATGTTAAAATAAAGGTAGAGGTGAGTATTATGGTAATAGAAGGTAACAAAGAAATATTTGAAAAAGAAGTATTAAATGGTGAAGGAAAAGTATTAGTAGACTTTAATGCTACTTGGTGTGGTCCATGTAAAATGCTTAAACCTGTATTAGATCAAGTTGCTAAAGATGGTAAAAAAATAGTAGCTATTGATGTAGATGATGATAGAGATTTAGCTATTGAATATGGTATTAATTCTATTCCTTGTTTAATTCTTTTTGAAAATGGTAAAGAAGTAAAAAGAAGCGTAGGATTAGTTCCTATAAATGAAATAGAAAGTTTATTTGAGGATTAATTATGTACGATATTATAATTATAGGTGCTGGTATTGCAGGATTAACATCTGCTATATATGCATCAAGAGCAAATAAAAAAGTTTTAATATTAGAAAAACAAAATTATGGTGGAAGAATAATTAGCGCTCCACATGTAAAAAATTATCCTGGATTCTTAGATATTTCTGGAGTAGATCTAGCTACTAATTTATATGTACAGGCAACATCACTAGGAGCAGAACTAGTATTTGAAGATGCTGTTAGCATTCAAAATGGTATTAATAAAAAAGTAATAACTGATAAACATGAATATGAATGTAGAGCAATTATTATTGCTACAGGATTAGAAAGAAGAAGTCTAAATATACCTGGTGAAAAAGAATTAGTAGGTAAGGGTATATCTTACTGTGCATCTTGTGATGGTAATTTCTATAAAGATAAAGTAGTCGCTGTAGTAGGTGGCGGAAAGTCTGCTATTGAAGATGCAGAGTATTTATCTAATTTAGCTTCTAAAGTATATTTAATTTCTAGAAAAGATCTAGAAGATAAAGTAGAAAAAGATAATATAGAAGTAATAACTAATTATAGTGTTGATAAGATTAATTCTAGTGATACTATAGAGAGTATAGATATAACTAATTCTAGCGATACTAAGAATATTAAAATAGATGGTTTATTTATCTCAATTGGATTTGATTCATCTAATGAGGAATTTGATTCAATCATAGAAGTAGATGATAAAGGATACATTATTGCCGATAATACTCATACAAACTTAGATGGTATATTTGCAGCAGGTGATTGTTGTAAGAAAGATTTAAGACAATTAGTTACTGCAGCCTCTGATGGGGCTATAGCTGCAACAGAAGCAATTAAGTATATAGAAAAGAATAGGTAACTATTCTTTTTTTATGCAAAAATAACAAAGTAGCATTAAAAATATGGTAAAATAAGTAAAATGCAACCAATATTTTACAAAAAACAACCTAAAGTTGGTAGTTCGCTACCGGTAGAATTAGATAAAATTGTAAGTGAAAAGGAGAAAAATATGAATAATCAATTTTCAGAAAATTTAAAGAAGATAAGAAAAGAACAAAATCTATCACAAGAAGAACTTGCTGATCAATTAGGAGTATCTAGACAAGCTATTTCTAAATGGGAATCAGGACAAGCTTATCCAGAAATGGATAAGATAATAGCACTATGTAATAAGTTTAATGTTAACATTGATGATTTATTACATAATGATATTAAAGAAGTAAAAGGAGAGGAAGAAAGTAAAAAGAAACTTAATAATTCTATTTATAGTTTCTTAAAGAATATTACTAATACTATTAATATGTTTAGTAGAATGACTTTTAAAAGTAAAGTTAAATGTATATTTGAACAATTATTAATAGCATTAATTCTATTTGCAATATCTGCTGCTGTAATTGGAGCTTTAGTTATGCTTATATCTAATCTAACTTCATTTCTACCATTTAAGGCAGAAATGTTTATTAATCAGTTAATAGAAGGTATTCTAATAATTGCATGTTTAATATCTTCTCTTGTAATAATGGGTCATGTATTTAAAGCAAGATATTTAAATTATTATGAAGAAGTAAAAGACAGTGAAAATGATAAAGATGATAACTGTTCTACTGATGATAATAAAATTAAACTTGATAATAAAGATAATAAAATTATTATTAGAGATCCAAAACATAGTGATTATAGATTTTTAAGAGGATTATATAAAGTATTTATTATAATGATTAAATTCTTCTTATCTTGGTTTGCTTTATTTGTTATTTGTGGAATAGTATGTCTATTAGTAGGTTTAGTATTATCATTCTTAACTGTAAAGACAGGTTTATTCTTTGTAGGATTATTACTTGCAATTACATCCCTATCTCTAATTGGATTAATAATTTTACTTGCTCTTATTAACTTTATCTTTAATAGAAAGAGTAATAAGAAGATGATGATTTATGGATTTATCTTATCTGTAGTTGTATTTGGTATTGGTGCTGGATTAACATTCCTTGGTTCATTAAGTTTTGATGTGTCTGGAATGGATGAAAGTTTATTAAAAACTCAAACTTTTGAACATAATATAACAGCTGATACTGTTATTGAATCACATTATTATGATGTAGAATATATTGAATCTAATATTGATACTGTTAAAGTAGAATATACTATTAATAAATATTGTGATATTTATGAATATAACGACGATGATAATGCTATTACTCAAGATGTTGAATGTAAAAATCCAATGCAAATGGCTAGAGCATTCGTTAAAAAATTAGGTGATAAAAAAATAACAGATATGTCTAGTAATATTGAATATATGAAAATATATGCTAATAAAGCTAATATAGAATTACTTAAGAATAATGAAATAAAAAGAGAAAAAGAAATTGAAGAACGTAATAATATTATAAATGAATATGAAAATGAAATTAATAGATTACAAGATGAAAATGATGAATTAAGACTTCAAATAGAAGAACTAAAAATACAAAAAGAAGACTAATATGTCTTCTCTTTTTAACAACAAAAAAACTAGTCGATAGACTAGTTTAATTTTTTAATGGAGCAGGTGAGGAGAATCGAACTCCCGTAGTCAGCTTGGAGGGCTGAAGTTCTACCATTAAACTACACCTGCATCAAAACAAGTTACTACTTAAGTATACTTGTTTTTACTTTTAATGTCAATAGTTAATTTATATTTTGTTTTATTGAAAAATTAATGGTTAATCCGTCTTTTTCCCCAGGTTTCTTTTCTATATCTTTTGACACTGCATATATTTTTCCACCGTGCATTTCAACTATCTCTTTACATATAGATAAACCAAGACCATTTATCTTTCTTGCTTTATTAGTAGTAAATAATGGATCAAATATTTTACTTATGTTTTCATCTGATACACCAGAACCATTATCTTTAAATTCAAAGTAAATATATTCTTTATCACTTTTACAAGTAATAGTTATTTTACCATTCTTATCCATATGTCTAATACTATTAGAAACTAGGTTAGCAAAAACTCTGTTCATTTTACCAATATCTATTTTCATAGTTCTTACTCTAGATCTATCAAATATTTCAAATCTTATTTTTTTATCTTTTAAATCATCTTTATATTCTAATTTTAATCTATTTAAATAATCTCTAATATTTATTTCAGTAAAGTTATATGTTCTATCTTTATTAGATAATAAATAATCATCAAAGTCGGATACTATTGCTTTCATATCTTGGGCCTTAATAAATATTTTTTCTTCTAATTGTTTTCTTTCATTAACTGTTAACTTCTTATTAGATAATATTTCACTATATCCAAGTATTGATGTTAAAGGAGTTTTAATATCATGTGATATAGCAGATATAATTCTATTTTGTTCTTCATGTTCTTTTTCTAGGTTCTCTGTTAAATCTACGAACTCATTTTGAATATATCCAATTTCTGTTAGAACTTTTCTTTTCTTTGGTTTAATACCAAACTTATAATTCTTTATATCATTAATAGTGTCTTCAATAGGTTTAAGTAATATTTCGTTAGATACAATTAATGCAAGCATTAATATTACTAATGTAAATATTATTTCAAATATCATAAACTTCTTAGTTATAGATACAACATTAAATTCATTTATTTTACCAACACTAAGTAAATATTGCTCATCATTAATAGTTACTATAAATGGCATTAAATATTCAACATCACTAGTATCCTTAGTATTATTAAATATTATATTATTATTTGTATCTTTAACTATTAATAATAGGTTATACTTCTTTGCTATATTTCCAAATAGATCCATAACATCTACTTTATCACCAATTATAGACTTTTCTATATTAGATAAAATATCTTCTTTTATTTCTTTTTCTAAAGAACTATATCCTTCTTTAATAGAGGACTGTACACCAAACTTAAACCATATTCCAAGAAATAAAAAGTTTGTAATTAAAACTATAATAAAGAAAATTAAAAAACTTTTTTTAGTATTAATATTACTCATTTACATCTTTAGTAAACTTATAACCGAATCCCCAAACAGTTATAATATACTTTTCCTCCTTATCGATTTTATCTCTAAGATTCTTAATATGAACTGCTACTGATCCAATATCACCAAAAGAACTTTTCCATACATTTTCATATATTTGTTCTTTAGATAAAACTATACCAGCATTTTCCATAAGATAAACAAGTATTTCAAATTCTTTAGTAGACAATTTAATTCTTTTATCATTCTTATATACTTCATAATTTTCTTTATTAATTTTAATATCTCCGATTGTAATAATATTTCCTTTAGAGATATTTTGATTTCTTTTATCTTTTCTTAAATGAGCTTTTACTCTTGAAACTAATTCTGCACTTTCAAAAGGTTTAGTTATATAATCATCTGCTCCTATTTCAAAACCAACCATTTTATCTACTAAATTAGCTTTAGCAGTTACAAATATAATAGAGCAGTTAACTTTATCTCTAACCTTAGCACATAATTCTATTCCAGATATTCCATCCATCATTATATCCATAAGTATAAGATCATATTTATTTTTATTTATTTCTTCTAATGCTTCTTCACCAGAATGAGTAATAACTGTCTCAAATCCTTCTTCTTTTAATATATAACTTTCTAGTTCAGCAATATCTATATTGTCATCAACTATTAATATCTTTTCCATAATTACACTCCTTAATAATTATATCACATATAAAGAAAAAACCAATTTCTTGGTTTTTCTAAAAGTTTAATAGGGGTTTAGTATTTATTAATTTATTAGTATATTAGAGTAGGGAAAACTCTAATTAATTTTCAGTTATAATTTTTTTGTTTTTCTATCTTAAAATAATCTATCATCCTCCTTACTACAATTTCATTATATAAAACAAATATTAATTTGAAATAAAGAAATTATTAAGAATTATTAAGATGTAAATATGTTATAATATTTGCAAGGTGATTTTATGAAATTATTAATGCATGCATGTTGCGGACCTTGTTCTATATATTGTATTGATTCATTAAGAGAAGAAGGTATAGAACCAGATATATATTGGTTTAACCCAAATATACATCCATATAAAGAATATGAAGCAAGATTAAATGCTTTAAAAGAGTTATCTAATATTATGAATTTTAATTTAATAGTAGAAGATAACTATGGCCTTGACGAGTTTTGTAAACAAGTAAGCGATAATATTTCGGCAAGATGTGTTAATTATTGCTATCCAGTACGTTTAAGAAGAGTATTTGAATATGCAAAAGAGAATGGATATGATGCTGTTAGTACAACCTTATTATATAGTATCTATCAAAAACATGATTTTATTAAGATGTACTGCGAAAAACTTTCTAAAGAATATGGTATAGAATTTTTATATAGAGATTTTAGAAGAGGTTTCTATATTGGTAAAAGAAAAGCTAAAGAGTATGGAATATATATGCAAAAGTATTGCGGATGTATATTCTCAGAAGAAGATAGATATGTAAAGAAGACTAAAGATCCTCTTTCTATTCCTGAAGATGGATTTATTGAAGAATAATAATTGACATATATATGTGTATAATATATATTAATAAATACTTAACAAAGTGAGATGAATAATATGGCAGTAGATATAACTGAAGCACAATTTAAAGAAAAGAAAAAAGAGTTTATAACACTTGGTAGTGAATTAGGTTTATTTGATAAAAATGTTGTTCCACAAATTGAGGCAAGATTAACAGATGTAGATTTTATAATAGATAATCATTTTGGTGGAGATGCTGCAACTACATATGATAAAGGAACTCCAACAATAACTGTTAATACTGATTGGTGCTGTTCAAATATGCTTGTTAATTTTAATTTAGATCTAGTTATATTTCGTGAACTTGCAAAAGTTGCTAATGAAATAGAAAGAGAATTAAAAGTATACAAAGATACAAAAATAGAAAGATTTACAAAGGATTATGAATGGTGTTTTGTACTTGATGAAAGTGTAGATAGTCCTATAAAAGGATTAAATTTAATGGGTCAGGTTATTAGTGAATATACTGCTAGAGCTATGATTTATAGAAAATATTATAAGAGAGAAAATATTCCTAATGTAACTGAATATGCTAGACCAGAGAATGCAACATTTTTTGATGGTTATAGTGAGTATAGTATTTTCTATAGATTTATTAATGAATTTTCAAGAACTATATACAGAAAAGAAGATCCAATGTTTAAATTATGTAAAGCATCATTTGATCATAATTTATTAGATAATATTTTTACTATTTATGGTCAAAGAGGTACTGATGGAAATATGGAATTATATAAAATACTTGGAAGTATTGGATATGTTTCTAATATGAATAGAGATAATCATGTAAAAGTATCAAAAACTATGAAAAAAGTCTTTGAAAGAATAGAAGCTGCAAGGAATAAACAATAAAGGAAATAGAAATATTTCTTTTTTTAGTGGAATTATTAATTTATTAGTCAATATAATATGTGAGGTGGAAAATGAAAAGACTAATAAAGATAATAATTATACTTTTAATATTTATGTTTTTTAAAGGAGTTAAAGCAGCTTCATTAGATACTAGTATTAATAAAAACTATGTAGATAACATATGGTCATTTCATTATAGAAATGGTAAAGTGTTTTCCTATGGACAATTAAAGTTTAATTATGCTAATGGTAAATTAGCATATTGTATTCAACCTGAAACTAGTATTAATTTTGATAGATATAATTCATATGATAATTGGAATATTTCAGGATATTCAGAGGAAGCTAAAAGAAAGATGGAATTATATGCTTATTATGGTTATGGTTTTAAGAATCATAATACTATTAGATATTATATGGCTACTCAGGAATTAATATGGAGATTATCAAAAGATGAAGATATTAAATGGCATATAGGAAGTGATACATCTACTCCAGAAATAGATATATCTTATGAAAAGAATGAAATACTTAAAATGGTTTCCTTATCTGGAAGAATGCCTTCAATGGATAATACTACTAATACTTTTTACACAGGAAAAGAATACGTTTTAACAGACTATAATGGAGTTCTAGATTTATATGATGTTTCATCTGAAATGAGTTTTAAAAGAGTAGATAATACTTTAGAGTTTTATCCAGATAAACTAGGAACTTATGAAGTATACTTAACTCCAATAAAAAATAGTTATGATAAAACTATAGTTTATGATAGAGAAGATAGTCCGACTCAGGATCTAGCAACATTTAAAATGCCTGATATACCAAGTGGAAAGTTTATTATTAAAGTAGAAAGAGTTAGAGTAAAGATTAATAAAAGAGATAAAGATACTAATGAGTTAATATTGGACTCAGGTAATAAAGTATTAATTAATGATAAAGAATATGAGTTTATTGATGGAATAATTAATTTAACTTTACCTGCTGGAGATTATTCTATTAAAGAAATAAATGCTAGTACAGGATATTTCATAAACAATAACGAGTTAAAGTTTACTATTGAATCTGATTCCGGTAACAAGGAAATAGACTTCTATAATGAGAAAACTAAAGGTAGAGTAGAGATTAGAAAAACAAATGAAGATGGTGATTATTTAGAGGGTATTAAATTTGAAATATATGATGAAAATAATAATGTAGTTGATGAAATAATTACCTCTAAGAATGAATATGATTACTCAAAAGAATTACCTTTAGGAAGATATACTCTAAAGGAGGTATCTACATTATACGGATATGAATTAGATAATAAAGTTTATAATGTTTCATTAGATTATATTAATAATAAGGAAAGTATAGTATATAAAAAGATAGATTTAGTTAATAAAAAAATACTATGTGAAGTAACATTTATTAGTGCAGATGAATTAGATAATAAAATTAATACTACATATGAAGTATATGATAATAATATGAATGTAATATATAAAGGTAATACTATAGATGGAACTGCTAAATTAAATCTTAATTATGGAACATATTATATTAAGGAAACATCTGTGGAAAACGGATATAAGTTGAATTCAGAACTCGTTAAGTTTGAAGTTAATGATACTTTTTGTATAGGATCTCTTACTATAAATAATGATAAAACTATTATGCCAAAGACTAGTACTTCAAAAGAAGTATGGCCATATATAATACTTATACTTGATGTAATAGGACTAATATATGTTAAAAAGAATAATTAAAGTTTTATTAGTTTTATCATTATTTATACTATTTATTCCAACTTATAATAAATATAAATTAGATATGAAAGTAGATGAAGTTATACTTTCTAAAGATAGTAATATAACATCTATATATGAAGGTTATATTTATATACCTAAATACAATTATAAGAATCTAATTAAAAAAGGTGATAGAGCAATAGATGAAAATTATGTGTCTATGCACAAGTTATCTTCTAGTATAGGAGAGGGTAAAAATATAATATTATCTGGTCATAATAATAGATATGTTTTTCATAAACTATATTCAATAAGGGTAGGAGATGAAATAATTATTAGTGACTTTAGACATG
Organism: Bacilli bacterium; assembly: GCA_017542065.1. Taxonomy (GTDB): domain Bacteria; phylum Bacillota_I; class Bacilli_A; order RF39; family UBA660; genus RUG13038. The sequence goes on along the minus strand of JAFXXX010000008.1, from coordinate 63,436 downwards.
ATTTTAGATATATAGTTAATGAAAAAAGAATAGTGGATGTATCTGATAGTTCTATATTTAATGATGAGAATAGATTAACACTAATTACATGTACAGATGATACTCAAAAAAGATTAGTTGTAATTTGCATAGAAAAATAGTATTATATTACCGGTGAAAGAAATGTTTAAGATTGGAAATGTAACAATTGAAAATAATATTTGTTTAGCTCCAATGGCAGGTATATGTGATAGTGCGTTTAGACGAATGTGTAGGGAACTAGGTGCAGGTATAGTATTTGCAGAAATGGTTTCTGATAAAGCTATTATGTATGAAGATAAGAAAACTTTCTCTATGCTTAAAATGAGTGAAGAAGAAAGACCTATTGCACAACAAATATTTGGATCTGATAAAGAAAGTTTTGTTATAGCTGCTAAAAAAGTATATGAAATAATGAAACCAGATATTATAGATATAAATATGGGTTGTCCTGTTCCAAAGGTAGCTGTTAGAGCTCAAGCTGGTTCTGCTTTACTTAAGAATCCTGAAAAGATTAAAGAAATAGTAAGCGCTGTTGTTGAAGCTGTTCCTTGTCCTATTACAGTTAAGATTAGAAGTGGATGGGATAAGAATTCTATTAATGCAGTAGAAGTTGCTAAGATAATAGAAGAAGCAGGAGCATCTGCAATAACTGTTCATCCAAGAACTAGATCTCAAGGATATGAGGGACTTGCTGATTGGTCAATAATTAAACAAGTTAAAGAAGCAGTAAATATTCCTGTTATTGGTAATGGTGATATAAAGACAGTTGATGATGCAATTAGAATGCAAGAAGAAACTGGATGTGATGCTGTTATGATAGGTAGAGGAGCCTTAGGTAATCCATTTATATTTAAAGAACTAAATTATTACTATAAAACAGGAGAAAAATTAGAAAGCATTTCTGATACTGAAAAACTAGATTTATGTCTTAAACATTTAGATTATTTACTTGAAATAAAACCTGAAGGTCAAGCTATTTTACAAATGAGAACACATGCTGCATGGTATTTAAAAGGTATGAAAGGTTCTGCACCTGTAAAAAATGCTATATTTCAAAGTAAATCAAGTGAAGAACTTAAAAAAATAATAATAAATTATAAGGAAAGTATGATATAATTTACTTATTAAAGAGGTGGAAAAATGAGAGAATTATCTGAACAAGAGATTGTTAGAAGAGAAAAATTAAAATTAGTAGAAAGACCTTATCCAGATAAATATGAAACTACTCATACAATTAAAGAAGCTAGAGAACTAGCTGATGGAACTAAAGATGTTTCTATAGCAGGTAGAATAGGTTTCATGAGAAAGATGGGTAAATTATCTTTCGTTAAAATAAAAAATATAGAAGCTAATATTCAATTACAAATTAGACAAGATGTATTAGGAGAAGAAAAATACGAAGAATTCAAAAAGATATTTGATTCAGGAGATTTTATAGGAGCTAAGGGTGAAATAATTACTACTCAAACTGGTGAAAAATCATTAGAAGTACATGATTTCACATTCTTAGGTAAAGCACTTAGACCTCTTCCTGAAAAATTCCATGGACTTCAAGATACTGAAACTAAGTATCGTGAAAGATATGTAGATTTAATTATGAATGAAGATTCTAGAGAATTATTCTTAGGTAGAAGTAAGTTCTATTATTTCCTTAGAAAATTCATGGCAGAAAATGGATTCTTAGAAGTTGAAACTCCAATAGTTCAAACTGCTGTTTCTGGAGCTTCTGCTAAACCATTTTTTACACATCATAATGCATTGGATATTGATTGTAATTTAAGAATAGCACCAGAGTGTTATTTAAAGGAATGTAATGCTGCAGGATTTGAAAGAGTATATGAAGTTGCTAAATGTTTTAGAAATGAAGGAATGGATCCTCAACATTTACAAGAATTTACTCAAATTGAATGGTATGCTTGTTATTGGAATTTTGAAGATAATATTAAATTCTTCCAAGACTTCATGAGAAGTACTGCTATGTTCTTAAAAGGAACTACTGAAGTTACAGTAGGAGACAGAACTATAGATTTAGGTAAAGAATGGAATAGAGTTAACTATGTTGAAGCTTTAACTAAAGAACTTGGATTTGACTTTATTAATATAGAAGATCCAGAAGAACTTAGAACTAAGATTATTGAATCTGGTAAATTTACTAAAGCTGATTTAGAAGAATGTAATTCATTAGCTCAATTAATAGATTTTTGTTATAAGAGATTAGTTAGAGCAAATATATTTGAACCAACTATTATGTGGAATTATCCAGCTGTATTAAAACCACTTGCTAGAAGAAATGATGAAGATGATAAAGTCGTTGATGTATTCCAAGTTATAATTGCAGGTGCAGAAATTTGTAATGCATATTCAGAGTTAGTTAATCCAGAAGTTCAAAGAGCAAACTTTGAAGACCAATTAAAAGCTAAAGCTCAAGGTGATGATGAAACTATGGACCTTGATGAAGATTATTTATTAGCTATGGAACAAGGTATGCCTCCAATAAGTGGACTTGGTGTTGGAATAGATAGATTAATGATGCTACTATATAATGCTGCTAGTGTTAGAGATGTAGTATTATTCCCAATGATGAGACCAAATAATAAATAAAAAGTAATTCATTGAATTACTTTTTTTATGTTATAATTTTTATGGTAGGTGAAATTCATGAAGAAAAAGATTATTATAGGTTTTGTTATGGTTTTATTATTAGCAGGTATAGGAGTAGGCATTTATTTTATTATTAATAATAATAAAGAAGTTGAAGATATTAAATATACAATAAAAATGGAAATGGTTAGTAATAAAGTTACATGTAATAAAGAAAAATCTGGAGAAGAACTAGTAGAGTATAAAGGCAACTATTATCTATTTATTAAAATGGGTAAATATAGTACAGGTGGATATTATATAGAATTACAAGATATAAAAGTAGATGGATTAGATGTAACTATAACTGTTAAAGAAAGACATCCAGGTGAAACTTGTACAGTTACAGATGCATTTACTTATCCATATTTAGTTGTTAAATTTAATAAGAAACCAAATTATAAAGTTATAAGAAATACAGAAAACTATATATGTAAGTAATAATATAAGAAAGTAATTTTTAAAAATTACTTTTTTTTATTTTTTAATAGTGTTATAATTTCTAATAGGAGGATAAAGGTGAATAACTAAGAAAGTAATACTAGAGTTCATAAAATAGGAGGAGATAATTATGAAAAAATATAATTTATTTAAAATTTTAGGAATTGTAATATTATTTACAGTTATTATTAGTTATTTTGTTCCAGGTACTATTATTAGTTATGGACAAGTTTCAAAAGATACAATTATGCCAGTTGCATTAACTGATACTTTCTTTAATGGTTTAACATCATTAAGTGTATTTGTTACAACTATAGTATATATTTTATCTATTGGATTTTTCTATGCAATATTAGATAAGACTGAAAAATATGACGGATTAGTTGCTTCAGTTGCTAAGAAGTTTTCTAAGAGAAAAACTTTATTTGTAGCACTTGTAGTATTTATTCTTGGATTATTATCAGCTATTACTGGTCAATTATATGTTGCACTATTTATACTACCATTCTTTATTTCTGTAATCAGAAAGTTAGGTTATGGTAAAGGAGCAGCTGTTGCTTCTACTGTTGGTGCTACTATTATTGGTTTTGCAGGATCATTACATACATATTATAATAACCAAATACTAAGTTTAACTGTTACTGATAATTTACTATATAAAATAGTGTTAACACTAGTTTTATTACTTGCATTACTTGCATTTATTTTAGTATTTAATAAGAAACCAGAAAAGGTTGATCTTAGTAAAGAAAACGTTTCAAAAACATTACCATTAAAAATTATAATGGGCGTTCTTCTAGTATTAGTTGTTCTTGGATTTGTTCCTTGGGGTGAATATTTTGGATTCGATGGATTTAGTAAGTTCTTAGAAATGCTTAAAGGAGCAGAAGTTGCTAAAGTTTCTATTTTCAACGCAATCGTTGGAAGTGAAATAGTTGAATTTGGTGCATTTGATCTTCACAACTTAGCTTTATTATTAGTTGTTGTTACAATAGTAATTGCTATTATTTATAGAGTTAAATTTAATGAAGTTATTAATGCATTTGGAATTGGATTTAGAAAAGCTGTTCCATATATAGTAATTCTATTACTAGCTGGTATAGTATTTATTAACCTATATACTTCTGGAGTTTACTATACATTTGTAACTGCATTTAGTGAAAAGATTAATCTATTTACTTCATCAGTTATATCTGGTGTAACAGGTATATTCTATCCTGACTATTCATATGCATCACAATTTGCATTATCAGGAGTTAGTTATACTACTTCAGCTACTGGATATGAAGCTTCTTTAGCTATTATATTCCAAGCTATTTATAGTTTAGTTTTATTAGTTTCACCAACAAGTATACTTGTATTCTTCGCTTTAAGATTTACAGATGTATCTTACAAAGATTGGATGAAGTATATTTGGAAATTCTTCATAATCGCATTATTAGTTGCTCTTGTAATTTTATCAATTGCTACTAAAGGATTTGGATTATTTGCAATTATTGTTTCAATTTTAATTATTGGTTTAGTAATTCTTGCATTATTAGATCATAATAAAAGATTAATCAAAGAAGCAAAAAAAGAAGTTAAAGAAGAAGAAAAGAAAGAAACTAAAAAATCTAAGAAATAATAGATTTTAAAAGAACATTTATATGTTCTTTTTTTTGTTTATATATGATAAAATTATTAAAGAAGGTGATTCAAATGAAAATATATAATACATTAACTAGAAAAGTCGAAGATTTTATTCCATATAATGGTAATAATGTAACTATGTATACATGTGGACCTACAGTATATCATTATGCACATATTGGAAATCTTAGAACTTATATATTTGAAGATATATTTGAAAAAACATTAAACTATGTTGGATACAATGTTAAAAGATGTATGAATATAACTGACGTTGGTCATTTAACATCTGATTCTGATTCTGGTGAAGATAAGATGCTTAAGGGTGCTAAAAGAGAACATAAAACTGTTTTAGAAATAGCGGATTATTATACAAAATGTTTTAAAAATGATACAAATAGTTTAAATATAAAATGGCCTGAAATAGTATCTAAAGCTACTGATAATATTGAATTCTATTTTAAAATGATTCAAAAATTATTAGATGATGGTTATGCATATATATCTGGTGGGAATGTATATTTTGATACATCTAAATTAGATGATTATTATAAATTAACTAATCATAAAGAAGATGAAATGGTAGTAGGAGTTAGAGAGGGTGTAGAAGAAGATTCTTCTAAGAGAAACCAAGCAGACTTTGTTTTATGGTTTACTAAATCTAAATTTGAAGACCAAGAATTAAAATGGGAATCTCCATGGGGATATGGATATCCAGGATGGCATATTGAATGTTCTGGTATAAGTATTCAAAATTTAGGAGAATATCTAGATATTCACTGTGGTGGAGTAGATAATATATTTCCACATCATACTAATGAGATTGCTCAATCAGAAAGCTATTTAGGACATAAATGGTGTAACTATTGGGTACATGGTGAACACTTAAATGATGAATCTGGTAAGATGAGTAAATCTAATGGTGAATTCTTAACTTTAGATTTATTAAAGAGTAAAGGATATAATCCACTTAGTTATAGATTTATGTGTTTAAATTCTCATTATAGAAAACAATTAGTATTTACATATGATGCATTAGATCAAAATGAAGATACTTATAATAAATTAAAAACTAGAATTAGTAATATAGTTGATGATAATAACTATAGTGAAGATGATTTTAATAAATATAATGATAAGTTTAAAGAAGCTATTAGCAATGATTTAAATACTGCTAATGCATTAACAGTTTTATATGATGTATTAAAAGATACTGAAATATCTAATTCTACTAAATTAAAATTAGTTGAATCTTTTGATAAAGTATTATCTTTAGATTTAATTAAAAAGGTAGAAGTAGATAAAGAATTAGAAGAAAAAGTTAATAAACTTATTGAAGAAAGAAATAATTATAAAGCTAATAAAGATTATGAAAATGCAGATAGAATTAGAGGAGAAATAGAATCTCTTGGAGTAACAATTAAAGATACTAGAGAAGGGACTATAATAATATGGGAGTAGAAAGTTCTTATTATTCAGGGTTAGTTTACAATAGTACTGGAATGCTATGCTTTTATATAGCATTAGCTATTACTGCTCTTGCAAGTATTATTCTAAGATTAGTTAATAGAAAGTACTCTGCTATAGAGAATGATAAAGGTGTTACCGGATATGATGTAGCGATGCAAATTCTATCTAGTAATGGGTTAAGTGATATTAAAGTAGGACAAGTAGGTGGATCTCTTACTGACTACTATAATAATAGTACTAAAGAAATTAGATTATCTAATACAGTTTATGGAGAAAAGACTATAGCTGCTATTGCAGTGGCTGCTCATGAATGTGGACATGCTATTCAATATAAAGAAGGGTATGGACCAATAAAAATAAGAAATGGTCTTGCTAAAGTAGCTAGTATTGGAAATACAATAGGTTATATATCTTTAACTATTGGATTCTTTGCATCTATTACAGGTTTAGTATATATTGGAGTAGCACTTATGTTCTTTGCTATATTCTTCCAATTAGTTACTATTCCAGTAGAATTTGATGCATCTAGAAGAGGTAGAAAAGAATTGCTTAGATTAGGTTTAATCAGTGAAGATGAAACTCCTGGTGTTAGAAAAATGCTATATGCAGCAGGTTTCACTTATATTGCTGGTTTACTTTCATCAGTTTTAGAAATATTTAGACTTTTATCGTATGTAAGAAAAAAGTAAAAAAAGTCTTTACAAATATATATAATTAATATATAATATTCACGTAGTTTTGAAAAAAGGAAAGAAGATTTGTATCTCACCTGATTGCATTGTAGCGATAGGTAAAAGGCCATTAATATATTAATTAAGCGCTTTTTAGGTAGATACAGATGTATCTACTTTTTTATTGGAGGTGCTTTGTCATAGCAAAGAATGATGATTTATTAATCAATGATAAGATAACTGCAAAAGAAGTTATGGTTATCGGACCTGGTGGGGAACAACTTGGAGTTAAAAGTTTACAAGATGCTCTTACACTAGCTAATGCTGCTGGATTTGATCTAGTTCAAATGAATGGAAATAGTGATAAACCAGTATGTAAACTTATGGATTACAATAAGTTTAAATATGAAAGAAATAAAAAACAAAAAGAAGCTTTAAAGAAACAAAAGAGTACATCAGCTGAAACAAAAGAAATTAGATTATCAGTTAAGATTGATATTCATGATTTCAATACAAGAGTTAATCAAACTGTTAAGTTCTTAGAAAAAGGACATAAGATTAAAGCAGTTGTTAGATTTAAAGGTAGAGAAATGGCTCACCCAGAACTTGGTAAAGACGTACTTGAAAGATTTATTGAAGCTGTGAAAGATTATGGTACTAAGACTAATGAACCTACTATGGAATTTAGATCTATGTACGTAATGATTTCACCAAATAAATAAGAAGGAAGGTAATAAATATGGCTAAGAATAAAATTAAAACACATAAGGCATCAGCTAAAAAATTCAAAGTTAGAAACAGTGGTTCTGTAACTTTCAAAAGAGCTGGAGCTAACCACAATACAACAGGATATTCAACTAAGAGAATGAGACACTTAAGAGAGGCAGGTCAATTATCACAATCTGATTCAAAGAGATTAAAGAGAATAATTGACGCAATAAAGTAGGAGGTAAACCATGGCAAGAGTTAAGACAGCAAAAATTACTAAAGCTAGACATAAAAAGATTCTTAAGAATGCTAAAGGTTATTTTGGTTCTAAACACAGATTATATAAAACTGCTAAAGAACAATTAATGCATTCTGGAGTTTATGCTTATAGAGATAGAAGACAAAAGAAAAGAGATTTCCGTAAATTATGGATTACTCGTATTAATGCTGAATGTAGAAATAACGAAATTAGTTATTCTAAATTCATAGATGGTCTTAATAAAGCAGGTATTTCTATTAATAGAAAAATGCTTGCTGAATTAGCTGTTTCTGATACTAAAGCATTTGCTGCATTAGTTAAAGAAGCTAAAGATGCATTAAACGGAAAAGTAACTAAAACTACAAAAGAAGCACCAAAGAAAGAAGAAAAGAAAGAAACAACTAAGAAAGAAACTAAAAAAGAAGAAAAAGTAGATTTATCTAAACTAACTGTAGCTGAACTTAAAGATTTAGCTAAAGCTAAGAAAATTGAAGGTTATACTTCAATGAAAAAAGCTGAATTATTAGAAGCTTTAAAATAAAATTACAATTTATATTGTAATTTTTTTTTGACTATTCTATAATGAAATTAGATGATATGAGGTCAGGGTTATGGTTAACGAAATACGTGATTTAAGTAGCATAAATGATTATAGAAAAATAGAAATTGTTAAGTATTTAATACAATGTAAGGATAGAGTCGCCCATGAAAGCGCTCTATTTTTACATTTAAAAGCAGATTCTACTAAAGAAAAGAAGTCTATTAAGAAAGCTATTACTAGACTTGTAATTGATGGATGTATTTCTTTTGATAAGAAGAAAAGAATTATTAAACTTAAAACAAATGAGTTTGATGTTGGTGAGGTAATACTTAAGGGTATTAATCAATTTGCTATTCAATTTAAAGATAAAAAAGAATCTATTAAAGGTAAACATTTAAATGGTTCTTATGTTGGAGATACTGTTCTTTATTCTAACAAGAGTAAAACAATTGTTGGAATAATTAATAAGAAGAATAATCCTACTATATTTAGTTGTATTGGAATATGCGATGATATTAAATTAATTCCTTTAAGTTCACCTGTGGAAGTAGATTATAATCTTAGACTAGATGAAAAAACAAAAATATCAGGTGGATTAATTATTAGTGCAAACTTGGAATACGATAAAGAAAATGATATGTATTCTTGTGATTTATATGAAGTAATAGGTAGATGTTCTGAAGAGAATATTATGGGTAAAATAGTATTAGCTGCTAATGGATATGATATTAATTTTCCAAAAGAAGTTTTAGAAGAAGCAGAATTAATGCCTGATAGAGTTTATGAAAGTGATATAGAAGGAAGAGTAGATTTAAGAAATCTAAAAGCATTTACATTAGACTGTGCAAAAAGAATGAATACATATGATGATGCTTTATCTATCGATATAACACCAGATGGTAATTATATGGTTTATGTTCATATAGTTGATGTTCCTCATTATGTAAAACCTGGTATGGCTATGTGGGAGGAAGCAAGAAAAAGAGCAGAAAAAATATTTATGAACAATTATAGATATGCTAGAAATATGCTTCCAGAGAAGTTGTCTCATGGAATATGTTCATTTCTTAAGGGTCAAGATAGACTTTCTAAGACAATTAGTCTTGAATTTGATCCTGAAGGAAATTTTATTGCATGTGATTTCTTTAATAGTGCTATAAATGTTAGAGATAATATTTGTACTAGAGATGCAGATAGAGTATATGAAGCGGGATATGATTCTAGTAAAGAATATTATAACCAAGAATTTATTAGAGACTTTATTTTATTAAAACAAGTTCATAAGTTTATTAAAAAATCATCTTATATAGAAGGTAGCGATTCTTCATCAGATAGTATGCATACTGTATTAAAAGACATAATTGAATTTGCTAATGAACAAGTAGCTAATTATTTTCCAACATTACCATTTATTTATAAAACATTTAGATATCCTACAAAAAGTGAAATTGAAAAAAGGGTATTTGAACTTAGTAAGAAAAAAACACAGTTTGCAAATAACTTTAACTATGTAAAAAGAAATATAATAGATACAGTTTTAAATTATTATAGATTACCACATACTGATATATATAAATATGCTATTGCAGATATTCTTTCAAAAGAATGTAGTATATATTCTGCTAAGAATAAGGGACACTTTAAATATGGAGTTCAAAGATATACACATATTAATTCTCCAGTTAGATCATTTCCTAATCTAGTAAATTTATCTTTATCTGATATGTATAATACAGAATTTGATCCTACTCCTGAAGCAATGGAACGATTAGAGGAAAAGTTAGAAAGATATTGTAGTGAATTTAATGCTACTAATGAAAAAATAGAAAAACTAGAGCATAGTTTATCTAATTCAAAAGAATCTGAAAGAGAAATAAATGATTATACTCATGGAGTAGTAACAAATAGAAAAGGAAATAGAGTATCTGTAAATCTTCCTGATGGAGAAATGTTTAGAGCATACTGCAGTGATTCATCTGTTCAGGAAGGATCTGAAGTAATAATTCAAATAAATAGATCTCCTAAAGAAATTGAAAAATTTAATGCTAAAATTTTAAACTATAAGAATACCTAAATCTATTGAATTAGGTATTCTTTTTTGATATAATTTAAATAGTATATTAGAAAATAGGTGAGTGTATGAAATCAATTAAAAAATATTTATTATTTGTATTTGCTTTTGTATTGTTATTAGCTAGTGTAATATTCTTTGTTTATACGATAAAAGCTAATAGTGATGATAATAAGATTGGTATTAGTTATGCTGAAATAACAGGTATTAAAACTGGTACAGAAAGCTTTTCTAATGATGGATTAAATTATAGTGATACTGCTAATTATCATGTTACTAGTGGATATGTAGTAGGTAATGATTCAAATGCTGATAATGCTATAGTTAGATCTTTTGATAAGATTACTTATAATTTTGATTTAGGAATTAAGAATAAAGAGGAATTAACTAATACAACTGGATTAACTGCTTATTCAAATAAAATAATTAATATTACAGTTACTCTTCCAGAAGAAGTAGCTAAATATGTTGCTTTTGAAGAAAAAGGTAATTCTGGTTCTACATCATATACTTATGAAATAAAAAATGTTAATGAAATAAATGGTAGTAAAACTACTGCTTCAGTTACACTTTATGTACTTGGAGCTCCTAATGGAACAATTATTGATCCAAAATTTGAAATAGAAGAATCAACTAATACTGATTCAGATTATATTGTTACTTTAGGTAATATAGGAACTAAACATAATTATAGATTTGATGCACTTCAATCAAATAATTATTCTACAGCAGCTAATTTTTATAACTATATGCCTACTGTAGTATCAAGTATTGAATCTGCTGATTTAGGAATTGTATTAGTATCTGGTGATTCTCAAAAAGGAACTCTAGATTCTAAAGATGGTAGATATATGAATTTTGTTTTAGGATTCTATTCTGAAACAAATAAAAAAGGTAAATCAATGCCATCTGGACCAATAGTATTAAATGGTTCATTTAATCAAACTGGTTCAGAAGACTTAATTGTTAAATCTGAATTTGTTAGATTATATAGTGATTCTAAAACTGGTGTTATTAATCCTGTGAAGGCTAGTTTACCATATAGTGGTGGTTCTTCATCATCAAGTACTAAAAAACCAGGAAGTATAGTTGCTAGTAATATTACAAATAATTCATTTGTATTAACTATTAGTAATTATGGTTCAACTTATGGATATCCTGGAAGTAATGCTGATGGAAGTGCTGCTAATAAATCTTATATAGGAACTTATGCAATTACATTATTCTCACCAAGATCATCATCTGATGGTAATAGTGATATAACTGTTAACTTAAGTATTAATGGTTCTAATGTAGATTTAGTTAGTGGTGTAACTACTATTAATGGAACTAATGCATCTACAGTTAATACTGCATATGTTAATCAAGATTATAATTTAGAATCTGATTTATATGAGTTAGATGGAACTACAAAAATAACTGGTGGTCCTAAATCTAAAGGATCTGAAATATTATATGTTACAACATTTAATTATTCTTCATCTAATTCTAATCAAGGATTAAAAGAAGTAATTAAAATCGATCCATATGCATATAGATTTATGCCTTATGGTGATAACGATATAGAAATTAAGTTATATTGTGGAAAAACAGAATGTGATAATGTAACTGCTGATGATTTTGAAGTTAAGTTTATTGATGGAGATTTCAAGAATGCTAATTATACAGCATCTACATTAGATACAAGAATTAAAGAAGAAGATAGAAGTACTATTCAAAATGGATGTACTACTATTAGTAATAATTTAACAAATTATAATACTAATCAAATTATGAATTTATATGGAGGACCTTGTATAGAAGAAACTAGTCCTACTGTATATACTAAACTAAGTGATGCATCAGTTAATGATGAAGAAGTAGTACTTTCTAAGATGATTGTTCAAACTAAAGATGGTATTAAACTTCCTAGTGATGTAAAAGTTGTTATTAAAACAAAACTTAGAATTAGAAATGTAAATGATATTACTAAAACATATCAAGTAAATGCATTAGCTATGTCATCTGATTATGATAATGCTATTACATATTATTCACCAAGAGTTATTAACAATGATAATCCTAGTGATATTATTACTAATCCAAATAATAATGGTGATAGTTTAAAAATAGTTAATACAGAATTAAAACAAACAGTAATGGTTACTAACAAGAATAAAGATGGTAAGATGAAGACTAACTTTAATGCTGTGGATAATGAAACTATTCACTTTAAGATAGCTACTAACTTAAGTGATATGGCATTAAATGTTGGTGCGGATGATACATGGTTTATTAAAGAATTAACTGTTTATGTAGATATTCCAAAAACATTAACATATCTTCCAAATGAATATAATGTTAATCCTGTAGAAGTTATTCCTACAGCTAATGGAACTACATTAAAGTTTATTGTTCCATGTACTAAACCAAATGAAGCTGTTTCAGATATTTATTTTGATGCTATATTGTCATCTGATTTATCTGGTAATGCTAATGAAATAGTTGTTAGTTCACTTGCTAGTGTAATTAATATTAATGATGAAGTTGCTGCTTCTGACTGGAGTGCTTTAACATTATATGGTAGTGGTATTAACAATATGGTTATATCAGTATCTAATGATACTCCAACAAGTATAGAAAAAGATTCTGATTTTAGTTATACAATTAACGCATATAATAATACTAATTCAGATATTAATGACTATACTATATTAAATGTATTACCATTTACTGGTGATGATAAAGGTTCTTCATTTAGTGGTAAATATTCAGTTCATTTAGATGGAGATAATTTAGGAACTGCAAAAGTATATTGTACAACTGATAATTCACAAACAGTAAATGAAGAAGTAAATGATACAAGTAATGAATATACTGAATGTATGGATTTATTTAATGAAGGTGTTTATAAAGAAGTAACTGCATTAAAAATTACAAATATTAATGTAAATGCTCATAGTGGAATGAGTCCTATTAAAGTAACTATTAGAACTAATGGTAATAACTATTCTGATAAGTATGCTATTAAAGTAGTAGGTGGTTCTACAACATATATGCCTATTAAATCTAATACTATTAAATATGAAGTAATTAATAGAAAGATATCTGGTAAAGTATTTATAGATGTAGATGAAGATGGTGTACAAAATGGTAATGATATTGCACTTGCTAATGTACCTGTAACATTATATAGAATAGTAGATAATGCAGAGTTAGATTTAGTTGGTGAAAAGACTACATTAGATAATGGAACTTATACATTTGAAAACTTAGATAAGGGATTCTATAAACTAAGATTTAACTATGATAGTGATTCATATGATTTATCTTTAAGATATGCTATAGAAGATACTGATAAAGATTCAGATGCATATAAGATATCTGATGGAATAGCAGAAATAACTAATAAACATGATCCATATTCACATGATGGAATTGATTTAATTACTAATGCTGAAGCTAAGAATTTAGACCTTGGTTTAATTAACAGAAAACCATTTGGTATGATTGTTAAGAAATATATTACTAAAGTTGATTTAAGTTATAATGGTATTACTGATACTAAGACTTATAATAATGAATCTAAAGTATTACTTAGTGTTAGAAATAGTTTAAAAGCAACATTAAAAGTATATTATGGATTTGAAATAATTAATAATTCACAAGTTGCTGGATATGTTGAAAATATATATGAAGATATTCCATATGGATTAGTATTTGATTCGAGTGATCCATATAATGCTGGATGGGTAATGGTTGATGATAGATTACAAAATACATCATTCCAAAATAGATTAATTAGACCTGGAGAAGCTATATTTGCTCAAATAGCTTTAAATATGCCAAGTAGAGAAGAAGCAGGATCCTTCCTTAATACTGTTACTTTAGATATTAAAGAAGAAAATCCAACACCAATAGCTAAAGATGCTTCTTATAATAGTGAAAATATTTATGTTATTGGAGAAGAAGTAGAGTATGCAAATCTTAACTGGCATGTAATTAATGCTACTCCTAATGGTGATAATCAAACATTAACATTATTATTAGATGCTGATTCAGCTACTAATAATGGAGGATTTAATAATACTAGTGTATATAAATTTAGTACATTAAATATTAATACAAATTCTCAAATAGAAAGTGCTAAATCAATATTTGAAGATAATATAGTTTGTGATGATGCGTCTGGACTTGTTAATGGTTCTCATGGTGGTGCTTTAAAAGATCATGAACCATGTACTTCAAATCAATATGTTACTTCTAAAGTTAGACTTCTAACAGAAGAAGAATTTAATGGAATACTTGCTATGAACTTATCTGATGTATCTTGGTTATTAGGTAATAAAGATTATTATTTACAAACTGCTGTTAATATACCAACAGAGTATAATAACTATGGTCAAGTAACTAATGATTTCTCTAATTATATTAGATATGTAGATACTAATGCTTCTTCAGTAGGAGTAACTAGTATTAGTCCTGTAAATAAAGCATTTAGATATGTAATTACAGTTAATAGCAAATATATACTTAATTAATAAAAAGGTGTTTATAACACCTTTTTATTTTGACAATAATATGATAAAATGATTATAGGGTAAAAAGGTAGTGATAGTATGCTAAGCATTCAAGTAAAATATGATGGTGAAAAATATGCTTTTAGTAAAGGAACAACATTACTAGAGATATCTAAAAAGTTCCAAAAGAACTTTAAAGATAAAATAATAATAGGTGAAATAAATGGTATTCTATCAGAATTATCTACACCTGTTATGACATCATGTGAAGTTAAATTCTATGATAGAAATTCTAGTACAGGTAATAAAGTATATGAACTAGGTTTAGTCTTTATATTAGTTAAAATATTTAATGATAAGTTTAACAAAGATATAAAGGTAATACATGCATTAGATAAAGGTGTTTATATTAAATGTAATGATATTACAGAAAAAGACTTAGAATTAGTAACTAGAGAAATGAATAGGATTATTGATGTAGATATTCCTATTGATAAGTTATTAATTAATAGAAAAGAAGCCATTAAGTATTATACTGATAGAGGTATTTTAGATAAGGTTGAGTTATTAAAATATAATACAAATACAAATATTAATTTATATAAATTAGATAATGTATATGATTATTATTTCTATAATTTACCTATATCCACAGGATATCTAAACGATTTTAAATTACATTTCTTAGATAATAATAGTTTTGTATTATTATTTAGAAATATTTATAATCCTAAACTAACTTATAAACATAGAAAGAAAATGTTTGATGAGTTTGAAAAGTATTATGATTTTTGTTCTAATATAGGAATTAATACTGTTAGTGATTTAAATAAGTCTATTATTGATAGTAAGATTAATGATGTTATTATGTTATCTGAATTACATCAAAATAATGATTTATATGAGATAGCAAAAGATATTAATAGTAGAAAATCTAAAATTGTTTTAATATCAGGACCTTCTTCATCAGGTAAGACTACAATATCTAAGAAACTTGGTTTATTCTTAAGAACATTTGGATTAAATCCAAAGACTATGTCTATAGATGATTATTTTGTAGCTAGAAAAGAAACTCCAAGAAGAGAAGATGGATCATATGATTTTGAATGTTTAGGGGCTGTTGATACTAAATTATTTAATAAACATCTAGAGAAATTATTAGATGGTGAAAAGGTTAAGTGTCCTACATATAACTTTATTACAGGAGAACCTGAATATGTAACTGATCCTATGGAATTAGGAGAAAATGATATTCTTATAATAGAAGGACTTCATGCATTAAATGATGAACTTACTAAGAATATTAGTAGTAGATATAAATATAAAGTATATGTATCACCACTTCCAATACTTACATTAGATAATCATAATAGAATTAAAATGACTGATGTAAGACTTCTTAGAAGAATGGTTAGAGATAATGAAACAAGAGGTTATAATGCTTCTGAAACATTAATGAACTGGCCATCTGTTAGAGAAGGAGAAGAAAAGAATGTATTCCCATTTGGGGAAGAAGCAGATGCTGTATTTAATACAACTTTAGTATATGAATTAAGTATATTAAAAACATATGCTGAACCATTATTATATGCAGTAGATGAAAGTGATGAAAACTATAAAGATGTTGTTAGACTACTTAATTTACTTAAGATTGTTTTACCAATATCTAGTGAAAATATCCCTAGGGATTCAATTATAAGAGAATTTATTGGAAATAGTATTTTTAAATAGGAGGAGAGAAAATGATTAGAGTAGCAATAAATGGGTTTGGAAGAATAGGAAGACTAGCTTTTAGGAGAATTATGGCAACCGATAAAATTGAAATAGTTGCAATTAATGATTTAACTGATCCAAGATCACTTGCATATTTACTTAAATATGATACAGCTCAAGGAGTATTTGATGGAGAAGTTAGTTATGATGAAGAAAGTATTACTGTTAATGGTAATAAAATAAAGATTTGTAAAGAACCTGATCCAGAAAATTTACCTTGGAAAGAATTAAATGTAGATATAGTTCTTGAATGTACTGGTATCTTTAAAACTAGAGAAAAAGCTAATAAACATATAATAGCAGGAGCTAAAAAAGTATTAATTTCTGCTCCTTCAGATAAAGATATAACTACAATTGTATATGGTGTTAATGAAGATTGTTATAAGAGTGATGATAATATTTATTCAGCAGCTTCTTGTACTACTAATGCTATTGCACCAGTACTTAAAGTATTAAATGATAATTATGGAATTAAAGTTGGTTATATGAATACAGTTCATGCTTATACAAATGACCAAAGTTTATTAGATTTACCAAATAAGAAAGGTGATCTAAGAAGATCTAGAGCTGCTGCTTCTAATATAGTTCCAACTTCTACTGGAGCTGCTAAAGCAATTGGTATTGTTATACCTGAACTAGATGGAAAATTAAATGGTAGTGCATTTAGAGTTCCAACAGTATCTGGTTCTATAGCAGAACTTACATTAGTTTTAGAAAAGAATCCTACTAAGGAAGAAATAAATGAAGCTATGAAGAAAAAATCTAATCCATCATTTGCATACGTTGATGATGAAATAGTTTCAACTGATATTATTGGTTCAAATGCAGGATCAATATTTGATGCTACACTTACAGAAATAATTGAAAGTGGAGATGAAAGATTAGTTAAAGTATGTGCATGGTATGACAATGAAATGAGTTATACTTCACAATTAATAAGGGTTCTTGAATACATAGGGGAAAGACTATGAATTACAAAGATAGAATAATGTTACTAATTAAAGGTTCTAAAGATGGAGGAACTGTTTCTTCTGAACCTAAACAAAAGAAGTTTAGAGAAAAGAAGATAACTAGATTACATCTTATATTAGTAGGACTTGTAGTAACAGCTGTTCTAGTAGTATTTGTAGTTATAAAAGTGAAAATAGCAACAAAGGATGTTCCATATAAAGAATATGAAAAAATATTAGTTAATTCTGCCGAAGTATACTATAACGTTAAAGATATAGAAATAAAAGATGGTGCTACTGATGTAGTAACTGCTAAAGAATTAATAAATGGAAACTTTGTTAATACAGATAGTAAACTAGTAGATAAATGTGATGGTTATGTAGAGTCTATTAGTCAAAAAGATTATAATACTGGGGAATATAATATTACTAGAAAGGCATATATTAAATGTGGTAATAAATATAAATCAGTTAATTATATTAGTCAATAGGAGGTAATATGGAAGAAGAGAAATTCTGGACGAAAACTAGAATTATTGCAATAGCCGTAGTAGTAGGGATTATTTTAATAATTGTAGCTAGTATTATAATTCATAGAAAATCTATGATTAAGAAATATACTATATTAGAGAGTCAAATTAATAATGCTGCTCCTAACTATATTTCTAATGAAGATATTGAATTAAAAGAAGAAAATGAATATAGAAAAATTCCAATTAGTGCCTTAAAGAATAAATACGTATATAATTCTAATATGGATGACTGTGATGGATATGTTATTGCTAAGAATATTAATAATAATGTGTCATATAAAACATATATTAAATGTAAGAAATTATATGTAACTGAAGGTTATGGTTCTACTGAAACAGGTATAGAAAATAAAACTATTGCACAATCAGAAAATGATACTAAGGCTCCTGAAATTAAATTACTAGGAGCAGATCCAATGACTGTTGCAAAAGATTCTGAATTTGTAGATCCTGGAGCTACTGCTACAGATAATGTTGATAAGAATATTACTAAGAATATTAAAGTAGAAGGAACTGTTGATACTACTAAACTTGGTGAATATAAATTAGTTTATTCAGTAGCTGATAAAGCAGGTAATACTGCTACTAAAGAAAGAAAAGTAGTTGTTATAGAGGGAGTAGTTGAAAACAAAGATGTTAATCCTCCAGTAATAACATTTACTAAACCAAATTCATTCCAAAAACTTTGTTTAGGTCAAAAACCTGATTTAAGTTCTAGTGGAGTATATGGATTTACAGCTTACGATGATAAAGATGGTAATATAACTAATAATGTTACTGTATCTGATACAGGTAATATTAATAAAGTTGGTACATATACAGTTAATTATTCTATTAAAGATTCATCTGATAATGTAACTACAGCATCTAGAACATATAGTATAGTTGATTGTACACCGCAACCAACTCCACAACCACAACCAAATCCAAATCCTAGTGGTGGAGGAAATGGAGGTGGAGGAACTCCTTCATCTGGAACTTCATCTGGTGGTGGAACAACTAGACCAGAAATCAATATAACTGTTAATGTAACAAGTATTAGTTCTGTTGATTCATTAACACTTTATGTTGGAGGAACTGGATCACTTAATGCATCAGTATTACCAAGTAATGCTACTAACAAATCATTAACTTATAAATCTATTAATACAGGTATAGCAACTGTTGATGGTAATGGTATTGTTAGAGGTGTTTCAAGAGGTGAAACAAGAATAATTATTACATCAAGTAATAATATTCAAAAAGCTGTTTACATAGTTGTAAAATAGGAAGCAAATGCTTCCTTTTTTTATGTTATAATTAATATAGGTGATAATAAATGAAAAGATTAGAAGACATGAATATTGAGGGTAAAAGAGTAATCATTAGATGTGATTTTAATGTTCCTATAGAGAATGGAATTATTAAAGATGATACAAGAATAGTTAATGCTTTAAAGACTATAAATTATGCTATTGAAAAGGCTAGTAAAGTAATTATTTTATCTCACTTAGGTAGAATTAAAACTGAAGAAGATAAACAAAATAATAGTTTAAAAATAGTATGTGATAGATTATCAGAGTTACTTAATAAAAAAGTAACATTTGTTACTTATGATGAAGATGTTAATAAAGTAGTAAATGATAATGATTTAATACTATTTGAAAATGTTAGATATTTTGATTTAGATAATAAAAAAGAAAGTAATGAAGATCCAGAGTTATCTAAATATTTTGCATCTTTTGGAGACATCTTTATTAATGAAGGATTTGGAGTATCTCATAGAGAGTGTGCTTCACTTACAGGTATATCTAAAATACTTCCTTCATGTAATGGATTTTTAGTATGTAATGAAGTAGATAATTTATCTAACTTACTTGATGGTTATGAAAAACCATATACTGTTTGTATGGGTGGTAAAAAAGTATCAGATAAAATAGAACTAATAGACAGTCTAATTACTAAATGTGATTATATGTTAATATCTGGCTTAATGGTTTATACATTCTTAGCATCTAAAGGATATAAAACAGGTAAAGCTTTTGTAGAAGAAGATAGTTTTGAATACTGTAAATCACTTCTTGAAAAGTATCCTGAAAAAATAGTATTAATCAAAGATGCATATGTTAGAAATGATGGTAAAAAATATAGATTAATTAATGAAATAGATGATAATGATGAATGCTTAGATATTGGACCTGAAACAATTGAAACATTTAAATCTTATTTAGAAAAATCTAAAACTATATTTATAAATGGACCTGTTGGTTTATTCGAAGATCCTGAATATGAATATGGTTCTAAATCACTATGTGAAATACTTAAGAACTTAGATAGTAAGATATATGCAGGTGGCGGTGAAACTACATATATGTTTAATAAATATGGTGTTGATAATGCATTTAAATCTACTGGTGGAGGAGCTACATTAACATTCCTTTCATCAGGTACATTAATTGGTATAATTAAGTAGATATTATTTAAAAAATATGTTATTATATAAATATAATAGAGGAGTATGTATTATGAAAAGAATGAAAAGAATTTTATGTACATTTTTAATTGTTTTATCTATTTTATTATTATGCGCATGTAAGAAAGATTATAGTGCTATAACTTATAAGAGATTCTCAGCTAAAATGAGTGATGATTTAAGTTATTCAGTAACTGATAAATCTTTATCTTATGAAGGTATATATGAAAGATATATATCTGCTTCTAAAGAAGGATCTTTATTCTTATTTATCGAATTTGAAGATAAAGCTGCTGCAGAAAAATATATGGAAAATAATTATAAAGATGAAAAAGGATATAGTTATAAAAAAGAAAAAGATTATATAGTTGTAACTAATTCTAAAAACGGTTATGTAAAAATTGTTCAAATAGATAATGTAATAATATCAGGATCTACTGAACAATCAACATATAAGAGTGATGTTAAGAAAGCATTTAAAGAACTAGGTTATTAAGAGGTATTATTATGTTTAAGAAAGTAATGAATATAGTAATATTTGCTTTAATATTTGCTCTATATTTTGTTTCTTTTCTTATGATATTTGATTCTTTTAAAGAAAGAAAACTAGCTTCTGTAGAAAAGAATGCTTTAGATGTTTTTGAAGATGAAGTAAAAATAGAACAAAAGAAACCTGAAGAAAAAACTCAAACTTCTTCTAGTATTAGTTATTCAGGTTTAACTATAGTAGGTAAAATAGAAATACCTAAAATACATTTTAGTTCTGTTATTATTAAAGAACAAACTTCTAAAGCAATGAATGTAGGTATAGTTAAAACATATGGTACTGAAATAAATAATGAAGGTGGATTTGTTTTATCAGGTCATAACTTTAGAGGAAGTACAATATTTTTCTATAATATAAGAAATTTAAGATCAGGGGATATTATTAAAATAACTGATACTTCTGGAGTTCAATTAGATTATACTGTATATGAAGTACTTAGAAATGTTAATCCAGAGGATACTAGTTATTTAAATACATTTGATAGTTATCATGTAACTTTAGTTACTTGTGAAGACGGGGGAAAGGCAAGAATAGTAGTAAAAGCTAGAGTTAACTAGCTTTTTTTAGGAGGTAATTATGTCTTTACATATAAATGCTAATAAAGAAGATATTGCTAGTAGAGTATTAATATGTGGTGATCCATTAAGAGCAAAACATATAGCAGAAACTTTCTTGGATGATTATAAAGAAGTTTGTAACACAAGAAATATGCTAGGCTTTACTGGTTACTATAAAGGTGAAAGAATATCTGTTTTATCACATGGTATGGGTATTCCTTCTGCTGGTATTTATACTTATGAATTATTTAATGAATATAAAGTTAAATATATGATTAGAATTGGTTCTTGTGGAACAATGAAAGAAGATATAGAAGTTGGAGATGTTGTTCTTGGAACTGATAGTTTTTCTATATCTAATTATGCTTATGAAGAGAATAAAGATGCTACTAAGATTAGAAAATCAAGTGATGAATTAAATAACTTAATAGAAGAAGAAGCTAAAGAAGAAGGTATGAATTTAAAAAAGACTAGAATACTTACATCTGATAACTTTTATGGTGAATCTTTAAATGCAGCATTTGCTAGAGAAAAGTTTGACTGTGGTGTAGCAGAAATGGAATCATATGTTATCTTTTATAATGCTAGTAAATTTAATGCTAAAGCATCATGTTTATTAACAGTAGTAGATAGTTTAATAAAAGAAGATGTATTCTATTCTCCAGAAGAAAGAGAAACTGGTTTAGATAAGATGACTATACTTGCTTTAAATACTATTATAAAAGTAGGTGAATAACATGGAAGAAATGTATGATGTATTTACAAAAGATGGAGAATTCTTAGGAACAAGACCTGCTTCAGTATGTAAGGGTGATGATCCTGGTTTCTATTATAAAGTAGTTAGAATTATTCTTTTAAATGAGAATAATGAAATACTAATTCAAAGAAGATCCAGTAATGTTAATTATTGCCCATTAAAATGGGAATTATCTGCATCTGGTCATGTAGATAGAGGAGAAAATGAATTAGATGCTGCTATTAGAGAGACAAAGGAAGAAATAGGTGTTTCTTTAGATGCTAATAATATGAAATTAATTCATACATCTATTAATAGAAATGCTTTAACTTATACATATATAGCAAGAATAAAAAATACTACTGAATTTACTCTTCAAAAAGAAGAAGTAGAAGAAGTAAAATATGTAAGTTTATATGAATTTAAGAATATTATTTATACTGATGAATTTACTCCAAAAGAGAATGGATATTTTGAATTCTTATTAAATTATTTTATAACTACACTTAAAATGGATGATAGAGATATTATTAAAAGAAATGTAGATGAAAATAAACTAACTAAATCTATGGATGAAATTAACAAAGATGATAATGTTAAAGAAGGTATAGAATTAGATAGTAGTTTAAGAATAATAGATTATGTAATAGCTGTCTTATTACTAGTACTAGTAGGTATAGTAGTATACAGTATTATAAAGTTGTAGGAGTCTTTATGGATAAAAAATATTGCAGTAATTGTGGTGCAGAAAATAAAACTAGTTCAGCTTATTGTATTTCATGTGGAAATAGTTTAGAAGAAAAAACTGAACCAGTTCAAAAAAAGAAAAAGGGAAAAGGTTGCCTAATTGCTTTAATAGTTGCTTTATTAATAGCAGGTTTAGTAGTAGGAGGTATCTTCTTATATAAGAAATTAGTTTATTTTGAAGATCCATTTGAAGATGAAACTACTATAAAAACTAGTGTTGATAGTAAATCTTTTGAAGAATTATTAAATGAAGATTTTAATAATGGTAAAATTTCAAAAGATCAATATGTATTACAAATTGCATATGCATTATATGAACCAGACAGAGTTTTATATAATTCAAATGATATAGAGTCAGTAGATTTTGAAACTTTATCTAGAGTATTAGAAAAATATGGTAATGAATTATCATATGATACTATGCTATATATTTATAAAAAGATAAATTTAAGTGATTATACATGGTCTACTAGTGATGAAACAACATATGAAAGAGATAATGAAGCAAATATATCTAAAGTAGGTCTATCTTATATGTCTAAGAAACCTGATGGTAATGTTAAAAAATTAGATGGAGTAATTTTATCTAAAGATAAACATTTCCTTGTATATTATTCAACAGAAGGTAGATATCCTACTAAAAAATCTCAAGCTAAAAAAGTTGCTAACTATTTAGAAGGTGTTGTTGATACTTATAAAAAAGATTTTAATTTAAACTTTGATTATGATATTCAATATAATGTACCTAACGGTGCTTTAACAAAACCATATTCATATAATAGTGTAGTAAAACTATTAGAAGAAAATAACATAGATAAGAAATATATAGATACTGCTATGCCAGTATATTTAATAGATACTGAAGCAGAAAAAACAAATCATTCAGGATTTTATGTTGGAAGTATAGAAAATATTCTTATAAGATTTTTCTATGGTTCAGGATCATCTTTATTTGCTTCTCCAGAAGAAAACATTAGTTATACAACATATGCATTTCCATATTTTGTATTATCAAGTTCTTTAATTGGAACAGATGATCAATATATGGTTGGAGCTCATGAATTATTCCATCATTATCAAAGATATATATGTGGAAATGGTGAATATAAAGAATGCATATCAGGAGCATTTACTACTGAAACAACAGCTTCTGAGGCAGCACTTCATGCTTATAAACCAAGTGATTTTACTGCACTTAATGGACATTCCGGAGTATTTTTAGATTATATGAATAGTGATAGAGGAGTTTCATTTATGGCAAAAAATGCTGGTGGTACAGGTGGATATATTGCATATGTATTTGCCAATTCATATGAAGAAGTTGTTCCTAATGGATCAAAAGTTATGTTTGATTCTATGAAGCATGAAGATGCACTAGGGTATATTTATAATAATTCTGGAGGAAAATATTCAAAGGCTGTTATGAAAACAGCAGAAAAAATTTTAACAGAGGATTATTCAAATAAAGCGTTAATTCCAAAAGATTATGATACCCACGAAAAAATAAATCCTAAGAATCAATATAATCTTCCTGGTAGTTTTGGAATACAAAGTAAATATGTATCTACTTCAGGATTTGATTATTATATGATAAAAACTTATAATTATCCTGAAAAAGCTCAATTAAGCTTTAATAAGTCTTTAGATACAGATAAAGATTTATATCTATTATTATTTGTAAGAAAAGATTCAAAAGATGATTATGAATTAGTGTATACACATAATTTAGATAAAGAATTTGTATTAAATATAGATGACTTTAGATATTATAATGATGTTGCTTTCTCAGTTGTTAATGGAGGTATTTCAAAATCAATTTTATATACTTTTGAAATAAAAGAAAATGGTGAAAAAACTCCAACAGTAACAGCTAAATCATTAGGTCTAAAAGAACCTAAACCAAATAAAAAAGCAATAGTAACATCTAAGATAGTATGTTCTAAAGTAGAAAGTGAAGAATATATAAAATCTACATATCAAGTATTAGTATCTTTTGATAATAAGGAAGAAGTAAATGATTTTTATGTTAAAGGTACTGTTGAAATGGAAGATAATGCTATATTTAAGATAGCTAAGGGTGTTACAACAGGAGCAGTATTCTTACTTAAACAAAAATATAAAGAAGAGTTTGGTAAGATTACTTTAAGAACTTATGATGAGGGTAATAAATATATTATTTTAGGTAGAGTAAAGGATGATTATTATACTGCTATTAAAAATAGTTTTAATACAGAGTCAACTTCTAGAGAAGATATATTTAATGCAATTCAAAAAGAAGGGTTTATTTGCGAATTTCAATAAAAAGCTATACTTTAAAGTATAGCCTTTTTATTTGACATATATTATCTTATTTACTATAATATAAAAACATTTAAAAAGAGGGGATATATATGGAATATTTTGAAGATGAAAAAAAATATGTTTTTGATGATGACGTTAAAATATATCGTAAATATAGATTAGCAGAATTAAAAAAATATATTACTTTTTATATAGAAGAATATAAAAAGGGTATAGATGTTAATGGTTTATTAAAAGATTGTCATCCATATTTAGATTTAAAAAAATGGTTATTAAAGGAATTGCATACACCTGGTACTAAAATATATGAAACAGTAAATGTTCCAGATGTAATTAATGACTATACAATAAACTTATTAAAAAAATTCTTTGTATTAGATTATTTTGATAATATGTTTATCTTCCTAGAAGAAAACTTTTTAGATAGTTATGTTAGAAATGAAAGCCGATTAGAAGGTATTAATGATTTAACAATTCATGGTAAGAATGAAATGCTAGGTCTTGAAGCAATGTATCTATATATTATTTCTGATGAAGAGAAGTCTTCTACTGGTAGTATTTTATTAACAGATTTACATGAAAAATTATTTTCTAGTTTTGCAGGTGGAGAGTATGCAAGAACTTATAGAAGAGAAACAGCATATTTAAATGATATAGGTGTTGAATTAGAAGACCCAATGTATATTTCAAGAATGATGAGACAATCAGACAGAGTATTCGATGAATTATGTATAAATGCAGATACTATTCGTAATCTTCCAGTTGAGGATAAAACTCTTATATTAACTATTCCAGATGCTACTGGAAAAGAAAAAAGAACTACAGCTATTAATGAATTTTTAGAAAAATTAATGAAATATAGTACAGAGCTTGTTAGAATACATCCATTCCCAGATGGAAATGGTAGAGCTATTAGAGGACTTGTTAATTATTTATTAATGAGAGCAGGTTTACCTCCAGTATATATAAAAACAACTGAGAGAGCTAAATATCAAGAAGCAATCAATTTTGCTCATTTAGAACGTAATTATGATTATTTAGTTAACTTCTATAAGAATAAATTATGTGATTCAATTGAAGAACTAATAGTTTATCCATTTGAAAGAGCTATTTATCAATATAGATCACAAAAGAAAAAACAAGAAGTATGGGAACCAGAAGGTTCTAATCTTCAAAAGTTATATCATCCTGAAACTATTAAAAAGAATGAAACAGCAGAACCTCTAGAAGGTGGAAAAGAATGTTTATTCTTAGATGAATATTTACTTCAACTAGAAGCATCAAGAAAATATGTATCTAATGTTAAAAATTTAATGGGATTAAAACCTCCTGTTAAGAAAACATTTGGTTCAGTTATTAAAGAAAACAATCAAGTAGAGCCACCAAAACAAAATGGTTCAAATGTTTTAAGACTATTTAGAAAAGAAGATGAAAAAAAGAATAAAACTATGCTATAATTAGTATAGTTTTTTTATGTCCTCGTAGCTCAGTAGGATAGAGCAATTGCCTCCTAAGCAATAGGTCGCTAGTTCGATTCTAGTCGGGGACGCCATTTAATAATAACTAGAGGTATCTCTAGTTTTTGACTTTTCAGGGGTTTTATAGTAATATATCTTGCATATTTGGGGGAGAATTATGAGTAATTTAACTAGAATAAATAAAGAACTAGCTATGGCTGAAAAAGAATTTAATTATTGTCATAGAAAGAATATTATAGCAGCTGTAAAAGTGTCTACATTATCTTTATTATTATCATTATCACCATATTTTTTAGGTGGACCTTTAATAATAAAGAATATTTATGAAGCTAAGTTTAAAGAAGTAACTGATAAATATTTAGAAGAAATAACTGTTGATTCTAATGGTAATGAAACTATAAATTATATTGATCCAGTAGAAAAAGGAGATAGTTATTTAAAAGTATATAAAGGATGTACTAAACATGATGGAATGTATGCAGTTACATATGATTTATATACAGGTGATAATATAAATTATGATTCATATAAAGTTGTTTCTGATAATATAAAACCTATAGAAGAAGTATTAGGTAGACCAGTTACTATTGGTACATATAGCATGGAACCAGTAAATGTAGGTGGCATTGAAACAATTGTATATAAAGAATCTGATAAAGAGTTTAAAAGAAAACTTAGACAAGATGAACAAGCTTATATAGATAAGAAGAATGCGGCTTGTGGAGAATTAATGATAGCCTCATTTGCAGGTATATCTTTATCAAATCTTTTTACTGCTACTAAATTTTATAATAAAATAGGAGATAAGTTTAGATTAGATGAAACAGCAGAAGAATCTAGAAAAGCTTATAATAAAGTAAAAACTATAAGACGTAAAAGAGATATGGAATTTGATAAAGTAGATAACGGATACTTATTCTATAAAAATAAATAAATGTAAACTATACATTTATTTTTTTTATTGTTTTCTTATTATGTTATAATTAATATAGTAGACGGAGGGTTATATGGATACAAGTATACTAACAAATAATGGTGTAGATGTTAATAGAGGTATAGAACTTCTAGGAGATATGGAATTCTACAACGAAACTTTAGGAGAATTCTTAAATAACATTGATGCAAATAAGAATAAATTATTAGAATATAGAAATAATGATGATTTTGAAAACTATGGTATATTATCACATTCAATTAAGAGTGATGCTAAATACTTAGGCTTTGTATCATTAATAGATATTGCTTTAGCTAATGAAATGGCTGGTAAAGAAAGTAATAAAGATTTCATAATAAATAATTTTGGTGCTTTTATAGCAGAAATTAATAAATTTGAAGAAATAGGAAAGAAATATTTAGGGAGGTAATTATGGAAACATTTAATCCAATTATTAGTGAAAAAACTATATTAGTAGTAGATGACTCTAATATAACTAGAAACTTAATAGAACATGTTTATAAAGATAAATATAAAGTAATGATGGCTTCTGATGGTAAACAAGCTATGGATATGGTAGATATTATGCCTGAAGGAACAATAGTAGCTATTTTACTAGATTTAAATATGCCAAATGTAGATGGATTTGGAGTATTAGATTATTTCCAAGGTAAAGGTATATTAGAAAAAGTTCCTGTATGTATTATTACTGGTGAAGAAGCTCCAGAAATAATAGGTAAAGTTAGAACTTATAATGTAGCTGCTATATTACTTAAACCATTCTCTGTAAAACAAATAGAGGATGTAGTTACTAAAGCTATTGAATTAAGAAAGAATAATTAATTATTCTTTTTTTGTGGTAAAATATTATTGGTGATTGAAATGACTATTAAACTAAATAATTATTTTGATTTAGATAGTACTATTACATGTGGTCAAATATTTAGATATGAAATAGAAGAAGATAATTCATACACAGTAATATTACCTGATAGAGTTATTAATGTTAAAAAAGTAAATGATGAGTTAATAGTTAAATCATCAAATGATAATAACTTAGAAGAAGTAATAAAAGAATACTTTGATTTAAATGAAGATTATGAATCTATTAATAAAGAAATATTAAAAAAAGATAATGATTTAAAAGAAGTAGTTGACTATTCTAAAGGTTTAAAGATAATTAATGAGCCTAAGTTTGAAGCAATTATTAGTTATATGTTATCTACTAATAATAGTGTTCCAAATATTAAAAGTGCATTAGATCATATATCTAAAAGATATGGAGAAAAAGTATTATTTGAAGGTAAAGAGTATTACTTATTTCCATCAAGAGAATCTTTAATGAATGCTTCTACTAAAGATTTAAGAGAAGTTAAATGTGGTTTTAGAGATCAGTATATATATGATTTAATACATAGCAAATTAGATGTAGATTCAATTGATAATATGACTACAAAAGAAGCATTAGATTATTTAACTAGTTATAAAGGAATAGGTATAAAAGTTGCTTCTTGTATACTTTTATTTAGTTATAAAAAAAGAGATGTTTTTCCTGTGGATACATGGGTTAAAAAATATATGAAAGAAAAATATAATATTGAAGGAATAGATAAAATTAATAATTTTATCTATGATAGATATGGAGAATACTCTGGAGTTATTCTTCAATATATATTTAATTATAATAGGAATTACGGAGGATAATTATGACATTAGAAAGACTATTAGAAAAGAAATATAATATTAAAGATAAAGAAGCTAAAGAAATAATAGATTTAGTTGATAAATATAAAACTGAAAAAGAAAAGAAAAAATTAAATATTAAATTACCTAAATATTCTTTAGGAGAAGAATTATTTAATTCTATTTCTCATGGAGTAGGAGCTTTACTTGCTGTTGCTTATCTAGTATTAATGACTGTAAGAGCTAAAACTGCTTTAGCAGAAGTATGTGTATCTTTATTTGGAGCTACTATGATAATGCTTTATACATTATCATGTATTTATCATGCTTTATCTCCTTCTTTAGAAGGTAAAAAAGTACTTAGAGTATTAGATCATTGCAATGTATATTTACTTGTATGTGGTACTTATATACCTGCTGCATTACTTGGTGTAGGAGGTGCTCTTGGATGGACATTATTTGGTATAGTTACAGGAGTAACTATACTAGGAATAGTATTTACATCTATCGGAGTAGATAGATTCCAAGTAGTCGAAGTAATATGTCATTTAATAAATGGATGGTCAATATTATTTGGCTTATCTAAATTAAAACAAAGTATGGGAATGAATGGTGTTATCTTCTTACTAGCAGGAGGTATTATATATACACTAGGATCTATTCTTTATGGAGTAGGTTCTAAAAAGAAATATATGCATTCAGTATTTCATGTATTTTGCTTACTAGGAACTGCATGTCATTTCTTTGGTATATTCTTATATCTTTTATAGGTGATTTATGGAAGTAAAAATATTAAGATTAAATAATGAAGGAGAAGGTATAGCATCTATTGATGGTAAACTATGTTTTATTAAGGGTGCTTTACCTAATGAATTAGTTAACATAGAAATAATCGAAGATAAAGGAAATTATTTTATAGGTAAGTTATTAAATGTAGTAACTTCATCAGAAAATAGAGTAATACCTAAATGCCCTTATTATGATAAATGTGGTGGATGTGAATTAATGCACCAAGTAAATAATAAGAATTTAGAATTCAAACAAGATAAAGTAAAGGGTATATTTAAGAAAATATGTGAACTAGATATTAATCCCGAAATATATTCATTTAATGAATTAAATTATAGAAATAAAGTTACTTTAAAAGTAAGTAATAATGAACTAGGTTACTATGAGGAAAAAACTCATAATATAGTAGATATTGATAATTGTTTATTACTAGATAATAAAATAAATGAAGTAATAACTATTTTAAGAGGTTTTATTCAAAATAAGGATCATAATATTACTGAAATAATGATTAGATCTATTTCAAATGAAATAATGATTTCATTTGATAATTTAAACCCTATATATAAAGATGAATTATTAACTTTATTCCATAACGAGTCTATTTATATTAATGGAGAATTAATATCCGGTAACAAGAGTTTAATAGAAACAATTGAAGATTATAAATTCTATGTTTCACCAGAATCATTTTTCCAAGTAAATACCGTTACATTTAAGGAACTATATAAATATGTAATAAGTAAGCTTGATAATGAAGAAACTGCATTAGATTTATATTCTGGAACTGGAACTATATCTATACTTATGTCTAAATATTTTAATAAAGTATATGGTATAGAAGTTAGTCATTCATCTATAGAGGATGCTAATGAAAATTTAAAACTAAATGAAATAACTAATGTAGAGTTTATTGAAGGAAAAGTAGAAGATAAAATAGATTTATTAAAAGAGTTAAAGGTAGATACTGTGATTATGGATCCTCCTAGAAGTGGTTCTGATAACAAATCATTAACATCTATTATGAAAATAAATCCTAAAAAGATTATTTACATATCCTGCAATCCAGTTACTTTAGCAAGAGACTATAATGTATTAAAAGAACAATATAGTCTAAAGAGTATAGATTTATTTGATATGTTTCCAGAGACTTCGCATGTGGAAACGGTCATGGTTTTAGAAAAGAAGAATTAATTATATAATTATATGCTATATTTAAATAAATCAGGGAGTGTGTAATATGGAAAGAATAATTATTAATGAAGAAAATTTAAAAGAGAATCAAATAGATAAAATAAACATAAAGGTAAGAGCGTTATTAGTTTTAAAAAAACAATTGTTAATATGTAATTATGGAGGAGCAGTTATGCTTCCCGGAGGAAAAACTGATAAAGGCGAAACAAATTTACAAGGATTAATAAGAGAATTACATGAGGAAACAGGAATTATATATAGTGAGAATGAATTAAATGAGTTGTTTTTACTAGAATACTTTCAACCTAATTATCCAACACGAGAAAACACAGTCTTAAATAGATTGAGCAAGACTTATTTTTACTATGGCACATTTAGGGGAATAGATAATGGCAATAAACAAATGACTGAGAAAGAAAAAAAAGATAATTTTTCACTTGAATTAGTAGATATAGAAAAGATAAGTAAACATTTATGTGATAAATCCAATCCTAGATCAGTTTTTTTTGATAGAGAAATAACTGAAGCGGTAAAAGTATATAAAAAATTATTAAAATAAAAAAATGATATGTTCGTTGACCAAATACATGGTTAAACGATATGTTCGTTGACTGCATACTAGGCATGTTGAAAGTGTTATGGTTTTAGAAAGGAAAGAATAATATGGATATAAAACTATATTATGAAGAAAAAGGAAAAGGAATCCCATTAGTTTTATTACATGGTAATGGGGATGATGGGTCTTATTTTAAACATCAAGTTGATTATTTTTCAAGTAAATATAGAGTAATAACTGTAGATACTAGAGGCCATGGTAAATCTCCTAGGGGGACTGCGCCATTTACTATGGATCAGTTTGTTGAAGACTTAAAAGATCTTTTAGATGATTTAAAAATCAAAAAAATGATATTACTTGGTTTTTCTGATGGTGCTAATATAGCAATAAAATTTGCATTAAAATATTCTGATATGATTGATGTATTAATACTAAACGGGGCAGATTTAACTACTAAAGGCGTAAAAAAATCAGTTCAAATTCCTATTGAAATAGGATATAGAATTGCTAAACTTTCTTCAAAAAAATCTGAAGAAGCAAAATTAAAAGCAGAAATGTTAGGATTAATGGTTAATGAACCAAATATTGATTATAGAGATTTATCATCTATTAAAGTTCCGACACTTGTTATTGTTGGTACAAAGGATATGATTAAAGAAAAACATTCAAGGTTAATAGCTGATAGTTTACCTAATTCAGAATTTAAGATTATTGAAGGACCACATCATATAGCGAATAAGAATCCTGAAGAGTTTAATAATGAAGTTGAAAAATATCTGGATAAGAATATAAAAAAGTGATAGAAGTGTCTATCATTTTTTATTTTTATTGAATACATCTTTATTTTGTGATAATATGAAGTTAAGTATGTAGAAAGGTAGAAAGAGTATTATGAAAAAGAAAATAGTATTATTCATTTTATTATTTTTGTTTTGTATTACTGGTGTTAAAGCTGCGCCTAGTGCAAGTGATAACTATGCCATAGGGGATAATGGCTATGAAACATTTGATTTAGCTCTTGCTGCTGCAGGTAATACTCAAACTACTATTACTTTATTAAAAGATTTAGGTGATAATATTACAATACCTGAAGGTAAAAATATTATTTTAGATTTAGGTAATCATACACTAAGAAATACAAGTGCAAATGCTACTGTTATTGTTAATAATGGTACATTAGTAATAACTAATGGTACTGTTACTTCTGATAAAAAATCAGGTATGATTAATAATAATTCATCTGGTAAATTAACTATTAATGACGGTAATTATATAGCTACTGGTAAAAGACAATCAATATATAATGATGGTGGAACTCTAAATATTGGTGGTACTGCTAAATTAGAATCAAGTACTAATGAAAGAGCAACTTTACATAACTTAAATAATGGTACTATTAATATTACTAGTGGTACTATTATAGCTAAGGATTCTTATGCTATTTATAATGAAAATGGTTTAATAAATATTGGTACTAAAGATTATGATTTTAATACAAATACACCAAAAATTTTAGGCAAAAATTACGGTATTATAGCTGCTACTTCATATAATTTCTATGATGGTATTATTGGTAGTGTATCAAGTAATATTACTGGTAAAGTTACAAAAACTGGTTTAACTCCAACTTATGTAAATGATGGAAGCCAAACTTTACTTAACGAAATGGAAGATGATAGTGTAAAGAAAGATGGTACTTATACTGATACTGATAGTGGAAAAACATACAATACATTATATGGTTATATAGATCCTACTAATAGAATTACTATAACATTTGATCCTACAGGAGGAACTATATCTACAACATATAAGAAAATGTATATAGGTAATCCTGTTGGAGAATTACCAGTACCTGAAAGAAATGATTATGAATTTGATGGATGGTTTACTGAAGAATATGATGGAACTCAAATAAATGAAAGTACATTACCTATAGAAACAGTAACTTATTATGCTCATTGGACATATGTTGATCCTAATACAGCTGCATCTGTAGATGGTATTCCTGGATTAATGTCTCTAGCTGACGCTTGTGCTATAGGTGGTAATATAAAACTTGAAAGAGATGTTATTATTTATTCACCACTTGTAATGAATAAAGAAGCTGTATTAGATCTAAATGGACATACTATTACTTTAAAGAAAAATAATATTAATATTACTGAAAAAGTTACAATAGTGGATTCATCTAATCCACAAACAGGTAAGATAACATCAAATGCTAATTTTTCTGTTATAGTAGGTAAAGAAAATGAATCTACAAATGGACATTTAATTCATAAAGGTGGAACTATTGAGGGATTAGGTTTACATGGTGCAATATATAACTATGAAACTACTGAAATAGATGGTGGTACTGTACAAGGAACTGCTACTGGTGATAAAGGATTCGTTATCTATAACGAAAAGACTTTAATTATAAAAGATGGAACTGTTTATTCGACAAATGGAAGAGCAATTCAAGTATATGAAAACTCTACATTTACAATGGATGGTGGTCTTGTTAAATCGGATGCTACACATGATCAAACAGTTAATCTTTATGGTAATTGTTCTGCTGTTATTAATGGTGGAAGAATAGAAGGTTTAAATGAACATACAGCAGGTATTGCTATGTTTGAAAATACTGATTTAACAGTTAATGGTGGAACTATTATTGGTTATGATATGGCTGTAGCTGGTAATGGTAATGAACATAGTGGAAACGCTAATATTACTATTAATGGTGGAGATTTAATTGCTACTAATGGAGTAGCTATGTATTTACCACAAAGAAATAGTGTAACTACTATTAATGGTGGTAATATTTCAGGACCTACAGGTATTGAAATAAGAGCAAGTAAATTATATATAAATGGAGGAAATATTACTGGTACAAGTAATGTATATAATGTTGGTGCAAATGCTAGTGGTACTACATCAGTGGGAGCTGCTTTGGCTGTTTCACAACATAATACTAAACTTCCAATAGAAGTAGTTATTAGTGGTGGTAATTTACAAGCATTAGTTCCAGTAGTGGAAGCTAATCCTATGAATAATTCTGAAGATGATATTAATAAAGTTTCGGTAATAATATTAAATGGTAATTTTATATCTACTGGTACAGAGGTAATTGATGCAGAAGATCCACAAACAATTATTCAAGCTGTTTCTGGTGGAATATATACTTATGATCCAATTGTATATGTAAAAGATGGATATGGTGTAGTTACTTTACCTGATAATAGATATGAAGTAACTAAGATTCATAATGTAATAATTGATTCAGATAGTTCTGAAAATATAGCTACTAATGCTGATAAATATCCTTATAAATCTGTAGTAGATTTAAATGTTACTAATAAAGATGGATATAATACTATTATTAAGGTATTAGATGAAAATGGTAATCAAATTGAAGTTAAAAATAATAGTTTTGTAATGCCTGACAGTGATGTAACTATATCAGTATCTTATGAAAAAATAGAGGATCCTGTTATTCCTAAGACAGGTGATAATGTATTATCTTATATACTATTATTAGAAGTAGCTATTATAGGATTACTATGTACAAGAGTAATTAGTTTAAATAGAAAAGATGTCTAATGACATCTTTTTTTATGTTATAATTTATATAGAGGTAAGTATATGAAAAATAAAGTTTTATTAGGGATTATTTTATTAATTTATATAGTGACTCCTGTTATAATATTCTTTAATAAATATCTATATGATATTAAGTTTTATATATTAACAGGTATAGGTTTATTAATATTCTTATTAATGAAATTATTTGGAGTTAAAAATAAAGAACTTGGAATAACTAAAGAGAACTTAGTTAAATCTATTAAAAGAAATTTAATACTAATAGGTATAAGTATAATAATAATTATAGTATTGAAACTATTACATATAGGTAAATATAATCCTACAGAAACTTTATTATTTTATTTGTTTTATATATTCATATCTTGTCCTATTCAAGAATTCTTATATAGAGGAGTCTTTGGATATTTTGATTTAAATAGTAAATATAATTATTTATGGATAATAATATCTAGTTTATGTTATTCACTTGTTCATATAATTTATAGAGATTATTTAACATGCATATTAACATTTATTCTAGGAATTATATTATACTTATTTTATAAGAAAGATCATAATCTATGTGGTGTAGTTTTAACACATATAGTACTTGGGATATTAACTATTTTATTAGGAATTGTTAACTAAAATATTATTTGATAAAATATAAGTGATTGGGATGATGTAAATGGAAAAGTATACTAAGAGAGAATTAATTGGTCAAAAACTATTAGTAGGTTTTGAAGGACCAGTTAATGAAGACCATGTTAAAGAATTAATTCAAAAGTATAAAGTAGGAGGATTCATTTTATATAGAAATAACTATGATAGTTATTATGAAATGATATCTCTTATTAAGAAATTAAAAGAATTAAATAGAGTCAATAAAATACCTCTATTTATTTGTGTTGACCAAGAAAATGGTATTGTTAATAGATTACCATCTGAGTTTCATAGAATTAAAAATGCTTTAGCATCTTCTATATGTTCTACTGATGTAATAAAAGAAGTAGGAGATATAACTGCAGAAATATTAAGTAGATCTGGTATTAATATGAATTTAGAACCTGTATTAGATATTTATGATGAAAATATATCTAAATCTATTGGCAATAGATGTTTTGGTAGAACTAGTAAAGAAGTTATAAAAAATACAAGAATAATAATAGAATCTCATAAAGAAAATAATGTGGTTCCTATTATTAAACATTATCCTGGTTTAAGAAAAGTAAGAGTAGATACTCATATATTACTTCCATCAATAAAGTCTATAGAGGAAGAAGATCTAAAACCATTTAATACTCTTATGAGTGAAGGAGTACCTGGTGTACTTTTAAGTCATATAAAAGTTAAAGATAAAGATAAATTACCTGTTAGTTTATCTAGAAAAGTACAAGATGAAATCAAAGAAAATTATAATGGTATAACAGTAACAGATGATTTAAAAATGAGATCTGTTAGATATAGATATGGATGGATTAAAACTGCAAAACTTGCTTTAGAAGCAGGTAATGATATTATTATGTTTAATTATCCAACTAAGAAAGAAGAAAAAGTTATTAATACTTTTTATAATATGTATAAAAAATATAGTGATGAGATAACAAATAGTGCTTTAAAAATTATTGAATTAAAAAAGCAATATCATGTTAGTGATGATGATTTTATTGAATTATCAGTAGATGAAATAAATGAATATAATGATAGAATTGATAAAGTAGATGAAATAATAATTAAGAAAAATAGTTAGTGAGATAATTATGAATATAGAAAAAGAATTATTTAAATTACAGGATAAAAAATATAGAGAGATACAAGTTAAAACTATTACTAATATTGATCCTGATACTATTATTGGTGTTAGATCTCCAGAGCTAAGAAAAAAGGCTAAGGAATTATATAAGAGTAATAATTATGAAGGGTTCCTAAATGATTTACCACATAAGTATTTTGATGAAAATCAATTACATGCATTTATACTAGGCGAAATAAAAGATTATGATAAATGTTTAGACTATGTTAATAAATTTTTACCATATGTTGATAACTGGGCTACTTGTGATCAAAGTACTCCTAAATCATTCTTAAAGAATACTGATAAGTTAATTGGTGAAATAAAGAAGTGGATTAAATCAAAAGAAACTTATACTATTAGATTTGGTATAGGTATGCTTATGAGAAGTTATCTAGATGATAATTTTAAAGAAGAATATTTAGAATTAGTATCTAAGATTAAATCAGATGAATACTATGTTAATATGATGATTGCGTGGTATTTTGCCACAGCTTTAGCTAAGCAATATGACAGTGCAATTAAATATATTGAGAATAATAAGCTAGATATTTGGGTTCATAATAAAACAATTCAAAAAGCTGTGGAAAGTTACAGGGTTACAGATGAACATAAAGATTATCTAAGAAGTCTAAAGAGGAAATAATATGAAGAAATTCGCAATTATAGAAATAGGTAGTAATAATACAAAAACTCACGTATATGAAGATGGTAACGTTATTTATGAGAATACTACTACCATAAAACTTAAAGCAAATTACAAAGAAAATGGCAGAATAATATCTAGTGATTTAGAAAAATTATATGAAATTATTGGGAAGGCATTTAAATATACAGATAATGTTCATATTTATGGATGTAGTATATTTAGAAATATTTCTAAAGAAGAATTAGATGAAATAAACACTGTTATTAAAGAAAAATATAGTTTAGAAATAGAAGTAGTTACTCAAGAAGATGAAGCAAATTATACTGCTTTAGGATGTTATTCTAATGTAGATTTTGATGGTAATATTTGTGTGTTTATTGGTGGTGGAGGTTCTATTGAACTTATATTTGTAAACAATAATGAAGTAATAGATAGAAAGTATTATAATTTTGGAGTAGTAGATGTTACTAGTGAATTTCCTAGTTTAAAAGATGATATTCCTACATGTACTTTTGATGAAGTATATAACTATGTGGATAATTTAATAAATGATTTAACTATTAAAGCAGATTTATTAATACTTGGTGGAGGAGATCATATTTATTGGTATACTAATGCTGAGTATGGAATGCTTGAAAACACTTTATATAAAAACGATAATCAAAAATATATGATTACTAAAGATATGAGTGATATATATGATAGAGATGCATTAGTTACATCCCTTGATAGAATTAGAAATAATAGTGATAATCCTAGTTGGTTTGATGGATCAAGAGCTATGAAAGTAATAACTGATATGATATCTAATAAGATAGATGCAAAATATATTATTCCTACTAAAATTAATATGGAAGATGGAATAAAAGAAAAGCTAATGAAAGAGATATAATGGATAAAGTAAGACTCTAGATGGAGTTTATGATTTGGATAGAATTTTAGCAGAAAAATCTTAAAAAAAGGGCTTAATTTATGCCTTTTTTTATTGTTTAAAAATACTAAAAATGATATAATACTTATAAGTATAATGGATGGTGTATAGTATGAAAGAATCTTTAAGAAAATTAAAATTAAAAAAATATGCAATAACAACAATAATAGTATTATTATTGGTCTTTTTAATGTGTTTAGCTTCTATGATAAATGAAAGTAATAAGACAATTAAAATTTCTAAAATTTTAACTAAGACTAATACATTAAGTGCATCAGTTATAGATGGAGTTCAAGATGAGATTACATCTAATAACTATGATGAGATAAAATATCAAATTAAAGTTAATAAAGATTCTAGTGATACTGCTATTATCACAGGTACACTTTCCAATAATGAAAATAAGTATGCTAGGTTTAAAGAAATTAAAGATTCAGTAGTTAGTGCTGATGGTAAAACAATAACAGTTACTACTACAAAAAATAAAGTTGTTATAACTGTTATTGTAGAGAATGCACCATATGGAATTACATTTAATCCAAAATTTACTATTAATAGTGAAGATGAATCCAAGTCTAAAATAAATGTAGATCCAGTTACTATAACTGGTAAATCAGTAGAAGGTACTATATTAGATGAAGAAGGCACTATATATGCTGGAGTAGAGCTTAGTTTATTAAAGAATGGTGAAGAAGTAAAGAAAACTTATTCTAAAGAAGATGGTAAATATGTATTTAGTTTAGGTGATATTGATACTTATGAAGTAAGAGTAGCAGAAACTAAATACAAATTAGTTAGATATACTGAAGAAACTACTGATCAAAATAGAAGAGTTTTAAATCTAGTTATTAAAGAAGTAGAACCATTTACTTTAAATATAACTAAAACTATTAGTAAATTAGATCTAGTAGTTAATGGTAAAAAGGAAACATTTAATTATAATGATGAAACTAAAGTGTTAAAAAGTGTTAAAAATGCTAAAACAATTGAAGGTTCTATTTACTATAATATTTATTTAAAAAATGATGGAGAAGTAAAAGGTACTATATCTACAATTCAAGATGTTATTCCTGAAGGCATGAGTTTTGATGAAAGCAAAAACCCAGGATGGACTAAAGAAGATAATAATTTATTCTATACTCCATTAGAAGGCACAGAAATTAATGCATTTGAAAAAACTAGTGTAACACTAGTTCTTGATATTGTTAAAACAGATGAAGCTAAAACTTATATTAATACTGCTATTGCACACGGTGATGATTATAAATATGTTGTTTATTATTTAAACAATAGTGTTTATAAAGAATTATATGTTATTAATTCTGAAAAAATAGAAAACATTGATCCACATATAGAAAACTTTGCTGGTTGGTATACAGATAAGAATTATACTAATAAATATAACTTTAACAACAAAGTTACTAAAGACTTAGCATTATATGGAAAAATTGAAAACAAAAAATATAATGTAACATTTATTGATAAGAATCCAAATAATGATCAAGAAACTGTACTTGCTATAGTGGAAGTTCCAGAGGGTGAATCAGTAGAATTAATTGATCATCCTGAGTATAATGGATATACATTTAAATGTTTCTCTTTATATGATAGTTGTTATGATGATGATCCAATAACTGGAGATACAGAATTATATACTTCTTATACTATTAACAATTATGAAATTGAATATGAATTAGATGGTGGAAGTGTAGCAGTAGCTAATCCAATAACATATACAGTTAGAGATTCATTTACACTTAATAATCCAACTAAAGAAGGATTCACATTTGTTGGTTGGACAGGAACTGGTTTATCAGACGTAACTGAAACAGTTACAATTCCTGAAGGTTCAACTGGTAAGAGAACATATACTGCTCATTATCAAATTAATAGATCAACATTATCAGTTGATCCTAATGGTGGAACTTATGAAGATAATGCTTCATTAGTTACATTTACTGAAGATTATGGAACTTTAAAAGTTCTTAGTGAATCAGTTAAAAGAGGATATAACTTTATAAGATATGACCATGTAGGTGGAGGAACTTATCAAAATTTAACTTATTTATTTGATAATGATGATGGAACTTTAACAGCTATCTATGAAATAATAAACTATAGTATTACATATGAAAATATTACTGATACAGAAAAGACATTATTAAATAATAGAACTGAATATAATGTTGAAACTGATACATTTACTTTAAATAATCCAAGTACTAGATTAGATGATCAAGGTAATAACTATCAAGATTTCCTTGGATGGGATGATGGAAATGGAAATGTTTCATTAACAGTAACTATTCCAAAAGGAAGTATAGGTAATAGAACTTATACTGCTGTATGGAGAGAAAATGCTGATGATTATGCTATCACTTATAATCTAAATGATGGTGTATATGCGGAAGGAAAAACTAATCCAAGTACTTATACAAGACAAACAGAGACATTTACATTAAATAATCCAAGTAAGAACGGATATACATTCCTTGGATGGACAGGAACTGGTTTAACAGGTAATACTACAACTGTTACTATACCTAAAGGTTCAGCAGGAGATAGAGCATATACTGCTAATTATGAGGTTATTCCTTATGAGATTGTTTATCATGGATTAACGACTGAAGAAGAAACTGCTTTAAGAAATCCAACAGGATATGACATAGAGTCAGCTTCTATCACATTAAATAATCCAACTAGAACAGGTTATGAATTTATTGGATGGTCTGGAACAGATATTACTGATAAATCTACATCAGTAGTAATTCCAACTGGTTCAACTGGAAATAGAGAATATACAGCAAACTTTAGAGCAATTGAATATTCATTATCATATACATTAAATGATGGTAATTATGAAACTGGTAAATCTAATCCAGATAAATATACAATTGAAAGCGATGATATTACATTAAATAATCCAAGTAAGAATGGATATACATTTAAAGGATGGTCTGGAACAGATTTAATTGGTAATGAAAATACTACAGTAACTATTCCAACTGGTAGTATAGGTCATAGAAGTTTCTTAGCAAACTATACTCCAATTGTTTATAATATTACTTATGATTATGATGGCGGTAATTTACCACAAGGTGTTACAAACATTGATAGATATACAATTGAAAGTGATGAAATTACATTTAATGTACCAGAAAAAGAAGGTTATACTTTCTTACATTATAAAGAAGGTAATAATATAATAACTAGTATTCCAACAGGTTCTACTGGGGATAAAAATTTAAAGGCTTATTATCAAATTAATAAGTTTAATGTTGTATATCATAATGAAGATACAGTTTATTCAACTGATGAAGTAGATTGGAATACAACAACTACAGCTCCTAGTGAAAATCCAACTAAAGCTCATGGTATATTCTTATATTGGACTGAGGATGGAACTAATCCATTTGATTTTGATACTCATATAACTACAAATAAAGATTTATATGCTGTATATGAAATGGTCATTGAACCAGTTATTACATATACACCAACATTAGATGAAACAACTAATAGAACTTGGGTATGTTCTAATTCAAGTAATGATGAATGTGGTGATACAGTTACTATTACATCTGGTAAAGACGATCCAGAATACACTTTATATTATAAAATTGGTGATGGTGATGCAGTAGAATATACTGGTCCATTTAAAGTATATGAAAATACTATTATTACAGCATTTGCTAAAAAGAATAATATATATAGTCCAAATGCTACTGAAGATATAATCAACGTTGATAGTATTGCACCAACAATTAATAATCCAGGTACTGGATCTATGTCATTTAATATGACAGTTAGTGGTACTGCACAAGATGCTGGTTCTGGTGTTAAGAAATTTACTTTATACGTTAAAGAAAAAGATGCATTAGTTTATGATGATACATTAACTTATGTATCAGATACATTTGATGGAATAAAAGATCATGCTGAAAATTATGATCATACATTCTATGGTGTTCAAGATAATACTGAATATATTGTTAAGATAGTTGCAGAAGACTATGTTGGTAATGTATCAGAAAAAGAAGTAGAAGTAACTACTCATCCATATGTTGCTAGAGTAGTTGGTAAAAATGGAATCTTATGGTATACAGTAGATCCAGATACTAAAGAATTTGTTTTAGAAGATGGTAAAGAATTCTTAATGTTTGATAGTATTCAAGCTGCAGTTAATTACTGTGCTGAAATTCAGTGTACTATTCAAACTAATCCAATATTACCTGTTGTAAATGAAAGTGTAGTAATAGCTTCTAATCAAGATATAACAATAGATCTTGATGGAAGAGGGATAACAAGTAATGAAAATGCTACATTTATTAACAATGGAAAACTACAAATAGTAGATAGAAATCCCAGAATGAATGGTGATGAACATGAATCAATTGGATTTGTTAAAGGTAATATAGATAAAGCAATTATAAATAATAATATATTTGTTTTAGGAGATGGTTCATCTGAA
Source organism: Bacilli bacterium (assembly GCA_017542065.1). GTDB lineage: Bacteria > Bacillota_I > Bacilli_A > RF39 > UBA660 > RUG13038. The sequence goes on along the minus strand of JAFXXX010000008.1, from coordinate 19,843 downwards.
CCAAGTGAAACATTTATTTATCCAGAACTAGATAGACCTATTATTGAAGGAAAAATAAATGCTATAGAACAAAATAATGAATTCCATTTCTATGATGGAAAACTTATATCTGAAGAAACTGCGATGATAGATCATGGTGAAGATGTTATTACACAATATTCATATAACGTAGTATTTACAGGAGAAAATGATAAGAATATTGGTACACTTGATATAGTTACTGATCCAGAAGCAAGAATAAGAAGTACTTATTATGCAAAATTAAAAATCAATGGTGGACTTAATGCTTTTGATTCAACTAGATCTGGTTCATTTACTACTGAAGAAGCGAAACTATTATCAAAAATAAAACAAGCAGGAGACTATGGATTTATATATGATGCTGTAAATGATGAAATTTATAGTGGTAATCAATCTACTGCTAATACAACAGCATTATCTTATTTAAAAATAGATTTAACTGATTATGATAAAGATCAATTTATAGTATTTGATTGTTTAGCTGATACTTATAGTTCAAGTTCATATGGTTATATATCTGTTAGTGATTCTTTATCTACTACTGGAAATCAAATATTAAGACTTACTGGAAATGATAGAAGATTTTCAATGTTCTATAAACTTGAAAAAGGTAAAGTAAATTATGTTTACTTTGGCTTTGTTAAGGGTGGAGGAGATGTTAATAGATACGAAGGTTTCAAAGTTTCAAACTTTAGAATACTTGGAGAAGGTAATGAAAATAGAGAAATAGTTCTTTATAATGATGTTGATTATTATCCTTTTGTTAAACAAGAAGATGGAACTTATATAAATTCTGATACTGGAATAAGTGGTAACACTATTGCCCATTCATATGCTGCATTTGATTTAACTAATGTTGATGAAGATTTAGAATTAATTGTAAATCTAAGTATTACATCAACTAGTAGTGCTGCTAGATTCTGGATGTATACTTCAGATAATTCTAAGTATATTGGATATGATTCTGCTCCTAAAATTATGGAAACTATTTGGTCTACTAGTGGAAATTATTCGGTAACTCTTGAAAAAGGTAAGTTAACATATTTACACTTTGGCGAATATAACTGGTATAGTGCAGGTTTAAAATTTGTTATTAACAGTATGACTTTTGTAAAGAAAAATTCAGTAGATGAAGTAGAAACAACTGAATTCTTAAAGAATGATAACGATACATATACGTTCATTAAATATGATTATGATCTTGTTAAAATTAAGAACTCTGCATCAACTGATATATCTATTGGTACAAATAAATTAATTCCAAATGCTACTAATAATGCATTAACATTTAATGGTTCTAATTATGCTTATATGTCAAATGCTAATTTAAATTTAGATAATTACGAAGAATCTATATATGTTGAGTTTACTACTCCAAATAAAGGTAATTCATTCTTATATATGGGTTCATCTGCTGAAAAAACATGTATAGCATTATGGTCATCTAGTATTATTATTTCAAATAGTGGTCATTATAGTACATTTGTAATGCCTGAAACTATAGATGATGGGAATATTCATAGTTTACTATTAACATATAAAGATGATGTATATAAATTATATTATGACGGAATTGCATTAGAAACTACACAATATTCTAATTTTGCTAATGGAGCAAATACAAATAGTTATATAGCTACAAGATCAAGTGGTAATAATTTTACTGGAGCAATATATAATTTTAAAATTTTTAATAAAGAATTAACTCCTGAAGAATTAGATAATACTGAAAACTTACAGATATATATAAATGGAGAAGATTTTAAAATAAGCTCTGTAGATGGTTCATATTATGTTAGTAATAACCAAGGTGTAAGCTATGGAGTTGCTCATACATATTTTAAAATTGATTTAACTGGAATTACAGAAAAGAAATATTTATATGTTAGAACTTCTATAAGTAGTGAAGGTTCAGATTATGGTTATATCCATGTAACTAATTCGCCAAATACACCATCTAATTCAGAGGGTGTTAGATTTCAAACTTCGGGTTCTAAAGATAATCAAGTTTCAATTATTACATTAAATAGTAATGAAGAAAATTATATTCATTTTAGATATGCAAAAAGTAAATTTGATGATGGATATTCTGATACATTTACTATAAAAGAAGTAAGACTATTTGATAATATAAATGATGCTTATTCATTCAATCCTGATTCATATACTAAAATAAACAATATGTATTTTGATAAACCAGTATTTAATGAAAAAGTAGATACAGTTGAGATTCTTAAAAATATTACTTTAAGTACTTCTATAATAGTACCTGAAGAAAAAGAAGTTGTTCTTGATTTAAATGGATTTACTTTAACTACTGAAAAGAATGATTATATTATTCAAAATAAAGGTAAATTAACTATCACAGATAGTGAATTTGAAGAAAGACATGAATCTAATGTCAACTATATAACTGAACAATCAAGACTATATGCTGAAGCAAGAACTGCATATTTGGATGATAAGGCTGAATATGAAGAATATGCTGGGTTATGTGATGGATGCTCGGTTAGTGATGAATATAAATTAGATCATATTGAAGATTATTTATCAGATTTTGGATTTACTACTAGTGAATATACATTTGATTATGTTTCAGATAGCGAAGAAAAAGAACAAGTATTTAATGTACCAATAACAGGTTTATATAAACTAGAGGTATGGGGCGCACAAGGTGGTTCTGCTCCTTCTAATATAGGTGGTTATGGTGGATATTCAGTTGGTGAAACTGAATTGACTGAAAACACTAATATTTATGTTAATGTTGGTGGTCAGGGAAGTACAAGTATGAATTCTGTTTTACCTGGTGGTTATAATGGTGGTGGTTCGTCACACGGTGCTGATTGTACATCATATTCTAATAGATGGGGTGCTTCTGGTGGAGGTGCCACATCGATAGCTACTATTTCTGGTGAATTAAAAGATTTAGATGAAGAAAATGATAAAGAAAACATTTTAATTGTTGCCGGTGGTGGTGGAGGCGGTTTCAATATTGACGGTTGGCAAACTGGTCGAGGAGGATCAGCTGGTGGCTATATTGGTAATAAAGGAACCCATACAAATAGGAATAACCATGGGGATGAACAAGCTGCTACAGGAGGTACACAAACATCTGGTGGACTTGGTGGAGATGGTTGGGAGGATATTTCCGAACGTTCAGAATTGTGGCTTTCATGGACTACTGCTAAATTTGGTTTAGGAGGAAGTTCTCCTGAAAACGCCTGCTCTGAAGGAGGCGGTGGAGGCGGTGGCTTCTACGGTGGAGGCGGTGGTTCCGAATCATCTGGTGGTGGAGGTTCTGGTTATATTGGTAATGAACTACTTTTAAACAAAAAAATGGTTTGTTACAACTGTGCTACTTCTACTGAAGAAGATACCAAAACTGAAACTACAACATGTACAAATAGTACTCCTACTGAAAATTGTTCTAAATCTAATAATGGTTATGCTAAGTTAACATATCTTGCTCCAACAGAACAATTACATGGATTAAGAGAACAATTATCAAAGACTTATAGTGTTAAAACAAACCCTGAATTTGCTGACTATCTTCAAGGTATTAATTTTGATGATTCAGTAAATATTAATACACTAACTCCTGATACAAACATTTCATTTAATAATACAGTAGACGATACATATCATGGTGGTATAACTACAACTATTGCTAGTGCTATTTTAAATAATGAGTATGCTACATTAGCATTAAATAGTGGTGCAATTAATCTTAATGTTAATGGTAAGAATGGTATCGAAAATAGAGGTACATTAATTTTAAATAGAGATTTTGAAATAAACTCTAACAATACTAATACTGTTGGTATTTATAATGAAACAAATGGTGAAATAGTTGGTAATGGTGGAAAATTAAATGTTAATGGTAGTGCTTATGGTTTAGTTAATAGAAGTAAAACTCCATTAATTAGTAATATTAATATTAATACTGTTCCAACAGGAGCAATTGCAGTTTATAACATGGCAATAGCACCAGTTAAATTTGCAAATATTAATGCAACTGGAGCTGGAATTGGTTTCTATGAAATGTCAGTAGATGACGTAATAGTAACTAATTCGAATTTTAAATCTACTGGTAATGATGCATTCTATGTTGCACCAAATAAAGATCCTAATAAGATATATTTAAGTAATTTAAATTTAAATGGAACATTAAGTGTATCATCTTCTGGAATAACAACTGTAGATAATTCTACACTTACTCATGTATATAATAGTTATAGTTATCTTACAATAAATGATTCAACATTTAGTTCTATGGATAATAGAGGAGATACAGTTGTTAATGGTTCTACTATTAATGGATCTGGTACAGTAATTAGTAACTATAATGGAACTGATGGTTGGTGGGCTGGTGTTCAATATAGATCTAAGTTAGAAATGAATGATTCTATAGTTAATTCAACAGCTACAAGTGCTACAACTGTTGTAAGTAATAGTTCTTCGATGATTATTAATAATACAAAGTTTAATAATATTAAAAATCAATCATCAACTGCATTTGTAAATAATTCTGGTAGTTACTTAACTATTATTGGAAATACTATAGTGGATCCAAGTTATGGAACTGCAGTAAATAATAGTGGAGTATTAACTGTTGGAGAAAACAATAAGAATGTTGAAAGAACATTTAATTATTCTTATGTTGGACATCAAGAAGAATTTACCGCACCAAAAACAGGTTTATATAAATTAGAAACTTGGGGTGCATCTGGTTCTGCAGCAGGATCATATAGTAGCTGTGCTACAGATACTTGTGCTGTGTATGGTGGTAAAGGAGCATATGCTTCTGGAATAATATCTCTTAATGAAGGTGATAAATTATATATTCACGTTGGTGAAATGGGATCATCTGGTAGAAAAGCATCTACACATTCTTATATTGGTTCATATAATGGTGGAGGAATTAATAATGGTGGTGTTATTAATGACTGGTATACTTCTGGTACTGGAGGAGGAGCTACAGATATTTCTCTATCAAGTGAAGATAATATATGGACTTATGATAATGGAATAACAATAAATAAACGTAGTGATGCTTCATATGAACAAAGAATTATAGTTGCCGGTGGAGCTGGTGCTAAAGGTAATAACGGTGGTAACCAATCTGCTTCAGCACGTTTAGGTTATGGTGATACAGGTAGTGGTGGAGGATACTATGGTGGTTCTAGTGGAACTGGTGGTTCTTCATATGTATCTGATAGTTTAACAAATGCTATTATGAAGAATGGGTCTGAAGAAATGCCAGACTATACATCATCTGGATACATGTCTGGAAACTTTGGTAATGGACATGCTAAGATTACTTTATTAGATGATTCTGCAGATGATATAGTAAGTAATCCAAACTTATCTGCTGTTAATTATGGTATTACTGGTAATGGTAGAGTTATATACTATGATGGAACTATAACTGCTAAAACTGCTCTATATACTGATATAGAAAAAGTTGCAGAAGACTATGATATTTATAAATCTATAGATGGTGAAGATGAAGTAGTTACATTAGTAGCTAATGCTAATTCAAGACCAGTTGAGTCTGGTGAAGAAGAATTTGTAGCTGCTATAGGAAATGCTAAATATACAACTATTCAGAATGCTGTTAATGCAGCTAATAATGGCGATGAAATAGATTTATTAGTTGATATTAATCAACAGAATATAGTTAATATTCAAGAAAATAAAACAGTTACTATTGACTATAATGGCCATAAGGTAATTACATATTCAGATAAATATTTATTTGAAAATAATGGTAATTTAACTATTAAAGATAGTGTTAATGAAAAACCAAAGAATACATTCTATGGTGATAAATATATTTATAATACAGGTACATTAGATTTAAATAATATTTATATTGAAAATAGAGTATATGCCCAAAGTATTATTGATAATAATGAAGGTACTATTACTATGAATGATGTTAGATTAGACTTTGGTTCTGAAATAAGTAGTAAAAAAGGTGTAGCTAACTCAGAAAATGGTAATATTACTGTTACAAATAGTATATTAAATATGACTAATGCAAATTCATTATTTGATAATAATGGAACATTAACATTAAAGAATAATACTATCGCTAATAATGCTTATGGACAATATATAGTATTTAATAGAGAAACAGGTAATGCCATGATAGATGGTAATACATATTCTGTTTCTGGTGATAGTAGAAATGGTAGATATTTAATATATAATGCTGGAAATGGTATTATAAAAAATACAAGTGCTAATGTAGAAAATGTATATAATGTAGGTACATTACATTTACAAGATAATACAATAGCATCAGGAACTATTACAAATGCTAATGAAGGTTTATTAATAATTGATAATGGTTCATATAGTAATACATTTAATATTAATGGTACTGGTAAATCTATCGACAATACTGATAATTTATATTCATTTATAATGCATGATGGTACTCTTAGCAAAACAATTAATACAAATACTACAGGTATATCTAGTATAGAATCTGGTACTATTACAGTTACTAGTGGATATGCTATTAATAATACTGCAGCAGGTATAATAAGACTTGGTATTAATGATGGTATAGTAGAAAGTAAAGCAAATACTAAACCAGTTATTACTGGTAAAACTTATGGTATTTATACATCTGCTCCATCACTAGTAGTAGATATATATGACGGTATTATAAGTGGTAATCAAGCTTATAATGCTACAATTAGAAATACTGAGACAGGTTATTCAATTATTAGAGAATATGATTCAGAAAATAATATTGAAACAAAGTATCTAACTGATATTCCTATGTTTAAAAATGTTACTCAAGATATTGATTATAGAACAATTGATGAATTAAATACTGCTATATCTAATGGTTTAATTAATAATGATGATGTTATTAAAGTATATAGAGATATAACTATAAATAATTCTGATGATCCAATTACTATTCCAAGTGGATTAAGTATTACATTTGATATAAATGGTAATATTGTTGATAAGAATAATGCAAGTATGTTTAATGTAATTGGAGAGTTAACATTAATAGATAGTGTTAATGATTCAAATGGTATTATTGATTCTACTGTTGGTTCATTATTTATAAATAATGGAACTATTAATATTAGTAGTGGTAAATATACTAGTGAAAAAGCATCTGTTGATACAACATTAATGGTTAATAATGAAGGCGCTACATTAAATATTAGTGGAGGAACATTCACTAAGTACTATGATAAATTAAGTTATAGATTAAGATATTCAGGTTCGATTCTTACTAATTATGGTAATGCTAATGTTACTGGTGGTAAATTTGTTCCAAACGGTTCATATATAATTGGTTATACAAGAAGATGGGTAGATGAAGGTTGGTATGACTGGGATCAAATATATACATCTACTGTATTCATAAATAAGGAAACTGGTGTATTAGATGTTACATCTGGAGCCACTTTCGAAGGTATTATTAGTAATACATGGCATGATACATATGAAGGTGGATATTGGGAAGGTAGCGGAACTAATAATGATGGTCAATTAATTTATAACTATGGAATTGCTACATTTACAGGTACTACTACAAGTCCTGCAGGTCTAGGAGTTAATACAGGTACATTAACATTTAATAATGTTGATATAACTGGATTTAGACAAATTAACTCTCAAGGACATGCAAACTTTACTAACTCTGGAACGTTTAATTTAATTGATTCTCATATTGATACTAAATTTAGCTTTATAAATAATAATGGTGGAATAACTAATATTGATAATTCTATAGTGGAATCTAATATTGGCATTTCATATATTATTAGTAATGGTTCTGGTGATAATACGACATTGAATATTAATAATTCTGAACTTAATAATAAAGTTTCAGGAACTATTATTACTGGATCTGCTGATATAAGTATTAAAGATTCAATATTAAATACTAAGAGCGGAACTCTTGTAAGTAATTCATCTAAAGGATTAGATATAGATAATTCGACTCTAACAACTGATAGTGGAACAGCTGTTAGTGTATCTAGTGGAACAGTTTCTGTTAAGAAAAATAGTACTGTTAAAACATCTAGTGGAGTAGGTATTTCATTATCTAGTTCAACATTAACAATTGGTGAACCAATATCTGATGATAGTGCTGTTTCTAAAACATATCCATTAATTAAGGGAACTACTTATGGTATAAGTGATTCCGGTTCTACAATTAATTTCTATGATGGTATTATTTATGGTAAAACTAATCCAGTTGCTAATGCTATAACTAATATTGAATCTGGTTATATGATTATTAATGATACTGAAGATGATTATAAGATTAATTATCTAGATAGAGTACCAATAGTTCAAAATATAACTCAGGCAATTGCAGTGGATGAAAAGAAATATTATGAATTAGATGATGCATTTAGTGAAGCTGTTGATGGTGATACACTTCAAATGATTACTAATTATAGTAATTTAACAATAGATGAGACTGCAATAAATAATAATAATGTAACATTTGACTTAAATGGATTCTTTATTAGACAAATTAATGATACATTAATTACTAATAATGGAACATTAAAGATAATAGACAGCAGTCAAGATAAGACAGGAGAAATTATTGGTATATCTGGATCTAAGGTTATAAATAATAATGGAATTATAAACTTTAATGGTGGTAAGATATCTTCTAAATTACTTAAGCTAATTATTAAAAATAATGCTAGTGCTACATTAAATATTAGAGATGAAGCTAAAATAGTTGATTCTATAGAAGCTACACTTGTTAATAATGATGGTACATTAAATATTTATAATGGTGCATATTTATATAATCTTGGTGGTTCTATTGGCTCTTGGGCATCAAGTAATAGTGGTTTACCTATGATTATTAATAATAATTTAGTTAACATTATTGATTTAAATAATGATAATGATGATGATACATCAAGTGATTATGATGCTCCTTGGTTATATAGTAAAGGAAACGCACAAGGTCAAGAAGCTTTATCTGCTGATGTAACATTTGATGATCCAATTATATTAACAAAATCTGGTGCTACAACTAATATTTATGGTGGTATATTCAATAATGGAAGTACTACTTCGCCTGATGGTGGACAAATAATTAGAAACCAGGGTACTGTTAATATTAAAAACTTAGATAGCTATGCATTTGCTATAGGTTTAAATGAAGGAACATTAATTATTGAAGATTCATATCTACATAACTTTAGACTGACAGCATTAATTAATAAGAATACTTTAACAATTAGAAATACAACAATTAATTTCTATTCAGATAATTCATTTGGAGCTTTAACTGGTAATGATTCAAGATTATTCTCTAATGGAACAGTATTATTTGAAAATGTTGATTTTATAGGTGGAAATGATACTGGCGGTGAAGATAAATTTATTAATTTAAATGGTAATTCTAAAATTATAGATTCTAGAATATCATTAACTTCTCATTCAAGTGTTATTACTAATACATCTAATTTAGAGATTAATAATTCAAGTATATCTATAAATAATCCAATAAATAATTTTGGTAGATTAACAGTTGATAATTCAGACATTACATCAAGTAGTGGAGTAATTTCTAATAGTGGAACATTTAACTTAAAAAATGATTCGACTATTACTACTAATAATGGAGATGGTATTCACACTAGTGGAACTACTAATATAGATAATAGTACTAGGGTAGTTTCTACTAATGGATATGGAATATTATTATCAGGAGGAGTTGTTAATCTTGGTGAAATAGGCGGTGTACCTGCTACTGATACTCCATATATTGAAGGATCTACATATGGTATTTATAATAATTCAACATCAACAAGTATTAACTTCTATGATGGATTAGTTGTTGGTACTACAGGACCTAATGCAATATATGGTAGAGTAACTGGTGTTGAAGGTGGTTATGAAACAAGAAATGAATTAGATCCTAATGATAATAAATATCATGAATATTTAGCTGTTTCTGCTAACTCTGTAGCAGTAGCTACTGTAGGAACTAATATATTTGCTGCTAACTCAAGTATTAGTCCAGCAAGAGCTCTTCAAAATGCTATTAACTTTGTTATAGATGCAGGTATTACAGATAGACCAATTAGTTTAGTTGCTCGTGTAGATTTAGTTAATGATGAATTCTCATTAGTAGCATCTAAACCAGTAACTATTAATACTAATGGGTTAGAAATTGTATCTAATTCGGTTTATACAATTGATAGTAATATTCATTTAAATAATGATAGTGTTGGTGGTAATATTTCTAGAATAGTAGCAGATATCTTTGATCTATCTTATAATGCTAAGAACATAGTTATTTATGAACTTAGTGATGGTTCAAACTTAGATTCATTAAAGACATATAAACTATATAAAGATGATAAGCTAGTTAGTCTTTCTAAAGAAGAACTAGGAAGATATAGTTATAAAGGTAAGAATGAAGAATTAACTCCTATTAAAGGTAGATTATATATTGATAACTTGTCTAAAGGTTATTATAGATTAGTATCTAATGATAATAAGTCTATAGAATTTAGTATTGATGCTGATGGACACATTACTGGTAATGTAGTTGAGAATCCTAGTGATCCAAATAAAGTAGATCCTAGTTCAGTTGCAAAAGCAGAATTAACATTAGCTCATCAAACAGGTTATACAAGACATTTATACTGGATAATAACTATTCCAATTATATTAGTTTTATTCATGTTATTAAAACTAAGCAAAAAAAGAGAAACTAACTAGTTTCTCTTTTTATTTACATGATATAATGTATATATAGTATGGAGGTAATATGGAAGATAAGGTATTAGAGTTAGAAAAAAGATTAGAAAAATTAGAAAGAATAGAGAAAAGAAGAAAAGCTTTATTATGGATTAAAATAGCAGGTATAACTTTACTAATTTTAGCTATAGTTATATTTGGTTATATAGTATATAGAAAAGTAGAAGAAACTATTAGACCATATAAAGAATTTATTGATAAAACTAATGATGTAAACAATAAAGTAGAAGGTCAAATAGATAAGATTAAAGACTTATTTAAATAGTTTTTATGTTATAATTAATATGTTAGGTGGTAATGATATGAAAAGAAAAGATATATTAGTTTTACTAGTATTAGTAGGTTTATTATGTTTTTCACTTGGATACGATTATTTAAAAAATAGACTTCCAAAACCAGAAGTAACTACTGGTCAAAGAGGAGACCTTGGTATTGATAAACATATAAATGAAAAGAATATTGATAAATACTTAGGAAGAGAAGATTCTGTATATAGAGATGTTAGAATGCTAGATGATCCTGCTAATTATGAATCTATTGGTGGAGATTCTAAATTATCTGGATTTGTAGAAGGTTTTGAAGTTATACCTCTTCCATATATTATTCCAGTTTCTAATTTACCTGAATCTGTAGGAGAAACTTATAATGGTGATACTTTATTTAGTAAAAATGATAAAGGTAACTATGTTCCAAATTATGAAGAATCTTTAGATATATTAGAGTATTACTTTCCAAAAGATAAAAATATATTTATTATGTGTGGTGGCGGTGGATACGCTGGCATGATGAAGAAAGTTCTAGTAGATCTAGGATGGGATGAGAATAAAATATATAATGTTGGTGGATACTGGTTTTATGAAGGAAAACATAATGTTAAAGTCAAAGAAAAAGTAAATGGAAAGACAAAATATAACTTTTGGAAGGTTAACTATCATAATATAGATTTTGATGGTCTTACTAAAATAAATGAATAAGAAATTAATAATTATAATGATTACTTTAGTAGTATTAATAGCCATTGGAGTAACAATAATACTTACATATAATAGTAAAGAAAAATTCTATATAGAAGATGTTTATTATAATAAAGGCGAATTAAAAGATACTACTTCTAAAGAAATAGATAAATTAATTAAAAATAAAAAATCATTTGTATTATTCACATATAATGATTTTTGCTCATTTAGTGTTCCATGTGATAGTGTATTTGAAGAGGCTTCAAATAAATTAAATATTACAATACTTCAAATACCATATAGAGACTTTAAAAAAACAGTATTAAATAAAAAAATAAAATATGGACCAAGTGTTATTATCATTAAAGAAGGTAAAGTAGTTAAATACTTAGATGTTGAAAAAGATGATGATAAGATTCTTTATCAAGATGTTAAGAAATTTAATACTTGGTTAAATAAATATATTTATACAGAAAAAGAGGAGAAATAATCTCCTCTTTTTATATACAAACATCTGTTTGATATGATATAATTAGTTTGGGAGGGATGTAAAAATGGATAGAATATATATGTGTATAGATTTAAAATCATTTTTTGCATCCGTAGAATGTGTTGATAGAGGATTAAACCCTCTAGACACAAACCTAGTAGTAGCAGACAAATCAAGAACAGATAAAACAGTATGTTTAGCTATTACACCTTCTTTAAAGCAATATGGTTTAGGTGGTAGAGCTAGATTATATGAAGTAGTTGCTAAAGTTAAAGAAGTTAATAAAGATAGAAAAAAGAATAATGGTTATAAGAAGTTTAAAGGTAAATCATATATTGATTCTGAGTTAAAAAAGAATAAGGAGTTAGAACTAGATTATATAGTGGCTCCTCCAAGACTTAGAACATATATGAAATATAGTACTGATATATATAATATATATCAAAAATATATATCTAAAGATGATATATTGGTTTATTCAATAGATGAAGTATTTTGTGATATTACTACTTATATTAAATTATATAAATTAACTCCAGAAGAGTTAGTTACTAAGATGATTATGGATGTATATAATACTACTGGAATAACTGCTACAGCGGGTATAGGAACTAATATGTTTTTAGCAAAGATTGCTATGGATATATCTGCTAAACATATGGAAGCTAACGAATATGGAGTAAGATTAGCTTATTTAGATGAACAAAAATATAAAGAAACACTTTGGGATCATCAGCCACTTACAGATTTTTGGAGTGTTGGTAGAGGCACTGTTAAAAGACTTAATGAAAATGGCATGTACACCATGGGTGATGTTGCTAGAATGTCCCTAGAAAATGAAGATAAATTATTTAGAATGTTTGGAGTACAGGCAGAATTTCTAATAGATCATGCATGGGGTTATGAACCATGTACTATTAAAGATGCTAAAAGTTATAGACCTAAATCATCTAGTTTATCTAGAGGACAAGTTCTTCATGTTCCATATAATTATAAAGATGCTAAATTAATAACTAAAGAAATGATGGATTCATTAGTTTTAGATTTAGTTAGAGGACATCTTTTAACTAATCAAATAGCATTAACAATAAACTATGATATTAGAAATATAAATGAAGGTTATGAGGGAGAAATAACTACAGACTTTTATGGAAGAAAAGTTCCTAAGTATTCTCATGGTACAGCTAATTTAGATCATTATACTTCATCAACTAAAATAATAACTGACAAGATATCTAACTTATATGATGAAATAGTTAATAAAGATTTAAAGATAAGAAAGATAACTGTTGGTGTTAATGATTTAATATATGCTGATGACTCTAAGAAAGATTTAGTATTAAAACAATTAGATTTATTTACTGATGGTACTAAAGAAGAAAAAGAAGAAAAGTCTGAAAAGAATGTTCAAGATGCCATTATTAAAATACAAAATAAATTTGGTAAGAATTCTATTTTAAAAGGAATGAATCTAGAAGAAAAAAGTACTGCTAGAAGAAGAAATAGAGAAGTAGGAGGTCATAAAGAATGAGTAAGTATGATGATATTATTAATTTAAGTAGACCTACTTCTAATCATCCAAAAAGACCTATATCTGCTAGAGCGGCTCAGTTTGCATCTTTTAAATCACTTCAAGGTTATGAAGATGATATTAAAGAGCAAGGTAGATATGTAGACAAAAAAATAGAGGTAACCGAGGATAAAAAAGAATCTCTAGATAATATAATTAGTAAGATAGATTTAACTTCTAAAGTAAGAATTAAATACTTTAAAAAAGACCTATATAAAGATGGTGGAAAATACTTATATAAAGTAGGTTTAATTAAAAAAATAGATGAAATTAATAAAAAAATAGTATTCGAAGATAAAGAAGAAATTAATTTAAATGATATAATAGATATAAATATATATAAAGAAATTTGAATAATTTCTTTTTTTCTTATATAATATGGGCGGTGATTTAAATGAAAAGGGAGTTTATAGTTTCTGAAAAAGAAGAACTATTATCTTTTTTAAGAAATAATTTAACTAGTAAATCTAAAAATAATTTAAAATCATTACTTGCAAAAGAAATGGTTTTAGTTAATGGTAAGATTCAAACAAAGTTTAACTTTATACTTTTTAAAGGTGATAAAGTAGAGATTAGAGATACTAAGATTAAAACAGATAATAACTATAAAAAAGAAATAAAAATTATTTATGAAGATGATGATATTATTGTAGTTAATAAACCTGCTGGTTTATTAATAATATCTACTGATAAAGAAAAAGAATATACTTTATATCATATGGTTTCTTCTTATTTAAAAACTAAGAATAAAAATAATAAAGTATTTATTATTCATAGACTAGATAGAGAAACATCAGGACTAGTTATGTTTGCTAAAAGTCAAAAAGCTAAAAACTTATTTCAAAGTAACTGGGATAATATGTTTATTAAAAGAGGTTACTTTGCTGTAGTAGAAGGTACAGTTAAAGAAAAAGAAAAGACTTTAGTAAATTACCTAAATGAAAATGATGAACATATGGTATACGTAACAGATAAGAATAAAGGTAAATATGCTTGTACACAATATAGAGTATTATTAGAGAATAATAAATATACTTTATTAGATGTAAATATTAAAACAGGTAGAAAGAACCAAATAAGAGTACAATTAAAAGAAAACGGTAATGTAATAGTGGGAGATAAAAAGTATGGAAGTAAAAGTGATCCTCTTAAGAGAATGGCACTTCATGCTTATAAATTAGAATTTAATGATCCAAGAAATAATAAGAGAACTAATATAGAAATAGATTTACCATATGCTTTTTCAAAACTAGTTAAGTAATGGTATAATAAGGTTAGGTGATATAGATGAGTAATTTAAAAATATTTAATGATTTTGATGAGTATAAGATATTAGATATGGCTCATGGAGAAAAGCTTGAATCCTGGAATGGAATAATACTTAGAAGACCTGATCCACAAGTTATTTGGAATGATGAATCATTTCCTGAATTATGGGATAAAGCAGATGCTGTATATCATAGAAGTAATACTGGTGGAGGAGCTTGGGAAAAGAAGAATAATATAAAAGATGAATGGCAAATACATTTAAAAGATTTAACATTTAATCTTAAGTTAATGGGATTTAAACATACAGGTTTATTTCCAGAACAAGCTTATAACTGGAATTTTATGATTAATAAGATTAAAAATTCAGGAAGAAAAATAAAAGTATTAAACTTATTTGCATATACTGGCGGAGCAACAGTTGCTTGTGCTTATGCAGGAGCAGATGTAGTGCATGTTGATGCCTCAAGAGGTATGGTAGATGTAGCTAAAGAAAATATTAAATCATCAGGTTTAGAAGATAGATATGTTAGATTTATCGTTGATGATGTAATTAAGTTTGTAGAAAGAGAAATAAGAAGAGGAAATAAATATGATGCTATTATAATGGACCCTCCATCATTTGGTAGAGGAGCTAATAAAGAAGTATGGAGATTTGAAGAAAATCTTTATGACTTAGTTAAACTATGTATGCAAGTATTATCTGATGATCCATTATTCTTTTTAATTAATTCATATACTACAGGAATTAGTTCTGAAGTACTAAGAAATATTCTTTTATTAAACTTTAAAGATAAAGGAATAGTAACTAATGGTGAAGTAGGTTTACCAATGGAAAATAGTAAACTAAATTTACCTTGTGGTATATATGGTAGATGGGAAAAAGATAATGAATAACTTAAAAGTATTATATGAAGATAATCATATTATAGTAGTAGTTAAAGAACCAAATATAATAGTTCAAGAAGATGATACTAAAGATAAAGATTTACTTACCATGGTTAAAGAATATGTTAAAGTTAAATATAATAAACCTGGTAATGTATATATAGGTTTAGTACATAGACTAGATAGACCTGTTGGAGGAGTAATGGTATTTGCTAGAACTTCTAAAGCAGCATCTAGATTATCTGATAGTATTAGAAAAAAAGAAATAAAGAAAACATATTTAGCTATTGTTCATGGTAAAACAAAAGAAAAAGAAAAGTTAGTAGATTATATCTCTAAAGATGAAAAAACTAATACTACTTATTTAGATAAAAATGGTAAAGAAGCAATTCTTACTTATGAAACTTTATATTATGATGAAAGAAATGATAGATCACTTGTTAAAGTTAATCTTGAAACAGGTAGACATCATCAAATAAGATTTCAACTTAGTAATATAGGTCATCCAATTGTTGGAGACAATAGATATGGTAAAATGGAACATGAAAATATTAAATTATTTTCATATTCATTAGAATTTATTCATCCAGTAACAAGAGAAAAAATGATATTTAAAGAATTACCTAACTGGAGTATAATAGAAAGTGTAAAGGAGTTAGTATGAAGAATTTATATATAGACTTTGATGGAGTTATATTAGATACAATAACTCCAGTATATGATTTAGCTAGAAAATTAAATCTAGATGTTAAAACACAAACTAAAGAAGTAGGGTTATTATTTTCTAAAATTGATTGGGAAACATTAATTGAAGAAAGTCCTGCTTTAAATGATAGTATTAATGCTATTAAGAAATTAAAGAAATCTAAGAAGTTTAATATTAGTATATTAACTCATGTTAATTCACTAAAAGAAGCTAAATCTAAAATTGAATTTATTAATAGTTTATTTAATGACTTAACAATTATACCTGTACCAAAATCTTGTTCTAAAACTATGATGACTCAAACTAAGAATGCTATCTTAGTTGATGATTATTCTGGTAATCTAAGAGAATGGAAAGAAGCTGAAGGAATAGCAGTTAAATTTAGTAAAGAGAAAGAAGAATCTGAATTTATTGATATTACTTCACTTGATGAACTTCTAGAATTATTTTAATGAATATAAAAATAATTAATGTTGGTAGATTACAGGCTAATTGCTATATATTAGAAAAGAATAATAAAGTGTTAATAATTGATCCAGGGGATGAATTTGAAAAAATAGAATCTGAAATAGATGGTGAAGTAGTAGGAGTTTTAATTACTCATAATCATTTTGATCATGTAGGAGCTTTAAAACAAATAATTAAGAAATATAATCCTATGCTTTATTATCATAATATTAATGATGAAGTATCATATGATAAATTAATTGATGTTCATGAAGAAAAATATAAAACAAATGATTTTGAGTTTGATGTTATATATTTTCCAGGACATAGAAATGATTTGTGTGCATTTTATTTTGAAGAAGATAATGCAATGTTTGATGGAGATTTTATTTTTGAAAATGGAATTGGAAGAATAGATTTACCTTATGGTGATTTAGGGGAATTAAGGAATTCAATTAACAAGATAATGAAATATGATGATAGTATTACATTATATCCTGGACATGGTAATAAAACTAATTTAGGAATTGAAAAAGAATGGATTATTGGTTAATCCATTCTTTTATATTTGTCTCCTTGATAAATATCTCTTTTTACCATTTCTTTATCTATTTCATTTAAGACACCAAATTTTTTAACTAACCAGTTTGGTTCAATTAAATCTTCAACATCTGGGTCTCCTGTAATCCTGTTGATAACTATATCTTCTCTTAGATATTCTAACTCATCACAAACAATATCTACATATTCTTCTTTAGTTAATATATGAAAGTGTTCTTTTTCATATAAATCATATAACTTAGTTCCTTTAAGTACATGAAGCATATGTATTTTAATACCAAGTATTTTTTTATTAGATAAATACTTAACAGTATTTATCATATCTTCTTTTGTTTCATATGGAAGACCATTTATGATGTGGACAACTACATCTATATTTCTTTTATTTAGTTTATCTAAACAATCATCAAACTCTTTTAGTGAGCAACATCTATTAATAAGCTCTGCTGTTTTTTCATTAGTAGTTTGAAGTCCTAGTTCAATAACTAGATTAGTTCTATGAGATAATTCTTCTAAGTAATCTAATACATCATCTGAAATAGAATCTGGTCTTGTTGCTATATTTAAACCAATAACATTATCTAATGCTAGAATAGATTCGTATTTCTCCTTTAAAACTTCTAGTGGAGCATAAGTATTAGTATTAGCTTGGAAATAACCAATATATTTAGAACCTGGCCATTTCTTTTCCATAATATCTCTTACTTCATAAAATTGTTTTACTAAATCTTTTTCAGTATTTTTATTAGAACCAGATAAACAGTAGATACATCCACCAGTTCCCTTAGTGCCATCTATATTAGGACAAGTAAATCCTGCATTTAAACTAATCTTCATTACTTTAGATCCATATTTCATTTGATTATAATAATTTAAAGTATAATATCTTTTGTTATCTAAAGAATATTTAAACATTTTTCTCACCTAGATGTATTATATCATATTGCTTTTTTATATAAAATAATTTATAATTGACTTAATTGATGTTGAAGAAAAGTAGTAATAAATGGACTATTCAAAGAGAGTTAGTGGTTGGTGTAAACTAATAATAAGAAATTTATGAACTTGTTTCGGAGTTAAATCGTTATTCGCGTTAAGAATTAAAGAGCATAGAAAATCTATGAAGTAAGGTGGTACCGCTAGTAATAGTCCTTACATCATAGGTTTTTATTTTTTTAGGAGGATAAAATGGAAAAATTAATACAGTTAGGAATTATATTTGTAGCATTCTTTGCTATAGTATATTTATCATATTATACTTTTATACTTAGATCATATGCTAGAGCAAGAAAGAAAGATAAAGTAAAAAAGATGCCTGCAGATCTTAGTATTATGATAAATTATTTTAATATAGATATAGAAAAAGTAGGAGCTATATATGCCCTTAGATGGCTGAATTTTATTAATGCATTTTTAATAGCATTAATAGCTACATTAATTGTAGGATTAAAAGGGTATATACTTCAAATGATAGTAGCTGCTTTATTAGTATTTCCATTAATACTTGGTTCATACTCATTAGTAGCTAGAATACTTAAGAGAAAAGAAAGGAAGAAAGAAAATGTATAATTTTAAAGAAATAGAAGCAAAGTGGCAAGAGTATTGGGATAAGAATAAAACATTTAAGACAGATGGTTATGATTTTTCTAAACCTAAATTCTATGCATTAGATATGTTTCCTTATCCATCAGGAGTAGGATTACATGCTGGACATCCAGAAGGATATACAGCAACAGATATAGTATCTCGTATGAAGAGAATGCAAGGATATAATGTACTTCATCCAATGGGATACGATTCATTTGGTTTACCAGCAGAACAATATGCTATTCAAACTGGTAATCATCCAGCTAAATTTACTGAGGAAAATATTAAAATATTCCAAGGGCAATTAAAAAGACTTGGATTCTCATATGACTGGGATAGAGTTATATCTACATCAGATCCAAGTTATTATAAATGGACACAATGGATATTTAAAAAGTTATATGAAGATGGTTATGCTAAATAAATTAATATGCCTGTTAACTGGTGTGAAGAACTAGGAACAGTTTTAGCTAATGATGAAGTTATAGATGGTAAGAGTGAAAGAGGAGGATATCCTGTTGTTAGAAAAGATATGAAACAATGGGTTATAGATATTCCTGCTTTTGCTG
>JAFXXX010000001.1 GCA_017542065.1 Bacilli bacterium | reverse complement strand
GCTTTAACTAAAATCTGTGATGATTTAAATGAAGATGATTTCTATTTAGATTCTCATAAGATTATTTATAGTGTATTAAAGGATCTTCATGATGAAGGTATTCCAGTAGATATAACAATAGTAACTGATAGATTAGAAAGTTCAGGAGAATTAACTAAAGTTGGTAATATTGATTACTTAGTAGAAATAGCTAACTTTGTTCCTTCTGCTGCTAATGTTGAATATTATATTAATATTGTTCATGATAAATCAGTTCTTAGAAAGTTAATAGAAGTATCAAATGAAATAAGTGCAGACTCTTATACATTTGATGGTCCTATTAATAATGCATTAGATAATGCTGAAAGTAAAATATTTAATATTGTTAATAAAAGAAAAACTAGTGAATTTAGAAATATTCAAGATGTTGTTTATAAAGCACAAAGTGACTTAGAGAAACTAAGTGAAAACAAAAGTGAAATTACTGGAGTTGCTACTGGTTTCTATGATTTAGATAAATTAACTAGTGGATTCCATGAAAATGAATTAATAATTATAGCTGCTAGACCAGGTATGGGTAAAACTGCATTTGCATTAAATATAGCTACTAATGTAGCTAGATCTACTAAGAAGAATGTAGCTATATTCAACTTTGAAATGAGTGCTGAACAATTAGTAAACAGAATGCTTTCATCTATTGGTCAAATAAACTTTTCTAAATTTAGAAATGGTAACTTTGATAATGATGATTGGAAGAAACTTGGAGAAGGTGTTAGTGTTCTTGCTGATACAAATATCAAAATTGATGATACAGCAGGTTCAACTATTTCTGATATAAGAAGTAAATGTAGAAGACTAGCTAGTTCTAAAGAAGGACTTGCTATGGTAGTAATCGACTACTTACAATTAATTAATGGTACTAATAAATCTAATCAAAATAATAGACAACAAGAAGTATCTGATATCTCAAGAGGCTTAAAGATGATGGCTATGGAATTGCATGTTCCAGTTATAGCTTTAGCACAATTATCTCGTGCTGTTGAAGGTAGACCTGATAAGAGACCTTTAATGAGTGACTTAAGAGAATCTGGTTCTATAGAACAAGATGCTGATATGGTTGGTTTCTTATATAGAGATGATTACTATAATAAAGAAGCTATGAACAATGATGTTAGTGTATCAGAATTCATAATTGGTAAAAACCGTAATGGTCCTACTAAAACAATTGAATTCTTATTTAAAGGAAGTACTGTTACATTTGCTAATTATCAAGGGGAGAGTAAAAAGGAGTAATCTAAATGAATAAAGCAAAAGCAATTATGATTGTTATTGTTTCTCTTATTTTATCTGTACTTATAATTGCGGGTTTAACTATTACTCATATAATATTAAATGATAATAAAGCTCGTGAAGTATATGATGTTTATCTTGATGGTGAATTAATGGGAACAATAAAATCTAAAAAGAAATTAGAAAAATATATAGACAGTGAACAAACAGATTTAAAAAGAGAATATGGTGTTAAAAAAGTTTATATTCCTAATGGTATAGATATTCAAAAAGTAATTAGATATGATAGTAAATTAGTATCTGAAAAAGAAATCTATAAAGAAATCAAATCTAAGAAGAGTTTCTCTATTAAGGGATATATTGTAACTATATCTCCTAAAAAACAAAAGAAAGAATCTGATGAAGAGAGTACTACAGATGAATTAGAGTTAAATGAAACAGCATTATCTTTTGATGATGAAATAACTATATATATTTTAAGAGAAAAAGATTTTGATGAAGCTGTTAAGAATGTATTATATGTATTTGAAAATAAAGATGGTGTATCTAAATATGTTAAGAAGAAACAGGATAAAATAGAAACAACTGGAGAAATAATAGATAATATTTATATTGACCAAGATGTTAGTATAAGAGAAGCATTTATTTCTACAGATGAACAAATATTTGTTAATTCATCAGAGTTAACTAAATATTTACTATTTGGTGATTCTAATTCAGAAAAAGACTATGTTGTTCAAAGAGGAGACACTATTGAATCAATAGCAAGTAGTAATAATTTAAACGTTATTGAGTTTTTAATAGTTAATCCTGAGTTTACTAGTAAAAATAATCTTCTTACAATTGGTCAAACTGTTAACGTTGCATTAATTTCACCGCAATTAAAAATTGTTGTTGAAAAGACAGTAGTTGAAGATATGCCTAAGAAGTTTGATACTGTAGAAGAAAAAGATAATACAATGTATATGGGTAGAACTAAAGTGAAAACTGAAGGTGTTGATGGTGTTCAAAGAGTTACATCTAAAGTACAATATGTTAATGGTGATGAACAGCCAGCGTATATTATTAATGCTACTACTATAAAAGAACCTGTAAATAAAGTCGTTTTAGTGGGTACTAAAATTGATTCTTATTATAATGGTGGTGGCGTTCCTGCTGTTACTACAGGTATTTGGGGATGGCCAACTATTTCACCATTTAAGATTACATCACCATATGATAGTAGATGGGGAAGTTTCCACCAAGGTATAGATATATCTGGTTGTGGATTTGGATCTCCAATATATTCAATTGGTGAAGGTACAGTATTAACAGTTACTACTGGATGTGCTGACCACGGTTATCTTGGTAATTCTTGTGGCGGGGGTTATGGTAATGCTGTATGGATTAGACATAATGAAAATGTTTATGCTGTATATGCCCATTTAAGAGGAACTATAGTAGTTTCAGAGGGACAAACAGTTAAAAAAGGTCAATTACTTGGATACATGGGAGATTCTGGTTCATCAACAGGAACTCACTTACATTTTGGTACATATTATGGTGGAACACAATATGGAAGGTATGGTGGAGGAAAGCATTTTAATCCACTATCTTTATACTAATGAAGATATGTATATTATCATCTGGATCTAAAGGTAATTCATCTATTATTATGACTGATAAAACAAAAATATTAATAGATGATGGAATGCAACTTCCTTATATAGAAGATTCTCTAAAGGAATTAGGTATTTCAGTTAATGATTTAGATGGAATATTAATTACACATGAACATGATGATCATATTAAGGGATTAAGAAAATTAATTTCTAAATATGATCCTCTTTTATATGTGGATACTAAACTATATGATGTACTAAATAAATCTTTAAAAGATTTTAGATATGAATTATATGATGATTCTATCTTAATTAAAGATTTAAAAATTGATGTAATGAAGATGAGTCATGATTCTGTTATATGTAATGGATTCATAATAAAAGAGAATAAAAAGGAATTAGTGTATATAACTGATACTGGTTATATAAATAGAAAATATATAGAATTAACAAGTAATAAAGATATGTATGTTATAGAAAGTAATCATGATGAAGAGATGTTAGAAAATGGTCCTTATCCATATTTCTTAAGACAAAGAGTTATATCTGATAGAGGACATTTATCTAATATGCAAACAAGTAAATATCTAAAGAAAGTTATTGGAGATAAAACTAAAAATGTTATATTAATTCACATAAGTGAAAAAAATAATACTCCTGAATTAGTATTAGAAACATTTAAAAAGTATAATGATTATAATAAAAATATAGTTTTATCTAATCAAGATGAACCTACAGAGGTGATAGAAGTATGATAAGAATAATATGTGTAGGTAAAATAAAAGAAAAATACCTCGAAGATGCAATACTAGAATATGAGAAAAGAATCGGCAAATACTGTAAACTTGAAATAATAGAGGTTAGAGATGAGAATTTTGATGAATCTAAGACTCTATTAAAGGAAAGAGATAGTATTATGAAGTATGTACAAGATAAAGATTATATTATTACCATGGAAATAGATGGTAATCAAATATCTTCAGAAGAATTTGCTAAGAAGATTGATAGTATTCAATCAACAAATAGTAATATTACATTTATAATTGGTGGTTCCTATGGATTACATCCAGACATAAAAGCATTAAGTAATTATAAATTATCATTTTCTAAAATGACATTTCCACATCAACTATTTAGAGTTATACTTTTAGAACAAATCTATAGAGCATTTAAAATAAATAATAATGAAACATATCATAAGTAGGTGATAATATGTTTAATAATGATTGGGATAATATATTATCTGGTGAAATAAGAAAAGATTATTTCACTAGTATCATTAATACTGTGGATAATCTTTATAAAGAAAAAGAAATATATCCTAAAAAGGAAGATATCTTTAATGCTTTTAAGATTCCTTATAGTGATGTTAAAGTAGTTATACTTGGACAAGATCCATATCATGGAGAAGGAGAAGCTCATGGTTATGCTTTTTCTTGTTTAAAGAAACCTATTCCTCCATCACTTAAAAATATCTATAAAGAATTATATAGTGATTTAGGAATAGAAAAAGATATGACTAACGGAGATTTAACTCCATGGGCTAATCAAGGTGTTATGCTTTTAAATGCAGGTTTAACTGTGGAAAAAGATAAACCTAATTCTCATAAAGATTTAGGATGGAATAAATTTACTGATGCTGTTATTAGTAAATTAAATGAAAGAGAAGATCCAGTTGTATTTATACTGTGGGGAAATTTTGCTAGGGAAAAAGCAAAACTAATTACTAATCCACAGCATTTAGTAATTGAGTCTGCTCATCCATCTCCATTTTCTGCTAGAAATGGATTCTTTGGAAGTAAACCTTTTTCTAAAACAAATGATTTTTTAAAAAAGAATAATAAAAAAGAGATCAATTGGTGATCTCTTTTATTCTTCTATATTAGTGTCATCAAAGAATTCTTTTGGCTTATGTTTAAATAGTTTTGCTGTTATAACATAAGGAAATTTACTAACTATTAAATTATAATCATTAACATTATCATTATAGAATTTCTTATAAGCACTTAATGATTCGTCATCTTTTTTAATATCACTAAATAGACTATTTAATTCTTCTTCATTATCTAGTTCATCATATTGTTCTTTAATATATTCTATTCTACCTAATGAATCAACTAAAACTGAATCAATTTCAGATTTACTTTTACCTTCTTCTTTTAATGAAGATATATCTTCTATAATTTCTTTTTCAGTTCCTATTTTATCTTTGATAATATCATTAATCTTTATAATATTTTCATATTTATTATTTAATATAGTATCTATTTTTTCTTCTACTAGAGTTATCTTACTAGCAAAGTATTTTAACTTATATAAAGATATATCAAAGAATAGAAATATAAAGAATAATACTGTTAAAACAATTAATATAATATATACAATATCCATATATCTTACCTCTATTTTAAATTATAACATATTGTTAAAAAATATAAAACATAATATAATATATCTTGGTGATAAAAATGATTAATATTGTATTATTTGAACCAGAAATACCTGGAAATACTGGTAATATTATGAGAACTTGTGTAGCAACTGAATCTAAGTTACATTTAATTAAACCTTTAGGTTTCTCATTAGATGAAAAATACTTAAAAAGAAGTTCTGCTAATTACTTAGAATTCTTAGATTATGAAGTATATGAAAACTGGGATGATTTTAAATCAAAGAATGATGGAACATATTACTACTTTACAAGATATGGTAAGAAACCTCATACTGATTTTGACTTTTCAAATAAAGAAGAAAATATATATTTAATATTTGGAAAAGAATCCACAGGAATACCTAAAGAAATACTTAGAAATGATTTAGATAGATGTATAAGAATGCCTATGAGTGATAAGGTTAGAGCACTTAATTTATCTAATACTGCAGCTATTGCAGTATATGAAGTTTTAAGACAACAAGACTATAATAATTTACTTAGAACAGAGCATTTTAAATCAGAAGATTTTATCACTGAAGACTAAGTGTAAAGTCTTTTAAAACTATTGACAAAGATTTTATATCATAGTATTATAAATCTATAATATAAAAGGAGGGAAAAGTATGACATTTGAAGGAACTGGACCATGTGCTGGAGCTTCAGCATTAGTATATTATGGAGTTTATATTGTTAAAGTTATTCAAATTATCGTTCCAATTGCTTTAATCATTTGGGGATCAATTGACTTATTAAAATCTATTATATCTGGAGATGAAAAGAAGATTTCTGCAGCTAGAAAACCATTTATTCAAAGACTTCTTTCAGCTGTATTAGTATTCCTATTACCATGGATAGTAAGTTTAGTAATCGGATTCGCATCTGACGAAGGTAACGCTGACTGGAAAACTTGTTGGAGTTATGCTTGGAAGCAAGGACCTGTAGATTTCTCTAAAACTTTTGATAATCTTTGGGACTAATATAAAATAATAAAATCAACTTATTAAGTTGATTTTTTTATTTATAAAATGATATAATTGTGTGTATGATAGAAGGTGTTTTTATGAAGAAAAAAATAGTATTTTTAATTGCATTAGTAGCAGTTATTTTATCGGTTGGATATAGTGTAAAAGCTGATATTTGTACATATCAAGAATCTTCTTTTCCATCAAAGGATCTTATGAGTACATGTAACAGTATATGTAAAAATGGTTTAACTGATTCATCTCAAACAATGAAATGTAATACATGGTGCTCATCTAAAACATATGGGTTATCAATAGATAAAAGCTGTTATTGTTTAAGCCAAAATATGCCTAGTGAAGGTAAGAAATGTTATGAAGGTGGAATAATAGATATGCTTAAACAACAAGGTATAATTGTTTCTCAAACTCAATATATTGAAAATCAACAAGAAGAACAAAATACTGCTGCTATGGAAACTGCTTGTAAGGCTATTGCTGGATGTAGTGCTGGTAATTCAACAGCAGAAATTCAACAATATAATAAAACATATGAAAATTGTATGAGTACAACTGTTACATGTGATACTTCTACTACATGTGCTAATAAATTATGTGAATCTAAGTATAAAGGAAATGTATTCTGTGAAGTAGGAACAGATCCACAAACATATTGTAATAAAAGAGCACAATCAAATAAGAATGTTGCATATAGTTATGGAGCTGGTGCTAGTGGAACTAAAGGAACTATTTCTGAAGATTTAGACTATATTTCAAAAATTACTGTTAAGAATTGCTTTGGTTTTGGAGAAATTGTTTATTATACTTCATTAGTTATTAAGATTCTTCAAATAACTGCACCTATTATTTTAATTATTTGGGCATCAATAGATTTATTAAAATCAGTTATTGGTGGCGATGAAAAGAAAATTATGGAAATGAGGAAACCTATTATTCAAAGGTTTATTTCAGCAGCTGCTATTTTCTTAGTTCCATGGTTAGTTTCAACAATTGTTAATAATTTTTCTTCAAATGCAGATTGGCTAGTTTGCTGGAGAAATAACAGATATACATATTCTCGTGATGATGATGAATATAAAGGTAGTGGATATGTTAATAGTGTTCATGATCAATCTAAAGAAAAGACATATATTAATTATTCATGTACTACTAAATGTCATGGTAAGAATATTACAAATTGTAAAGAATTATGTATGAATACATACTGGGAATCAAGTATTAATTGTTATAATTCAACTATAGATGGAAAGACTGATACTGAATCTATAGAAACTGGAAGAACAAAATGTTATGATGAATTTGCTGAAGAAGCCGTTAAAATTATAAAAGATAAGAGTCAAAATTAATAGGTGATGTAATGAAAAAGTATTTATTATTAATAATTACATGTTTATTACTTCTTATTCCTATTACAGTTAATGCAGAAGATGGTGATTTTTCAGGTAAATTGTGGACAATGAAAAAGAAAGATGCTATTAAAGCTTGTGAAACAGGAGATGCTGGTTCATATGCTTGTTATAGATATACTTTTTTACCAGGACTTCATCCAATGCATAATACTACTGTATGGACTAATAAAACACTTGGATGTGGTTTTGAAAAGACAGATTGGGACTATGATGAATGTAAAAGTTCATCTTTAAGTGTTACATATAAACAATGTAAGGATGATCATTGTGGAGTAATATCTCATAGTGGATTTAACGGAACACCTGACTTTTATGATTATAGTGAGAAAAAAGAAGCAAGTTTAACATGTAATAATGTTAAAGCACTTCATATAGTTTATAGGACTATTACTGTAATGGCACCAATTTTAACAATATTATTTGTAACATTTGATTTAATAGCTGCTGTTATGAGTGGTGATGCTAAAAAAATGAATAAATTTAGATCAAAAGTAATAAGAAGATTAATAGCTTTAGCTATACTAATAGTTGTTCCAATTCTTATTAGTTTTCTAGTTGATTCATTATCAAAAAATGATACTTTAAGAAACACAAGTCTAATGAGATGTGTCGTTATTGGAAGTGAATAAAAAACATAATAAAAACTATTATGTTTTTTTTATGTTTTGTTGAAAAATCTATTAACAAATGATATAATTAAATTTATGATAGTATAGTATAATTTAAGATTAGGAGGATGTTTATGTTTCCAATATTAAACAATGTTTTATCGTCTGGTGCTTCGTCACTATTAAATATAATATTGACAGCTATAGCTGCTGCTATTTTTAATGCTATATCTGGTATTTATTCATTATTTTACGGGCTTGCAACTACTAGATTATTTAGAGCAACTACTATAGAAGCTATTAGTAATAGAATTTATATATTAGTTAGTGTTGTAATATTATTTGCCTTTTCAGTAAAACTAATTGAGGCAATAGTTAATCCGGATTTATTAACTGATGCTAAAAAAGGTGTTACTGGAGTATTAAAGAGAACTATTATAGGATTACTTTTATTAGTTGCTGTTCCTGCAATATTTAACTTTGTATATTATTTACAAGCTGAAATAATTGTTGGTGGAGTAGTTGAAAAATTAATGCTTGGTTATATGGATAGTGATTCATCATCTGGTATTGAAGGCGCTGGTGGAACTCTTACATCTGCAATAATAACTAGTTTTATTAGACCAGTTGATCAAAATGGTGTTCCATATACAGAGTCTAGCTTATGTAATGATGACAAGAATTGTAATTATGCTGATAAATTAGCAGATATAAATGATGGTATGTATGAACCATATCTAACTTTTTTAGGTGGTGAACCTAAATACGGTAATTTAATTATAATTGGTAAAGAGAAAATTTGGGATAACGGACAACCAATATATGATATAAGTGCATTTGCATTAGTTATCGTTGGTGGATTTATTTTATATCAAGTTATTATATTATGCTTAGATGCAGGATTAAGGTTAGTAAAACTTGGAATACTTGAAGTGTTAGCACCAGTAATAATTGTTTCATATATTGCATCTGGTGCAGATCATTTATCAAAATGGGCTAAGATGACTATTCAAGAATTTACAAGTATTTTAATAAGAATAGCTGGTTTATGTTTCATGGTAATGGGATTCCAATTAATGAATGAACCAGATAGTATATTCAATAATGACAGTGTTTCAATTTGGTTTAAAATATTCTTAATAATTGGACTACTTAGATTAGTTAAAGAATTACCTGATTTACTTGGTAAGTTATTTGGGGCTAATATCAAAATGGGTAGTATCAAAGATAAGCTTGGTGAAATGGCTGGTGTTGGTAAGATGGCTCAAAATGCTTGGGGAGCTATGGGTGGTCTTGCTAAAGCAGGAGCTGGAGCTATTGGTTCTGGTGTTGGCAAGTTTGTTAAAAAAGGATCTGAAGGTTTAGCAACAGATTTAAGAAAAGCTAGTGATAAGAGAGTTGCTAAATGGAATAGTAAACATCCTGATAAAGATTATTACACTGATACACGTCGTGGTAGATTTGCACAAAAAGCTGGAGCAGTTGGTAGAGCTTTACCTGGCGCAATAGCTGGAGGAGCAAGAGTTGCTGGAGCTATTTATAAAGATGGCGGTAAAGATACAAAGAAGGCTATTGATACAGCTGTAAAAGAAAACTTTGGTAGAGAAGTAAAAGAACATGAACAAAGAAAGCAAGATGTAAAAGACGCAAAGATGGCTGTTAAGATTAATGCTGCTACTCAAGGTGCATTACAATTTAAAAAAGACAAAGATGGAAACTTTGTGAAAGATGGTAGTGAAGGAATTGATTATAAAGCATCAGCTAAAGGAAAAGATTTTGCAGCTGCAGCTAAGACTAACAGTGATATTATAAAAAATATGGGCAACAATCTTTCTAAAATGCAAATGGACAACCTAGAAAAATTAAACGAGAAAAAACAAACATATAATGAAAGCCAACGTAAAATGGATTTATATAATGACCTAGAGAAACAATTGACAGAGATGAAAGGCAATACTAAAAATCAAGAACAAATAGGTATGATTAAAAATGCTTTAAACGATTTATCAGCTGGAAAATTAGATATGGATAGTTTAAATAATACATTAAAAGATGTTGGTAAAATATCTGGTGTAGAATTTGATGAAAAGGGTAACCCTGTATTTAATGGTAAAGGTGCATCCAATGCTCTTTCAGATAAGTCGTTTACTCAGTTAGCAAGTACAGTTTTAGCAGCAGCTAATAATGCTGAAAGTAGTGTTCTTGGAACTTCACATAATACACTAGAAACTGAAAATACAGAAGCAAAGGAAAAATTGGATAAGCAAACTAAAGTTGTTGAAGAAGAAAAGAAAACAATCAAAGAGGGAACTGACATGTATGAAGCATTTGACGCTATTGTAAGTTCAATGGATAAATTATATAATGCCGTAAATGTTGAAAATAGAACTACTGATGCTGGTGTAATTAATGAAGCGATTGGGGCTTCAAATAAAGCTATTGCTAATGCAGTCGCCGCAGCAAAAGAAAATCCAAATGTAAATTATAATGAAGCACCTGAACCTGCTCCACAAGCTGCACCTCAACCTGCTCCACAAGCAGCAAGTAATTCAAACAATTCTGGAGGAACTTCTGGTGGAACAGTTAAAGCAGATATTGACACAAGTGGTCTTGAAGCTAAGTTAGATGAAATAAATACTTCAATCAAGACAGGAAGTGAAAAGGTTGCTAGTCAAGTTAGACTTTCTGGAGAAGAACTTAAGTCTGGTATGAAATTAAATTCTGAAGCACTTGGAAATCTTAAGAATAGTGTAGATGAAACTAATGATAGCCTAAGCGATGTAGAAAAGGCAGCAAGAAATACTAACGATAAATTAGATGAGAATAATAATCAATAAAAGGGAGTGTGATATTAGATGTATATAATACCTGCAAATACAAATAATGGTAAGTTAATATTTAATATATTCTTACCAATTGATTTGATAATAGCAGTATCTGGCGTAGCAGTAACATTACTCGCGTTACTGATTGTACAACCACATAATTTATTTGGAGCTCTAATATGTTTAGCTCCTGGACTTGTGTGTTGTGGATTATGTGTTCCAGTTCCTAATTATCATAATATTAGGACTGTAATAAAAGAATGTTTTAATTTCTTTTATAAAAGAAGAAATTATAAGTGGGAAGGATGGTGTTATCTAGATGAATTCAAAGGATAGTTCATTAACTGAAAACTGGATTCAAGTTAAAGATATTAATAATGGAATGATTTTTCTAGATGATAAGAGTATGGTTTCAGGAGTTAAAATTAGTCCTAGAAACATATTTATATTAACTGAATCAGAACAAAATAGAATTATTAATTCTTTAAAAGAATTCTATAATTTAATTGAATATGAATTTTGGTTAGTTGTAGCAGATAGACCTGTAGATATTAATCTATATGTATCACAACTAGAATTACAAATGTCTAATGAACAAAGTCCTGCTAGAAGAAAACTATTAGCAGACGATATTGAAAAGGCAGAAATGTTCTCAATGAACAACGTTGTTGATACTGAATACTATATTCTAGTTAAAGATACTAATAGTGATGCTTTAACTAAGAAGGTTAGAGGATTAATTAACAACATGGCTGGTACTGGATTAATTGCTACTCAAACTTCTAATGAAGATTTAAGATCAATATTAGATAACTTCTTAAATGGAGGAGTTACATATAAGAGTGGGAGCGTGATTACAGAATGAGTATAAAAAAAGAATTAGCTCCTAAGGGCATAACATTTAATACTAGTGATTTCTATATTAGTGATAAGTATTCAACAATATTAACAGTTGTTTCTTATCCTGGTGCTATTCAACCTGGTTATTTGGCAAATCTATCAACAGGATTATCTGGTGTTAGAATTGTTGCTAAACATATTCCAATTGCATTCTCAGTTCTTGCTAAAATGCTTAATAAGCAATTAGTAGATATCCAAGAAAGATATCAAAAAGAACGTGACGTAACAATGCAAGAAAAGTTAAGAAATGATTATGATTCACTAAATAACTTCATTTCTGAAATAACTAGAGATCAATCAAAAGTATTTAATTTTCAATTACATATAATGATAGTAGCAGATACTAAAGAAGAACTTGAAAACAAGAAAGTTCAAGTTAAGAATCTAATGGAAGGTATGCTTATGAGAGCAGTTCCTCTTAGATTTGAACAAGAAAAAGTATTTAAATCAATGCTACCAATATTTGAAAAACAAGATATAGAAGATAGAATTGGTACTCCAATACCATCTCCTACACTTGCAGCAATGTATCCATTTATCTTTGATAGTATTAAAGATCCTGGATTATCTTGCTTATTTGGTGTAGATTTCTCTGGTGGTGTAGTATTATTTAACCAATTCCTATATCAAACAAGAAAAGAACATAATAGAAACAATGCTAACATGATTATGTTAGGATCTTCTGGATCAGGTAAATCTACAGCAGCTAAATTACTTCTTAGATCTCATATAAGAAATAATTATAAAATAGTTGCTATTGACCCTGAAGGTGAATTAGAAGATATGACTAGACAATTTGGTGGAGATTTCATTAACCTAGGCTTAGGTGGCGAATATGGTATGATTAACCCACTTGAAGTTGTTGCAGATGGTATAGATGATGCTACTGGAAGAGGTATTGGTTATTCAATTTTAACTAATACACTTCAAACTTTAAAAGCATTTATGAGATACTATGATCCATCTATAGAAGAAGATGTATTAAACTTATTTAATGAAGTTGTTATGGAAACATATCAAAGATTTAATGTAAATATTAATACAGACTTTACTACATTTAAAAAGGAAGACTTTCCTACATTCTCAGATGTATATGAAACTGTTAGAGGTAAAATACTTTCTTATGGTGAAGCTACAGCTGAAAGAAGTATAATGGAAAGACTTGAAATGAAGATTAGACCACTAGTTTCTGGTGGACTAGAATATTTCTTCAATGGTCATACAACTATTGAACCTAAATCTAATTTCATAGTTTTCAATATAAGAGAACTTATGAATGCTGAAACAAATATTAAGAATGCTTTATTCTTTAACATATTAAAACATGCTTGGGGATTATGTCTTGATCCAAATATTAATACAGTATTAATGGTTGATGAAGCACATATGTTACTTGGTCAAAATAATACTTTAGGAGCAGACTTCCTAGCAAATGTTCAAAGAAGAGCAAGAAAATATAATACTGGTACTATAGTAATTACACAACAACCAAGTGACTTTACTGATCCTAATGTAATTACTCAAGGTAAAGCAATATTTGATAACTCGTCTTATTATTTAATAATGGGACTTAGAAAACAAGCTGCTGAAGATTTATCTAAATTACTTGATATCAACGAAAATGAGATTGAAAGTATTAAGGGTTATAACCAAGGTGAAGCGTTATTTATCTGTGGTAGTAAGAGACTACAAGTTAGTGTAGTAGTTACTCAAGCAGAACTTGATTCATTTGGTACAAAAGGCGGTCTATAATTTATAAATAACTAATGAAAGGTGGTGATGACATTGGACAAAAGGAATGAAGAAGAAATAATAGTTCCTGTAACTGTTGAAGGAGAATTTGAAGTTGATGCTCCTGATTTAGTAGATGGTGATGGTTCAGTGTCAGAACCATCTTTTCGTAGTAATAAAGAAGATAATAAAGCATCAGAAGAAATAGAAGAAATTCCTGATGATGAAGAACCTGTTGATGGTAATGAAGAAGATGATTATCCTTTTGAAGAGGATTCTACTGGTGATAGTATTGAAGATGATTATTCAGAACCTAGTGACTCAACAGAAGAGCAATCTTCTGAACCTGAAGAGTCGTCTGAAGAACAGTCTTCAGAATCTAGTGAATCATCTGAAGAAACAACAACTGAATCTAGTGATTCATCAAGTGAAACTTCTGAATCATCTAGCGATGATAGTAGTTCAACTGAAAGTAGCTCAGAACCAGTTTCTGATAGTAGTGAATCAGTAGTTGATGATAAATCAAGCGGATCAGATGCTGAAAATATATCTGATAGTAAAGATTCTTCTACAGAAACTAGCGATACTAGTGATAATAGTTCAAATTCATCATCTGATAGTGATTCTTTAGGTAAAGAAAGTACTACAGATAATCAAACAGGTAATGATGATTTAAAAGAAGCAACTTCTGGTGATGATAAAAAATCTGATGGTAAATCAGAAAAAAATGATGGAAAAACTGATAAAAAAACAGATAATAAACCTGATGGTAAAGATTTAAATAATGCTACAGATAATGCTAATAAAGCAAAAGATGCAACTAAGGATGCCGCAAAAGATGCTGGTGATGCAGCTAAAGATGCTGCAAAAGAAGGCGCTCAACAAGTTGGAGATGCTGCAAAAGAAGCAGCAAAAGAAGCTGCAAAGGAAGGCGCTAAAGAAGCTGCAAAAGAGGGCGCAAAAGAAGCCCCTGTATTAGATAAAGCCGATATGGCGAAGAATGCTGCAAGCGATACTAAAGATATTGCTAAGGGCGGATTAAAAGAGGCAGTTAAAGCTGATAAGCAAAGACATGCTGTTGATGCTGCATCAAACTTTACTCCTTGGGGTAAAATTGCCAAAGGTGCTTTAAAAGCATCAGATGCAATAATTGGTAGTGATAATACAGATAAGATACTAGACTTTGTTGGTAGCGGTTCTTATAAGTCTGCAATGGCAGGTTTAGTAGTAGGTGCTATAGGATTGTTAATTCCTTTATTCTTCTTAGTTGTGGCTATTTTTATGATATTTGCACCTATGTTAGATGCTTTAATGAGTGCAAAAGAAGTTGCTGTAAATCTAGCTAATACTGCTGAAAAATTTACTAATTTATATATGAATGGAAATTTTGGTGATTCAAAGGAAACATTCTATGTAGAATTAGATAGATTAGGAAAAATATATGGTGAAGAACTAGATTCAACACTTTTACTAGCTGCTACATTCTATACTGATATGAAAAATGGATATCAGACTGATTATAGTGAAGTAAAAGATGTAATGAATTTTGGAGTTTCACTTGCAAAAGATATAGATGAAAGTGATGTAGAAACTTATACTACTAATTTTGCTCAATTAATTAAAACTGAAATGGAAGAATTAAAATTAGAGTCAGAAGGAACATATGATGAATCGACTGGATTCTGGTATACTGTTGGTAAAATATACAGATTAAAGTTATTAGCTAATGGTATGTTTAGTAAAACTTTAGGTGGTTCTGAATCTGATTATACGGCAAAGGATATATCATTAGGTGATTGGATTGATTTATATGGTGGACAATTCAAAGGTGAATTAGCTACCGTTATGAAAGATGTTTTTACTGATGTTGGAAAGACGGCAGCTATTTCAGTTGCAATTGGTATACCTTTACCTCCATTCCTTTCTAAAAAAACTTTACTTGATGCAAAAATATTAATAAATTGTTTATTACTAGGCTGTATGTCAATAAAATCAATAACATTGCCTGCTACAGGATTTAGTCTAGATAGTATTAAGATAAATTATTACTCATATAAGTTTAATGAAGAAAACTTTAGAAAATACTTAAAAGAGGATTATATACCTCATAATCCGGATTTTAAACCATTCCTTAGTTATGATGCTGATGGTAATCCATTAGAAAAATCTATAGACATGATTATAGACGAAATATTTGAATACAAAATGTATTTTGATGGGTTATTCTTAGAACAAGAAGAAGATTTTTCAGAAGATTATGATGATTTATGTATTGGTGCTATAGATAGAAGACTTGCTAGTGCATTAAGTTCTCCTACTGATATTAGTACTAGTAGTTGTATAGAATTCCTAGACAAAAATGGTTATGGATATACAACTGATGGTAAATTACATAATGGTATTGAATTAAATAAAGATTCTACTGGTAATGTAGAAGGCGATAAAGTATATGCTGTTCTAGATGGTGGAATAGTTAAACAGTCGTCTGCTGATAGTTCTATGGAACTTCAGTGTACGGGTGGTTGTATAGAAATTGGTTATAAGTACACGATAGGTGGAACTACTACAACGGAATTTGATTTTAGCATTATATATAAAGGATTAAGTAAGAAAAGTGTAACTCTTAAAAAAGGTGATACGGTAACCGATCATCAAGAAGTAGGAAAGATAGGTACTACGGCAGAATCTGAAGGAATGAGTGTTCCGTCTTTATACTTGGAGTTTAAGAAACTAGATGGAACGGTTATAGATCCTACTAACTTAATAGTTAAGTGTAGAGCACACGTTGATGATTATCCTGGTGCAACTACAATTACTATTCCTCAATCATTTACACAAGCAAATAAATACTCATTTACTTGTATGGGTGGAAAAGGATGGTATGCTGGTTGTAGTGCAAGTCAAGAAAGATACTGGGGTGTAGGTAATGGACAAAAAGCAACATATGAAGTATGGGCATCACAAGGTAGTAAGTATAAGAATGGAATTGCCTATATTACTGTTGATGGTGTTGATAGATATTTAGTTGCTGTTGTTCCTCAAATTGGTAACCCTGGAGATGTATTAAACGCTAAATTTAAAGATGGAAGTGTAGCTCCATTAGTAGTTCAAGACGTTAAAGGTGAAGGTGTTAACGATACTGGTTGGGGACATGATCTTGATGGTGCTACAAATGTAATAGAATTCCAAGTTCAATTAGATCATCCAACAGATAATGTTAATACATCAGGTTGGGGAATTGAATGGGAATCATCTAATAACCCTGTTGTTGCATTTACTAATAATGGTAATATTCATAATGGATCATTTGATCTAAAAGGTGGATCAGGAACTAGTACTCAAGCAACTGCAGATGGTATTAAACTATGTGATTCTATGTATTATGGTAATAAGACTGGAGCAATAGCTAATAAAGCTATTCAAATAGCTAATGATAATGCAATAGGTAATACTACAACATCTAATAGAACATTAAATCCTGACGTAGATAATGCATCATTAATATACTATAGTGTTGTTAATTCTGGTGTTATGAAGGGACAAGATAGTGTATTTACCATAGATGAAATGGAAAATGTATTAGTAAACAACTATTTTACTAAGATGGATTATAAAGAAGGAGAAATCAAAAAAGGTGATATTCTTGTTTATGAAAAAGATTCTAAGAAAATAGCTGTTATATATATTGGTGAAGATAAACAAGTATTTGCAGATCCTAGTAAAGCTAATGATGTAGCTGGAGATGCAAATGGAGATGAAGTATTAATTACTGCATTTGATAAGACATTATCATATAAAGCAGTATATAGATATGACTATGAAAAACAATATGGACCTCTTAGTAAAAATACTATCAATTTCTTAGTTTCTAAGAGTAGTTTATTTTCATACTAGAATTATAAAAAGGTATTTATAAAATACCTTTTTTTTGATATAATATACTTAATTATACGGAGATGAAATATGAGACTAAAATTTGTTGCTGAAAAGAAAGACGTTATTATATTTGCTACGTTATGTTTCTTTTTACTTTTTTTAATTGCAATTGTTATTTCTAATGTTAAATCTATAATGGAATTTGGTACTCCTGCTGGTATAAACTTTATAATAGCTTTTTATCCTAATAATATATTAATTACATTTGGTGTATGGATAGCTATTATAGCAGCTTTATTTGCTACTACTTCTTCATATTTCTTTGATATGGAGAAAGGATTTGGATATTCAGATGAAAAGAAAACTAATGGATATTCTAGATGGTTTAAAGATAAAGATATTATTGCACAAAGAGGAGTTTTAGAAGTTCCTTATTCAGTATCTAAATCTGATGGTGGTGGTGTTCCACTAGTATATGGAAAAGATGCTGCATATGTAGATAATGGTGAAAGTCATACATTAGTTATAGGTGCTACTGGTTCAGGTAAAACATCTGGATTCGTAGATCCTGCTATGGTTCACTTAATGAAGGGTAGAGAATCTATGATTATTACAGACCCTAAAGGTGAAATATATGAACACCATTCAGGTAAACTTAGA
Organism: Bacilli bacterium; assembly: GCA_017542065.1. Lineage (GTDB taxonomy): Bacteria > Bacillota_I > Bacilli_A > RF39 > UBA660 > RUG13038. Next base: position 10,895 of record JAFXXX010000001.1, on the reverse strand, counting down.
GAACTTGGTTATCAAATTATAATACTTAATTTCCGTGAACCTCAAAAAGGTAATTGTTGGAATCCATATGATTTACCATATTCATACCATCAAGAAGGAAATTTTGATAAAGCTAACGAATTACTAAATGACTTAGCTACTAATATAGTTGTTGATGGACAAGGTGATGATCCATTCTGGCAAAATGCTGCTGCAGACTATTTAACAGGTATTGGATTAGCATTATTTAAAGATGCGCCTAAAGAAACTATTAATATTAACTCAGTTAACTTAATGATTAATCAAGGTGAAGAAAGAATTGGACCTAAAACATATATGCAAGAATACTTTAATTTACAAGATCCAACATCACCTATAGCAGTTAATATGGGTGCAGTTGTAAATACTGCTCAAGATACTAAAGCTGGTGTTTTAACAGTTTTACAACAAAAAGTTAAGACTTTAGCTGTTACTAAAAACTTATCAGAAATGCTTTCTAAGAGTGACTTTGATATGTCATCTATTGGTGAAAAGCCAACAGCAGTATTCTTAATAATACAAGATGAGAAAACTACATATCACTCATTAGCAACTATCTTTATTAAACAATGTTATGAATCATTAATTACAGTTGCTCATAAACATGGTGGTGCATTACCAGTTAGAACAAACTTCATCGTAGATGAGTTTGCTAACATGCCTAAGTTTAAAGATATAACTACAATGGTTACAGCTGCTCGTTCTAGAAGAATAAGATTTACATTTATCATTCAAAACTTTGCACAAATTAATAAGACTTATGGTAAAGAAGAAGCTGAAACTATTAGAGGTAACTGTGGTAACTTAATTTACTTACTTACTGGAGAATTACAAGCTTTAGAGGAAATTTCTAAACTATGTGGTGATAAGATTATTAGAGTAGGTAAAGATAAGAAAGAAGAAACAAGACCTTTAATAACAGTTACAGAACTTCAAACATTACCATTTGGAACATTTATTCTTATTAAACAAAGATGTTCACCATATAAAGGTACTATAAGGCAAGGATTTAATAACGACTTTGGATTTGGTAAAGGTGAAGATTACTTTGGTAAGAATGTTATTTATCCTGAAAGAGAAATGGCTGAAATACCAGTATTTAGTTTAAAAGAATATATTCAAAAGAAGAAACAAGAGAATAGACCTGATCTTGGATTTGGTGGTACTCCTGGAGGAATTCCTGGTGGAAATCCATTTGGACCTAATCCATATATGGGAGGACCTAGTGTTAATCCATTCTTAAATCAAAGACCAGAACCTAGTCCTGTATCTAATCCATTTGCAGGTGGACAAATGCCTTCTGAATCTGAACTTGATGATATAATCAAGAAGATAGATGCTCAAATAGCAGCTCTAGAAAAAGAAGAAGAGGAAGAAAAGAAGAAACAAGAAGCTGAAGCTAAGAATATTGAAACTAAAGTTGATGTTCCATTTGCTCCAGAACCACTTGATCTTAGGGTAGATGAAAAACCTAAAGAAGAATTAGAAGTTAAAGATGCTACTCCTAAGGAAGAAGGAGCACCTAAGACTTCTGAAGTTGTTCACAGTAATATGGTTGATCTTGAAAACTTTAAGTTAAAAGAAAATGAAGAATCAAAGAATACAGATGTTAAAGAAGAAAAAGAAGAATATGATGATTTCTTTGATGATTTCTTTGATGAAGAATAAAAATATAGTTCATTGAACTATATTTTTTTATTCTTTTATAGTATAATTATTATTAGAATAGGAAGGGATTATTATGGGATATCTATCAGATAAAGAATTAAATATAATTAATAGATATTTTAGAGCGGCTAATTATTTATCTGTGGGACAATTATATCTTGTTGATAATCCACTTTTAAGAAGACCTTTAAATATTAATGATATTAAACCTAGAATAGTTGGTCATTATGGAACTGTTGTAGGACAAAATTTTATATATACTCATTTAAATAGAATAATCTGTAAGTACGATTTAGATGTTATGTATATAGCAGGTCCTGGTCATGGTGGTAATGCATTTACTGCTAATACTTATTTGGAAGGATCTTATACAGAATTATATCCTGAAATAAGTCAAAATGAAGAAGGAATGAAGAAGTTCTTTAAGAGATTTTCATTCCCTGGAGGAGTAAGTTCACATGCATCTCCTGAAGTACCAGGTTCAATACATGAAGGTGGAGAACTAGGTTATAGCTTAGTTCATGCTTTTGGAGCAGTATTAGATAATCCTTCGTTAATATGTGCTTGTATGATAGGAGACGGAGAAGCTGAAACTGGACCACTTGCTACTTCTTGGCATTTAAATAAATTTATGAATAAGAAGAGTGATGGAGTAGTTCTTCCAATATTACATTTAAATGGTTATAAGATTAATAGTCCTACTATATTATCTAGAATGAGTAATGAAGATCTTATTAAGATGTTTAATTCATATGGATATGAGGCATATTATATTGAAGGTAATGATCCATTAGAAATGCATGAAAGAATGGCTCAATTAATGGATTTAATAGTAAGAAGAATATATGAATATAAGAATGGTGATAATAATTGTTTACCAATGATTATATTAAGGACTCCTAAAGGATGGACTGGACCTAAATTGGTTGATGGTAAACCTTTAGAGGGTTCATTTAGATCACATCAAGTACCACTTCAAATAGATAAGAATAATCCTAGTAATATAGTAAGTTTAGATATATGGCTTAATAGTTATAAACCTAGTGAATTATTTGATGATAATGGTTCTTTAATGGAAGATATTAAAGAAATAATACCTAAAGGTAATAAAAGAATAGGTATGAATATACATAGTAATCCGGGTATTATAAAAAGACTTAATTTACCTGATTATAAAGAATATTTATATGACTTTTTACCTGGTACATTAGTTAAACAAGATATGTTAGAGTTATCTAGATATTTAAGAGATACTATAGTACTTAATAGAGATAACTTTAGATTATTTTCACCAGATGAAAATAATTCTAATAGACTTAATTATGTTTTTGAAGCTACAGATAGAAAATGGAATGGTGTAATACTTCCTACAGATGAGAATTTATCTCCTAATGGAATGGTATTTGATTCTTATCTTTCAGAACATATATGTGAAGGTTTATTAGAGGGTTATTTACTTACTGGTAGACATGGTATATTTGACTCATATGAGTCATTTATAAGAGTAGTAGATTCAATGGTTTCAGAACATTCAAAATGGCTTAAAATGGCCTCTGAAGTGCCTTGGAGAAAAGAAATATCTTCATTAAACTTTATACTTACATCACATGTATGGCAACAAGATCATAATGGATTTACTCATCAAGATCCAGGATTCTTAAATCACTTAGTAACTAAGAAATCTGATATGGTAAATATCTATTTACCACCAGATACTAATACATTAATAGCATGCACTAATAAAGCATTAGAATCACAAAATATGATAAATGCAATTGTTGCATCTAAGCATCCAAGAATGCAATGGTTCTCTAAAGAACTAGCTATTAAATTAGTAGAAGAAGGAATCATGATAGTTCCATTTGCATCAGATGATGATCCTGATGTAATACTATGTGCATCTGGAGATACTCCTACTTTAGAAGTATTTGCAGCTTATCAATTATTAAAAGAAAATATAGATATAAAGGTAAGAGTAGTAAATATAGTAGATTTATTAAAACTATCTCCAATGCATAAATTTGGTCTTAGTGATACTAAATTTGAAGAAATATTTACTAAAGATAGACCTGTTATATTTGCATTCCATGGATATCCTAATTTAATACATGAATTAGTTTATAAAAGAGTAAATGACTTCCATGTTCATGGATATTTAGAAGAAGGTTCTATTACAACTCCATTTGATATGAGGGTTCTAAATAAAATAGATAGATATCATTTAGTATTAGATGCTTTAAAATATATACCTAATGATGAAGCAGAAGAAAAACTAAGACAATATTGTCTAGATATGTTAGAAAAACATAAAAAACATATTGTTGAATTTGGAACTGATATAGATGAAGTTGAAAACTTTAAATGGAATATAAATACTAAGTAAACTAAAAAAATAAAAGAGTAGTAATACTCTTTTTTTATGGTATAATCATTGCATGAAGGAAGTGATTGTATGGTTGCTTTAATTACAGGAGCTGCTTCTACTATAGGAAGAGAGTTAGCACTTAAATTTCATAATGAAGGCTATAGTTTATTACTTACTTATAATAATAAGGAAATAGATTATCTAGATGAAATAGATAATTATGAAGTATATAAGTGTAATTTAAAAGATGAAGATAGTATTAAAGAACTATATGAATGCGTAAAAGATGAAGAAATAGATGTACTTATAAATGTTGCATGTTTATGTATGGATAATTCTATTGAAAATAAAACTAAAAAAGAATTTATGGACGTATTAGAAGTCAATGTAGTAGGTACTTTTCTTATAACTAAGTATTTACTTCCATTAATTAAGAAAGATGTTATATTTATGTCTTCTTTAGATTCTACTAAAACACCTACTAAAGATGGAGTAGATTATATAGCTTCTAAAGCTGCCATAAATACATTTGCTAAAACATTTAGTTTATCTTATCCAGATATTAGATTTATTAGTTTATTATTTCCGTGGATAGATACTTCATCTATTAGAGAAATGAATCCTGAATATCTAAAAGAAGAAATGAATAGATATGGACAAACTAAATTATTAGATCCTAAATATGTAGCAGAATATATATATAATGTTACTAATAGTAATATTGAAACAGGAAGTATTATAGAGGTGGATTATGATTGATTATGAAACTATAGTTAATAGAGAAGAATCTCTATTAAAAGATGAATTTGAAAAGTTAGATGATATATGTTTTTATAACTCAAATAAAGTTTTAAAAGCATTTAAAAAGAATAATATATCTGAGAATTGTTTTAATTCTACAACAGGTTATGGATACTCTGATATAGGAAGAGAAGCAATAGAAAAAGTATATGCAGATATATTTAAAACAGAAGATGCTTTAGTTAGAACTCAATTTGTATCTGGTTCTCATACTTTAACAGTATGTTTATTTGCATTACTTAGACCAAATGATTTATTACTTAGTATTTCGGGAACTCCATATGATACATTACATGAAGTAATAGGAATAAGAGATAATGATAGTTCCTTAAAGAGTTATGGAGTAAAATATGATCAAATAGATTTGGTAGAAAATGATTTTGATTATGATAGAGTAAAAGAATATTTAACTAATAATAAAGTAAAAGTAATTGAAATTCAAAGAAGTAAAGGTTATTCTACAAGAAAGAGTATTTCTTTAAGTAAGATAGAAAAAGTAACTAAGTTAATTAAAGAAGTATCTCCTGAAACTATTATTATGGTGGATAACTGTTACTGTGAATTTGTTAATAAGAAAGAAGTAACTGAAGTAGGAGTAGATATTGCTTGTGGTTCTTTAATTAAGAACTTAGGAGCTGGTATAGCTTCTAATGGTGGTTATATAGTTGGTAGAGCGGACCTTATTAAACTATGTGCAGAAAGACTTACTCTTCCAGGTGAAGGTAAAGAAGTAGGTCCTACACAAAATTCTAATAGAGATATATTAAAGGGATTATTTCTTGCTCCTTCAGTAGTTAGAAATGCTGTTAAAACAGCAATATTAACTGCTAAAGTAATGGAAAGCTTTGGATATGAAGTAGATCCTAAATATAATGAAGAAAGAGTGGAAATAGTTCAAAATATTATATTCCATGATAGAGATAAATTAATTAAATATTGCCAAGGTATTCAAAAAGGATCTCCAATAGATTCTAATGTAGTACCAATACCTGCTTATATGCCAGGTTATGAAGATGATGTTATTATGGCATCAGGATCATTTACTCAAGGTTCTTCAATAGAACTTAGCTGTGATGGACCTCTTAGAGAGCCTTTCTCAGCATATCAACAAGGTTCTTTAACATATGAATATGGAAAGCTAGGATTACTTAGCGCATTAATGGAGTTAGATAATGAATGAATTAGATAGAGTTATTCAAGATATATTTGAAGAAAATCAATTAGAAAAGATAAATGATGATTTATATCTTACTAGAAAACAAATGGATATTCTTAAGAGAAATGATATAGAGTATTCTAATAAAACTATAGATGAATTAATGTTTGAAATAGAAGATATTTTGAATGATGAAGATAATGAAGAATTAGATAGATTATCTATGGATTTAGCAGAATTTAATTATTATCATAATACTAATAAATAGGAGTAAATATGAAAGGTAAGTTAATAATAGTTAGTGGCCCTAGTGGAATAGGAAAAGATACTATTGTATCTGAATATTTAAAAAGAAATAATGCTTATAAGAGTGTATCATGTACATCTAGACCTATGAGAGAAGGAGATATACCTGATAAGACATATCATTTTATTACTAAAGAAGAATTCGAAGAAAAGATTAAGAATGGTGAGTTATTAGAATACACTATATATAATCATAATTATTATGGAACTTTAAAGAATACTTTAGATGAAAAGTTAAATAATGGTATAGATGTAATAATGATTATAGAAGTAGAGGGAGAAGCTAATATTAAGAAGATATATCCTGATAGTGTATCTATATTCTTATTACCACCATCTATGGATGTATTAAAAGAAAGATTAATTAAAAGAGGTAATGTATCTTTAGAAGACATAGAAGATAGATTAGAGACAGCTAAAAAAGAAATAGAGGTGTCTACTAGATATGATTATAATATTGTTAATGATGACCTTAATATGGCTGTAGAAGAACTAGAAAAAATAGTACAAAAAGAAAAGACTGAATAATTTCAGTCTTTTTTTAATCTACAATATTAACTGTTCTATATGTAGGTAATTTAAATGTTTTACCTTCATAAGTTAATGTATAAGTTATAGTATAACTATTAATAGCTTCAGTATTCTTTGGAGTACCATCAGCATTACATGGGATAGAACAACTAATAGATAAACTTGGATTAGATATTATTCCATCAGTTCCTTTAACAGTTATATCATCTTTAATATTAGATATTTGATTATCTGAATTATCAAAGAATGCATCAGTTGATTTACTATATCTTACTGGATTATAACTAAATGTATTAGTAAATGTAGCTTCTTCTGGTTTATTAGTTTTAACTTCTACTGAAGTACCATTAGATCTAACAATCCAGTCATTTTGCCATGCAGTTTTAACTGTATAAGTAGCATCATAATCTTTTCTAGTAACAGTCATAGTTGTACTAGTTGTAAATCCTAATGATGTTTCTTCACCAGTTTTATTATTCTTTTCAAGTACTTCATAACCCCAAGGCCCTAAAGCATTCTTTCTTTCTTGTAAGTTTTCATCTACATGTTTAGCAAAATATATTTCATTTAATTTCTTTAAGTTTTCATCATCATAGTATCCTGGAATACTAGCAGCATCCCATTTTAATACTACAGACTTATCAGTAGCACTACTTGTTAATGATGTAACATTAGGTAACTTATTAAATCTTTCAGAAGTTCCACTAGGTAATGATTTTCTAGCACAGTAATCTGTAGCTTTCATATCATCTGGTGTATTTTCACCTGGTAATAAAGCAGGCATTGTTTCCTTTTCAATAGTTACTCTTGTAACACTTGAGGGTACTTTAAACCCCTTATTTCCAGACTTATCATCTGATACTATGTCTACAACTTTTCTAAATATTTCATTTTTAGCTCTACCACTAGCATTAGTATTATAATATCCTTCTTCTAGAGTATCATAACCATACCAAATAGCTACTGAATACTCTGGAGTATAACCAACAGTCCACATATCATTAACTGCTGATGATGGGAACTTATATTGTCTTAAAATTGAACTTGTAAAGTTTGTAGTACCAGTTTTAGCAGCTAATTTAACTCCTCTAACTCTACCACCAATATTACCATATCCTTCAACTGCCCAGATTAATGAATCTGTAATCATAAATGCTGTTGAATCAGACATAGCTTTTTCTGTTTTATTCTTTAAACTAACTGTTTTACCAGTATCTATATATTCTACTTTAGTAACAGTATATGGTTTAGTGAAGTACCCACCATTACCAAATGCTGCATAAGCACCAGCCATTTGCACTGGATTAGATCCATTAAATGCTCCAAGAGCATGTGCTTCATGAATATATCCATTATCATCAATCTCAGGTTCTATACCGAGACCTGTAACGAATTCTTTTATTTTACTATTTTCTACAGAATGGAATGCTTTAACAGCAGGTATATTTCTTGATTCTCCAAGAGCAACCTTAAGTGTTAGGTTACCTTCAAATCTTCCATCCCAGTTCTTTAATGAACCACCACTATTATATGAATATGGTCCATCAAAGAATTGTGTATTTTCACAATATCCATTATATTCAATTGCAGGTCCATAATCGAATAATGGTTTAGCAGTAGATCCAATTTGTTTATTAATCATAGTAGCATAGTTAAACTGTCTTTCACCAGTTCTATTTCTACCACCACCAACTGCAATTAATTTACCTGTATTAATATCTACAACTGCAATACCAGCTTGAATCTTATCATCTTTCCATTCAAATGTTTCTCCATCCATAATATCTTGGATTTCTTTTTGCTTTCTAGTATCTAGATTTGTATAAATCTTCATAGCAGTTGTATAAGGACTCTTCTTAGTCTTTTCTTCAACTTCATCAATAACTATATCTATATATGATTGATATTCATTATCTTCAACCATTGGATTAGTTTTCATTACTATATCAGTAACTGGCATAGCAGATACTATATTATATTCTTCTTCAGTAATATATCCATGCTTTTGCATTAAGTATAATACTGTATCTCTTCTGTTTTGTGTAGCTTCTGGATGTCTATATGGATCATATGCAGAAGGAGCTTGGAATAAACCAGCTATAATAGATGCTTCAGCAAGTCCAATATCAGATACTGATTTACCAAAATATGTTTGACATGCTTGTTCAACACCATATGATTCATTTCCAAGGAATGATGTATTAACATAGTATTCCATTATTTCTTGTTTTGAATAATTCTTTTCTATCTTAAAGATAGCCATATATATATCAGTAAATTTTCTTGTTATAGAAACTTCTGAAGTAGTATAGTTATTTTTATTAACCTGCATTGTGATAGTAGAACCACCACCAGCATTAGCACCTCTACCAAGAAGTTTATTAACAACTTGTCCTACAGCAGCTTTAGTAAATCTAGGTAAGTCAAATCCATTATGTTGGAAATATCTAGAGTCTTCTGTTGCTACTATAGCATCTACTAATACCTCAGGTAGATCATCATAAGTAACTTTCTTTCTCTTTTCTATACCTAACTTAGCTATTTCTTTACCATCTTTATCATATATAATAGATGATTCTGCTCTATATAGTTTTTCAGGATCAAAATCAGGAGCCTTAATAACTATATATATTGAGAATACTATACTAATTGTAAGAATAAGTAATATACCTACTAAGCATATATTAAATAATCCTTTAATAAGTTTTCTATTTCTTCTTCTTTTTTGTTCCTTAGTTAATTGTTTCTTTTCTCTTTTTAAAAACTTTAAATTTAATTTAGGTTTAGAACCCGTACTCTTTTTCTTTTTAATTATCTTTTTCATTCAAGAACCTCCAAATAATCTAATCTTGGATTTAATTTTTCTTTAATTAAATACCCTTTATTCTTTATATATTCATATGGAATAGATTTTCTATCATTATTATTAATATATTCCATAAAATCTTTTGTCATTAATAAATATGTTTCATTTAAAGTAGTAAATCTAATAATTAAAAAAGATATACCACCATGTCTTAAAACACTATCTAAATGTTTTATTTGATGATCATGTATATTATTTAATGAGAAAGAAGTTTTACTTCTAGTCTCTTTAGCCTCAAAATCAATATAATTACCTTTATATATTCCATTGTAATCTGTAGTAGAAGGTATCTCATAGAATCCATCTTTAATTCTATTACCATCTAATTTAATTACTTTAGTAGGTGTTGGCTTTTTATAAATTAAAGCAATATCTTTTTCTAAGTAATATTTATTTGTATCATTAATATCACTTTCTAAAGTCATACCTCTTTTACCAGAATATATAGTTTTGTTTTTTCTTTTGATGCCGTCTGGATAATTCATATACTTCACCTTAATTAATTATACTATATTTTTAAAATTATTGATAGTTTAATTTATAAAAAAACTACTATTAAAGTAATTGTAAATGGTATTTCAAATACTTGTAAATTGACAAAAATACTATAAAATGTAATAATTATTATGGTGATATTTATGAAAAACGATGAAATAGTTTTAACTCCAGATACATTACTTAATTGGGATTTTAAGATTGATGCTAGAGGATATAGACCACAAGAAGTAGATAAAGCTTTAGATATCGTTATAAGTGATTATAGAACTTATGATAGAAAGATTAAAGCTTTAGAAAATCAAATCGAAGATCTTAATAATGAAATACTTGATTTAAAACATAAATTAAGAAATGCTAAAGAAAGTATTGAAATAGTAAAGAGTACAGATAAAGAAGTATCTAATGTTGATTTATTAAGAAGAGTATCACAACTTGAAAAAATAATTTATGGTGATAAAAAAGAATAGATAAATTAAGTAATAAAAAGGGTTAAATAATTTTTAGGTAAACGCTGCATTTTAAACGTAATGTAGAGGAAAGTCCATGCTCGCACTGTTCTGCGATGACAGTAGTGTTTGTGTATAGGAAATAAATAACCTATAGTAGCTTTTGCTAACGGCAAAAATATATCCTAAGGATTTCTATGGATATATTTTTATAAAGTGCCACAGTGACGAATCTACTTT
>JAFXXX010000007.1 GCA_017542065.1 Bacilli bacterium | reverse complement strand
TCTCTTAATTCTTTAGCCTTCATTTACTTCACCACTTTCTTTTTTTACAAATTTACATTTAACAGGTAATTTGTGTGAAGCAAGTCTTAAAGCTTCTCTTGCTACTTCTTCAGAAACTTCATCTACTTCAAACATTATTTTACCTTCTTTAACTACAGCTACCCAGAATTCTGGATTACCTTTACCTTTACCTTGTCTAGATTCAGCTGGGTGACGAGTTAATACGAAGTGTGGGAAGATGTTAGTATAAACTTTACCTCCTCTTTTCATATAACGAGTCATTGCTACTCTCGCTGCTTCGATTTGTTGTTGAGTAATCCAAGCTCCTTCTTTAGCTTGTAATCCAAAACTTCCATAATGAAGTTCTAGATTTCCTTTAGCTTTACCATCATGGTAAACTCTGTGAGGTTTTCTATATTTAGTTCTTTTTGGAATTAGAGCCATCTATATTACCTCCTTTTTTATTTTTCTTAGCAAGTACTTCACCTTTATAAATCCATACTTTAATACCAATTTTACCGAATGTAGTATCAGCTTCTGCTTCACCATAATCGATATCTGCTCTTAAAGTTTGAAGAGGAGTAGTACCTTCATGTTGACTTTCTGCTCTAGCTATATCAACACCATTTAATCTTCCTGATGCTAAAACTTTAATACCTTTAGCTCCAGCTTTCATAGTGTTTCTAACAGCTCTCTTAGAAGCCATTTTATAAGATCCACGGTTTTCAATTTGTTTAGCAATATTTTCAGCAACTAAAACTGCAACCATATCTGGATTCTTAATTTCAAATATTGATACATTAATATTTTCTTTTGTTAATTTATTTAACTCATTTTTAATTTTTTCGATTTCTTCTCCACCGTGTCCAATAACAACACCTGGTTTAGCAGTATGAATGATAACTTCTGTTTTCTTAGTGTTTCTGTTAATTTCAATTTCTGCAACAGCAGCATCTTTTAATCTCTTTGATAAATAATTTCTGATTTTAATATCATTTCCTAATTTACCAGAGAAATCTTTTTTATCTGCATACCATTTAGAAGACCAATCTTTGTTTATTCCAATTCTCATTCCAACTGGACTTACTTTTTGTCCCATAAATTAACCTCCTTCTAGTTTTCCTTCTTAGTTTTAGTAGCTTTCTTAGTTGCTACTTTTTTAGTAGTTTCTTTTTTAACTACTTTCTTTTCCACTTTTTCTTCTTTTTTAACAGTTTCTTTAACTGGTTTAGTAGCTTTAGCTTTAACAGCTTTTTCTGCTACTATAACAGTTATATGACTTGTTTTCTTATCATGTCTATCAATATGAGAACGAGATCCAAATCTATGTCTTTTTAAAATAGGACCATCGTTAACATAAGCAGACTTAACATATAAATTATTTCTATCTAATTTTAGATTATTTTCAGCATTAGCTGTAGCAGATAATAAAACTTTACTTACTAAGCGAGCTGATTTTTTATTCATATTACTTAACATATTAGTTGCATCTTCAACACTCTTACCTTGAATTAAACGAGTAACTAAACGTGTTTTTCTTGGAACAACTAAAACTGTTCTAGCAGTTGCTTTTGCTTCCATCATTTATCTCCTTTCAAGTCCTAACTATTTCTCATCTTTATTTCCATGTCCACCAAATTTTCTTGTTGGAGCGAATTCACCTAATTTATGACCAACCATATCTTCAGTTACATAAACAGGTATAAATTCTTTACCATTGTGAACAGCAAATGTATGTCCAATAAATTCAGGAAAAATAGTTGAACGTCTTGACCATGTTTTTACAACTTCTTTTTTTCCATTTTCATTCATTTCTTGAACCTTTTTAAGTAATCTATCGAATACATAAGGTCCCTTTTTTAAACTTCTAGCCATTATAATTTTTCCTTTCCTTTATTATTTATTACGACGAGTAACAATTAATTTTGTTGAACTCTTTTTATTATTACGAGTCTTAAGACCAAGTGCAGGTTTACCCCAAGGAGTAAGTGGTTGTTTATGACCAACTGGTGTTCTACCTTCACCACCACCATGAGGGTGATCGTTAGGGTTCATAACAGATCCACGTACTGTAGGTCTAATTCCTAAGTATCTAGTTCTACCTGCTTTACCAAGTCTAACTAATGAGAAGTCTTCATTACCAACTTCACCAATAGTAGCCATACAAGTTCCAAGAATCTTTCTTGTTTCACCAGAACTTAATCTAACCATTACATATTTATCTTCTCTACCAAGAATTTGTGCACTTTGTCCAGCACTTCTAGCAATTTGTCCACCTTTACCAAGTGTTAACTCAATATTATGAATAACAGTACCTACTGGAATATTCATAAGTGGGCAAGCATTACCAACTTTAATATCTACTTTTTCACCAGATACAACTTTATCATTAACTTTTAATCCTTTAGGAGCAATAATATATCTTTTTTCACCATCTGCATAGTTAATTAAAGCAATATTTGCTGATCTATTTGGATCATATTCTATAGATGCAACTGTACCTTCAATATCGAATTTATTTCTTTTGAAATCAATTACACGATATTTTCTTTTAACTCCGCCACCTTGATGACGAACAGTTATTTTACCAGTATTATTTCTACCAGCATTTTTCTTAGCTACTTTTAGTAAACTTTTTTCAGGAGCAGTTTTAGTTAGCTCTGTGTTTACTAATGTGCTTTTCTTTCTTTGTCCAGGTGTTACTGGTCTAAAATGTTTAATAGCCATATCCTAAAACCTCCTATAATTCAATTTTTGAACCTTCAGCTAAAGTAATAATTGCTTTTTTATAAGCTGAAGTCTTTCCTGTATAACGTCCAACTCTCTTTGATTTTGGTTTAACGTTAACTGTATTTACATTTGTAACTTTTACATTATATATTTTTTCAATAGCTTGTCTAATTTGAACCTTGTTTGCACTAGGTTTAACTTTGAAAACTACTTTATTTCCAGCTTCTGCTATCATAGCAGCTTTTTCAGTAATAACTGGAGCTAATATAATATCTCTATAATCTCCTATCATTATAGTACCTCCTCAAGCATTTTAACGGCTTCTTCAGTAATAACTATATTTTTATAGTTAAGTACGTCATAAGTGTTGATTTCATGAGATTCAATAACTTTAATATCTTTTAAATTACGAGATGCAAGAATTAATTCATCAGTTAATTCTTTAACTACTACTAAAGTTTTACCTTCTAACTTAAGAGTATTAAGTAGTTTAATAAATCCTTTAGTTTTAGAATCTTTAACATCAAATTTTTCTACAACTGTAATAGCTTTATTACTTAATTTATAAGATAAAGCTGATCTTAAAGCTAATCTACTTTCTTTTCTATTTTGTTTCTTTTCATAATTTCTTTCAGTAGTTGGTCCGAATACTACACCACCATGATACCAATGTGGAGCTCTAATAGAACCTTGTCTAGCTCTACCAGTTCCTTTTTGTCTCCATGGTTTGATTCCTCCACCACTAACTTCACTTCTGTCTTTAACAGCATGTGTTCCTTGTCTTAATGATGCACCTTTTCTAACAACAGCATCATACATTACTTGATTATTTGGTTCAATACCAAATATTTCGTCATTTAGTTTTATATCTTTTACTTTTTCACCTTTTAAACTTAAAAGTGCTACCTTAGGCATATTAATTTCCTCCTTTCATCACATTCATTATTATCAAATTAATTAACTATTATTCTTGTGATGATTCTTCTGTAGTTTCAGCAGCTGGTTCTTCAGCAGCTTCTTCTGTAGCTTCAGCTGGAGCTTCTTCTACAGGAGTTTCTTCAGTTGTAACTTCTTCAGAAGCAGTTTCTTCAACTGGAGTTTCTTCTACAGTAGCTTCTGCATAAGTAACAAGTTCATCCATTTCGTTAACTTGTCCTTCATGCTTAATAGATGATTTAATAATAACTAATGACTTTTTAGGACCTGGAACATTACCTTTAACAAGTATAATATTTTTGTCTAAATCAATTTCAATTACTTCTAAGTTTTGAACTGTAATTAATTTATAACCCATATGTCCTGGTAATTTCTTACCTTTTAAAACACGCATTGGTCTCATAGTACCTAGTGATCCAACACCTCTGTGGTATTGTGAACCATGTCCCATAGGACCTCTACTTTGATTGTGGCGTTTAATAACACCTTGGAAGCCTTTACCTTTACTCATACCAGAAACGTCTACCATTTCTCCAACAGTAAAGATGTCAGCTTTAACTTCTCCACCTAATGTGTATGCGCTAACATCAGCATTTCTGATTTCTTTAATGAAGCGCTTAGGTGAAACATTTGCTTTCTTTAGATGACCAAGTTCAGCTTTAGATGTATTTTTTTCTTTAGCATCACAGTAAGCAAGTTGAACAGCGTTATAACCATCAGTTTCAACAGTTTTAATTTGTGAAACATAATTTGGTTCAACTGAGATTACTGTAACTGGAATTAATTTACCATTTTTAGCAAATACTTGAGTCATCCCGATCTTACGACCTAAGATTCCTTTTCTCATTTTTTCCTCCTATAAATTTTTAAATGAATTATTTAATACTTATCTCAACACCACTTGGTAAATCCAAACGAGTTAGTGCCTCGATTGTGTCTTTACTTGGGTTATTGATGACAATTAATCTTTTGTGAGTTCTCATTTCAAATTGTTCACGAGAATCTTTGTATTTATGAACAGCTCTTAAGATTGTTACTTTTTCAATCTTAGTTGGTAGTGGAATTGGTCCACTTACTTCTCCACCTGTTCTTTTAACAGTTTCTACAATCTTTGCAGCAGCTTTATCGATAACTCTATGTTCGTAAGCTTTAAGATTGATTTGGATCTTGTTTGCCATAAATAGCCTCCTTTCGCCTATATCTTGTATAGACTTGCTCAATGCAAAAACCTGATAAATGGTCAATTTGCTTTATTACTAATTAACAACTTAACCCGGTGTATCAGCAACCTTGCACATCATAGCCAGTCACACATAATTCATTTTATCACTACTTTTCCTTTATTTCAAGCGTTTTTTTCACTTTTTTTCAAAAATAAAAATAAGCGAAATTATTCGCTTATTATAATTGGATCTACAATTGTTCCTACACCTTTTTCATATGAAGCATCTTTATCTATTTCAATAACTAGTTTTAATGCAGCTTCATCATCATTTCCAGTTAATGCATTAACTACTTCATATCCATTAGATGTATTAACAAAATACTTATAATTAGATTCAAGATATGTTTTGTTATTTAATATAGTATTATTGTAATCACTAATATTTAATAAAGTGACATTCTTAATATATGAATAATACTTTCTATTCTTAAATATTTGAATATAAGTATCAACCTTATTCTTATTAACAACATCTTCTTTATCATTATTTATTATTAATAGATTACCATCACTATTTACTTTCATTATTCTATATAGGCTATTATTAAACATAATGTAGTTATCTGCATTATCCCCTACGTAATAATAACTATTATCTTTTGAAACAAAACTACTTGAACTTACTTCATTCATTAAATAATTATTAATACTTCTGTTTTTAATATATGCATCTGTTACCATACTACCATTAACAGTAACAAATACTCTAGAAGTATCATCTAGATTACTATCTTCTTTAATAATAGAATTTACTAATAAATCATTCTTAGTAAATATAATAGTTCCATCATCATAATTATTTATATTATTTGTTACATATGTTTTTACATCATCAAGAACAGTTGTAGCCTCTATATCTGATAAAGAAGCTTTATTTCTTAAATTATCAAATAAACTTGATGAAAAAATGAAATATGCTAGCACAAATATAAGTACTACTAATATAGCCCAATATATAAATTTCTTTTTCATGAAACCACCCTCTATTTAGCAGAATAAATAAGTTTACCATTATAGTTATAGTATTTATTATTTACAATTACATAATTATCTTTAATTTGAATATTACTATCATTATCTATATTAATCTCTTTTTTATTAACTAAGTTTAATAATACAGGTTCTGAACCATAATAAACTTTAACAAATGGATAATCATTATCAACCATTTCATATGAGTTATAAGTAGCAGGTATATATTCCTTATTCTTATTAGTTATAAATCCTAACTTGTTATTATCTGCTTTGAATACAAATAACTCTAAATCATATTTTTCTTTTAAAGTTTTATATAGATCTTTATCTAATTGTTCAATACCAGCATAACTAAGTGAAACTATTTCATTTGCTTTAGTATCTAGAATACCATATTTTTCATTATTTGCAACTACTGCATATCCATTTTCTTCAAAATTATCAGCAACATCATATGACTTATTACTAATAGTTTTACCCTTAGTATTTATATAGTTATATTTATCTTCATAAACTATAACTTTAAGCATTCCGTTATAGAATAATTTATCCACAGGATTAATTGAAGAAAATGATCCAATCTTACCAGTATAATCAATAATATTATATACATCTGTATTTAAGTTAAAGTCATGTGTTTTTTCTAACACAATTCCATCATTATAATAGTATTCATTATTATCATTATTATTAATAATATTGCTATTAGTTAAGTTAATATAATCTACCTTAGAGTTATTCTTAATACATAATGCAATATTAGAATTATAATCATCTATTCTTATAACTTTATATTGATTTGTACTAAATTTAACTTCATCATCTTCAATATAAATATAAGTATTATTTTCTTTTTCAGGATCTTTAATAGAGAATATATTATTATCTAAAACACTTACTTCATTTAAAGTATACTTATATACTTCTTTACCAGTATCTATATTAACAATAGTTGTTGAATCATTAACTTTAATTCTTGCATATTTATTTTTAGATTTAGAATCAGATACTTCTAAGATAATATTCTTATCATCTACTTCATCTAATTCAAATTTATATATTTCTTTACCTGCACTATTTAATACTCCAACAGTAGCATCTCTTCTAAATGTAAATATACCATTATTAATATATGAAATATTATCATATTTAAATTTAGTTATATTATCTAAATCTTTATTAAGTAAAGCTTGTTTTAATCCACCATTAGTTATTTTAGATGCTATATATTTTCCATCATATAAACCAATATATGTATAGTTTCCACAAGGAACCTCAAAAGCACCTTTACCATTTAATACACAGTATAAATTATTATCATTTTTAACTATAGCAAATCCATTATAGAACTCTGTTCCAGATAAATATTTAGATTTAACAACTATAGTACCATCACTATCCATATAACCAACTTTATTAGCTTCACTAATTCTAATTAGATTAACAGTTTTAGCTTGTGATGATGATATAA
Organism: Bacilli bacterium; assembly: GCA_017542065.1. Taxonomy (GTDB): domain Bacteria; phylum Bacillota_I; class Bacilli_A; order RF39; family UBA660; genus RUG13038. The sequence continues at coordinate 61,418 of JAFXXX010000007.1, read as the reverse complement.
ATAAATATATTCCAAGTACAACTGCAAATAAGAATGCAATAACTGGAAGTAATATAGATTTATGTTTTAAAGAGAATACATTCTTACCAAATACGCTCTTCTTATCTTTTTGAATAACATCTTTATTATTTGATATGGCATCAACTTTAACATCAGAATTATCAAATGATACATTTTGATAAGCAGGATTGTTTTTAATTCTGTCATCAATGATCATATTACTATTTTCTGATAATGATAGACCAGGTCCTACTCTATCTTCTACCTGACTATCAGATACTTTTTTATTATAAATAGGATTATTAATTATTCTTTCATCTATTATAGGTCCTGTTACAGGAGCTTCTTTTACTTCTTCTGTTGGAACTACTGGAGTTTCTTCAACTACAGGTTCTACCACCTCAGGTTCAACAGGTGTTTCAACAGCTGGAGTTTCAACAATTGGAGTCTCAATAGGAGTCTCAACAACTGGTTCACTAGGAACCTCAATCTTTTCTTCGATAGTAGGTTTTTCTTCTTCTGTAGTAATTTCTTCAAAAGGCATTTCAATAGGATCTGTTTCTGGTTTTGCATCTTCAAATACATCACCAGTATCTTCAGTAAAAGGCATTTCTATGGCGTCATTCTCTACAGATATATTTTTAGCGTCATTATCCATAAAAATCCCTCCTATTCTTACATATACTATAATATCATATTTTTTGTAAAATAAAAAGATGTATTTCTACATCTTTTATTCCTCTTCCAATTCAACTAAAACTTCTCTAGGTTTAGATCCTTGACCAGGTCCAACTACTCCTCTTTCTTCCATCTTATCAATAAGATTAGCAGCTCTATTATAACCAATCTTAAATCTTCTTTGAAGTAAAGAAGCAGAAGCTTTTTTAGTCTTACATACAAACTCTACAGCATCATTATATAATGGATCATCATTATCTACATCAGCTGCTCCTAGATTACCACTACCACCTTGTGGAGCTTTATCTAAATCAAATTTTTCATCATATTGAGCTTTATGTTGTTTACAACAATAATCAACTAATTTTTCAGTTTCAGTTTCATCTATAAATGCACCTTGAATTCTTTGTGGAATACTTTCACCCATTGGTAAGAATAACATATCACCTTTACCAATAAGCTTTTCTGCTCCAGCCATATCAAGAATAGTTCTTGAATCTATTTGTGAAGAAACTGCAAATGATATTCTAGATGGAATATTAGCTTTAATAACACCTGTAATAACATCTGTAGATGGTCTTTGAGTAGCTACTATTAAATGAATACCAGCAGCTCTAGCCATTTGAGTTATTCTCATGATAGAATCTTCAACTTCTTTTCTAGCAACAACCATAAGGTCAGCTAATTCATCGATTACTACTACTATATATGGTAGTAATGGATATTGAGATTCTTCTGCCATCTTAGCATTCTTCTTTTCAAGCATAGCATTATACATTTCTATATTCTTAACAGAATGTTCTTCAAATAATTTATATCTATCTTCCATTTCAGCAACTATTCTTTGTAAAGCTATAGATGCCTTTCTTGGATCAGTTACAACCGGCATTAATAAATGTGGAATACCATTATAACCAGTTAATTCTACTTTCTTAGGGTCTATCATAACAAGTTTAACTTCATCTGGTTTAGCTCTCATAAGTATAGAACCAATAATACAGTTAACACATACTGATTTACCAGAACCTGTTGCACCTGCTACTAATAAGTGAGGAGTTTTATTAATCTCACAATATCTTGGAGTTCCCATTATATCTTTACCTAAAGCAACTAATAATTTATTAGGAGCTTTTTCATTAGGAAATGAATCAATAATCTCTCTAAATGGTACTGCAGAATTAACTTTATTTGGTATTTCTATACCAACAGTACTCTTACCTGGAATAGGAGCTTCAATTCTAACATCTTTAGCAGCCATAGCTAATGCTATTTCAGATGATAAATTCTTAACTTTATTCATCTTAGTTCCAGATTTTATTTCTAATTCATATTGAGTAACAGTAGGTCCAACGTGAACTTCTCTAACCTTAGCAATAACTTCAAACTCTCTTAGAACTTTTTCTAATTGAGGAATATTCTTTTTAATTTCTAATTCGTTTTCTTTTACTTTATCCTTAGTGCTTTTTACCGGATTAAGTACTTTATCAATATTATGAACTATTGGAGGTTCATAATTCTTATAAAGAACAGTGTTATTAGTTGGTACATATGATGTATTTTCTTTTTTTTCTTCCTCTTTTTGACTATGAAGAGATATCTTAACAGGTTTATTATTTTCAAGATCATCTACTTCACCTTCTTGGTAACCATCATCATCTTCTTCATCATCTGAATCAGGTATACCATTTTTATCTTTGTCTTTAACTACTTTATTCTTTATTGCATCTATTATATCTGTAATAGAAATATCTGTTATTAAAATAGCTCCTATAAATATAATTATGCATATAACTATAATTGAACCAATATGTCCACAGTATTTATTAAATATTGCAGAGAATAATGTTCCAATCATTCCTCCACCAGAAAAACTAGTTTCCTCTGTCATAGCTATTTTAAATGTTTCCCATGCACTAATTAATTCTTCTTTAATAGTTAACTTATCTGTTAAATGTTCTAAGTTAAAGAAAGCTAGTACTCCAATAGAAACTAAATAAATACCACATTTAGTAAATGTAAATACTTTTGGAAATTTACTCTTTATAAATATATATCCACCTAAAAGAATTAATACTATTAATGGAACATAATAAAATGAACCCATTAAAAGCATACCAAATCCTTTACAGAACTTACCTACAATATTTGCTCTATAACCTAATAAACCAAATACACCAATAGCCATAAATAAGAAACCTAATACATAAAATATTAGATTACTATTCTTACGTCTTCTTCTATGTGTAACTTTTCTAGGTCTTCCTCTCTTTGCCATATAAGCACCTCGCATTATCATCTTTATTATATCATAAAAATAAAAAAAATAGTGCTTATTGCACTATTTTCTATGGTTTCTTTACAATTATCATTCTATCTATATCACGATTCTTAAGCATATTGCTTTTTTCGTATTTCATAAAAATTGCTCTTCTGATTAGTTCTTCTCTTAAACGTTTTTCCATTTTGTTATAACAAACAGCATTTGCACAAACATAATCACTATATCCTTTATCAAAAGACATGACAAAGCTTATTGCTTTAGGCAATAACTTATCCATTTCCTCTGATTCACTAGCTATAGAACATAGTTTAATATCTGCTGTAGATGTATTAAGAATATCACTAAGAATTCTATCTGCTATAAATGGTAATATATGTCTATTATTTTCATAATGTTCAGCTAAAAATGTAAATGGTGATTTACCTTCTTGAATCATAAGATTATATAATCCTAAAATATAATCAAATCTAGTTTTTAATATTTCACCTAGTTCATTTAAATCTTCTAAATGATCTTCAATATGATTTTTATCATTTCTTATTTCACTAATAGTTCTAACTAAAATTTCAGTTGTTTGAGTATTCATATAATCTGTTATATGATTTTTTGTTTCATTTAAACTTATATATTTCTTACATGCTTTAGCTATTACTTCAGGTCTACTATAAAATCTTTTAAGACAAGTATCCATAACAAAATAACTTTTAATAGCATCATCACCACATAAATTCATAATGGCAGCATAATCATATTTATCACTTGGAACACATGCAAAAATAGCATTCATCATAAAATCAGGGTCATTTTCTAATTCATCTATGCCCTCGATCTCTTCACCATTTATATAGCTTTGCATTAAATAGCTTCGAAAATTATTCCATCCCGGTTGTCTATCAGGATACATTTTACTTAACTTTTCCCAATCTTGATATAGTTTCATTTTAATCCCCCTATATTTCGTTAATTAATGTAATAACCATTGGTTTACATTCAGTTTCATTATAGAAAAATGATCCAAGAACATCTCTTAAGTCTTGTTTAATCTTACTATAATCAACATAGTTATTAGATATATTTTTATTAATTATTTCTAATGACATATCTTTAATTTGATTAATAAACTCTATGTTATCTTTAACGTATATAAATCCTCTAGTTAATATTTCAGGACCTGCTAAAATCTTTCTAGTTTTTTTGTCTAGTGTAGCACATACAATTACTATACCGTTTTCACTAAGCATTTCTCTATCTTTTAAAACAAGTTCTCCAATATCTTTAGTGGAATTACCGTCTATTAGTAATTCATTTATAGATATTTTTTCAGTTTCGTTAGTTAAGTTTCCATTTTCAAATATAGCAACATCACCGTTTTGTTTTAATATAATATTCTCTCTTGGAATATCCATACTATATGCAACATCTGCATTACAAACCATATGTCTATATTCACCAGAAACTGGAAAATAATATTTTGGATTCATTAAGTTAATCATTAATTTAATGTCTTCTATAGAAGCATGATTAAGTAAGTACTCTTTAGATGAAAGAGATACTACTTTAGAACCTAATTTAGCTATTTCTTCACTCATTTTAATAGCCATTCTTTCATTATTAACAGATACTGGATCTAAATAAAATACTGTATCTGTAGGTAATATTTTAATATATTTATCATAACCATTTACAATTCTTTCTAAGTTAACAAATGGTTTTTCATTTTCATTTGAAATAAGTATTACAGCATCTTTATCAGATATGTTATTAAGTGTTCCTATTCTATCTTTGTTAAATGTTACATATCCATTATCAATTACATAATTAATTAATTGTTGTAATCTTTTTCCCATTATTACTACTCTTCTTTGAGTAGATTCTATTTCTGTTAATAATTCTTGAATTCTATTAATATGTGCAGAAAATACTGTTACTATTATTCTTCCTTCATTATGCATAAAGAGTTCTCTAATAGTTTCAGACATTCTATTCTTTGGAACTGTATATCCAGGTCTATCTGCATATACAGATTCATTTAATAAACATAAAACTCCTTGTTTACCTATATAAGCAAGTTTACCTATATCAGTTTTATAACAACCTTGTACACTAGAATCAAATACATAGTTTCCAGTATAAACAATCGCACCATCTTCGGTATTTAAAACATAACCAACATTATCAGGAATAGAATGTGTTAAACTAACTGGAAATACACTATTCTTTCCAAAGTTAATTACTTTATGAGGTTCTATTTCATGTAAGTTATCAAACTTAAGACCAGCTTCCTCTAATTCTCTTCTAATAATGTCACAAGTAAATTTACAAGAATAAACATCAATATCCTTAACTTCAGTAATTATATCTACTAAAGCACCCATGTTTTCATCATGACCATGAGTAATAAAAATACCCTTTATATTCTTTTTATTTTCTTTTATAAAATTATAGTCTGGAATAATATAATCTACTCCAAGCATCTTTTCATTAGCATATTTTAAACCCGCATCAAATATAAATATGTCGTTGTTAACATCTACAACATACATATTCTTACCGTTTTCATTTAGTCCTCCGAGACTAAATATTTTAATTTTACTCATTTTTTCTCCTTTCTTAAAATTTAAAACAGAAACACGTATAAGTAATTATAGCAAATTATTTTAAATTTTAAAAGTTTTTACTAAAAAAAACTAACTAATGTTAATTTTTAAATATCTTAGTTAGTTTCTCTTTTATTTCGTCTTTAGTAAATGGTTTAGCAATATAATCATCAAAACCAATAGATAAATATTTTTCTTTAGCTCCGGATACTGCATCTGCTGTTAAAGCTATAACAGGAACACTGTATCCTCTTTCTTTCATAGTTAATAAACATTTATCACCACTAATTTCAGGCATCATAATATCCATTAATACTAAATCATAATTATTAGTAGCTATCATATCTAAAGCTTCTTTAGCACTATGTGCACATTCAGAACTAACTTCTAAGAATGTTAATGCTTTTTCAGCAACTTTAATATTTAATTTATTATCATCTACTATTAATACTTTTTTACCCTTAAATAGATCATTATCAGGAACTACTAGTACTTCTTCTTTTTCAGGAGCAGTAATCTTACTAATTCTTTGAGGTATTTCTACCATAAATATAGAACCTTCTCCAAGATTACTTCTAACACTAATTCTACCTTTCATAGCATCAACTAATTTCTTAGTAACAGAAAGTCCAACAGTATCACTATCTACTCTTCCATCTTCTTTTATAGATGCACTAAATAGTTTTTCTTGATCTTCTTTAGAAATACCAATACCTGTATCAGATACCATCATTATTAAATTACATATATCATTATTAATAGAGTATTTAACAGTTAATTTTATTTGTCCTTCATTAGTATACTTAAATGCATTACTAAGTAAATTATTAACTATTTCTTTAACATTTACTCTGTCTCCTATTAATTCATAAGGAAGACCTTGTTGAAATTCAACATTAAATTTAATTGGTTTACCAGATGCCTTAATAGCATTTAACTTACATAATTTAATCATTTCATCTTTAAATAAGTAAGGTGTTTCTACTAAGTTTATACTTGATGACTCAATCTTATTAATATCTAATATATTATCTACTACTTCAAGTAATGAAGTAGATGCATCAACTAAGTCTTTAGCATCTTCTTTAACTCCTTGAGGAAGTACATCAGAATAACTTCTAATATCTTCTGATAAACCTACTATTGAGTTAAGTGGAGTTCTAATTTCATGTGACATAGAATTTAAGAATTCTGATTTAGCATTATTAGCTTTCTCAGCTTCTTCTTTTGCTTTTTTTAGTTCTTCTACCATTCTCATATCAGGATTCTCTATTGTAAAGTACATAAGAGTAATAACTAATGTTTCAAATGGAGCAATAAGTAAATAAGTAGGATTAATCATTTGTGATATTATACCTGCTGCAGATAAAATAACATATGCAAATAAAGGTAAATATTTTGATGATTTAACTCTCTTATAATTTCTAAATAAACAATATATCATAAATACTGTTCCAACAAGCATTCCAACAAACATTACAAAGAATGATGCTCCTGTTGGATAATAATATCCATTAATTACTTCTATATCCATTGGTGAAAAGAACATAACAACAGATATAATTCCAGATATTATTAAATATGCTATAGTTTGTCTTCTTTTAAAACTAACATTTTCTTTAGTATTTACATCAAATGATATAGCCCATACATATAATCCAAATATTACTTCAAATGCAAAATATACTAAGAATAATACTTTTAAAATATATATGTATATTATACTTTCAGAGAAATCTGGAAAGTAAGAACCAACATAATATATTGCAAGTTGTGAAAGTAAACCTATTAGATTAGTAATAAGTAAAGCAGTAAATAATGAATTTTCTACTTTTCTTTGTTTAGGCTTAGTGAAAAAGACTATCATTATAATAATCAAAAATATTAACGCACATATCGCAATAATAGTACTTTCCATATTATTTCCCCTTTCTAGTCTTTAGACTATTCTTTTTCTTCAAAAACTTTTAATAATTTATTATGTATACCAGGTTCAATATACTCAATAGAGTTCATAGTTAATTCAAGTGACTTCTTATATTCACCTTCCATAAATAAACTCTCTGCTTTATCTAAACCTTGATCTACTTGAGATTTAATACCTCTATATCTATTACCATAAACCATAGTTTCTTCTGCCATCATAACAGACTTAATTAAACTATTAACAGTATTATATACTTTAAATGCTAAGTCTCTAGCAGTATCTACTCTAATATTTAGTACTTCTATAGTAATAGGTTTTCTATTTAATTCTTTATTAATTTCTTTGATTGCATCATTAGCATCATTTAATTCAACATAATAATTATTAGGTATAACAGGTATGTTATAACATCTAATTCTATTCTTTGTTTTCTTAATTAACTTTTTAATATTATCTAATTGTTCTCTAGCTCTAGCTTCATCATCTTTCATACTACCAATAGTATGTACATCATAATCTAGATTTTCATCTATCTTAGATAATTTAATAATAAGTAAATCTAATTCCTTTATTAACTTAGTATATGGGAATGTATGATTCTTACTATAATCAGTTAATTCATTATAACTATTTTTAATATTAGTTACTTCTTTATCAATTATTTCTATTCTTTCTATATTTTCAGTAGAAAGTTCATAATTAGTTTTAAGTTCATTAATTTGAGATTTAATATTCTTAACTACTTTATCTGTTTTAGTAAGTTTAGTCTTAAATGATTTCATATTAGAGTCAAATTTCTTTTTAGACATCTTTTCATTTTCAAAATCAGTATAAAGCGAATCAAAATAATTAAGTATTGTTTTAAGTTCAAATACTACGTCTTCCAAGTTAAGAACTTTAACTCTATCAGTTATATCTTTTAATTTCTTATTAGTTTCTTCAATATTATATTCAACATTTAAATAATCTAGTTGATACATATTTCTAGTCATTTCTATATATAAATTAGATATATCAGAAATCTTGTTAGGAATAAGTTCATTACACATAATTATGATTGCAGGTATTTCTTTAACAACATAATCAGCATGATCAATCATTTCATCTATACCCTTAACTATATAGTTAATTTCATCATAATCTTTATTATCCATAGCAATCTCAAATTCAGAAAATCTTTTTTCAATACTTTCAAATTCAAGATCTATTTGATTAGTAACAGAACCATAAGATTCTTTATTCTTTTCATATTCTGACTTTATTTCTCTATATTTAGATTTAAGTTCTACTATTCTTTCTCTATTCTTTTCTTCACTAAGAGTTAATCCTTGTATTTCAGTAAGAATAGAATTAGTTCTCTCTTTTAATCTATATATATCTAATTCTATTTCTACTAGTTTTGCTCTTAATTCTTTATAGCTTTTCTTTTCTAATAATCCATCAGCATCCAAAATCATATCAGATATTTTTGGAAGTTCATTTTTTCTTATGTTTTCAAATTTATCTTGCCACTCTGTATATTTAACTTTTAATTTATCATCTTTAACTAAAGATTCTACTTTACCAAGTTCACTTAATATAGGAGCACTTATAACAAGATTTTTTTCTTTTTCTAGTTCAGATATTTTATCTTTTAGTTTCTTTTTTCTTCTAGCATTTTTAAGTAAAAAGATACCTACAAGAATAGAAATAACAACTATATAAACTGTAACATATAGTAATATATCTTTCATTTATACTCCTCCATATTATATATATAACATTATATCACAGGAAGATGTAAAATTATATAGTTTTTAAAAAAATGTTGACTATTCCCTTATTTTTAGGTATTATTATACATGCAAACAAATTGTGCTGATTTTATGTATATAACGTGCTATGTTACTATAGTTTTATGAGTAATATGTTCCTCTAAAGCGCACATATGAAAGTATTAAAACATACACCCTTTATATATAAGGTCTTACTTAAGTTTGAAATATAAGTAAAGGAGGAAAAATTTATGTCAAGATATACTGGATCTGCTTATAAGAAAAGTAGAAGAGTTTCTTATTCAACATTAGAAAATGGTAAAGATTTAGCTAAAAGACCATATAGACCTGGTGCTCATGGTCAAGATAGAATTAAACCATCTAACTACTCTGCTCAATTAACAGAAAAACAAAAAGTTAGATTTACTTATGGAATGAATGAAAAACAATTCCACACTTTATTCTTAAAAGCTGGTAAGATGGAAGGTATTCATGGTGAAAACTTCTTAAAACTTCTAGAATCTAGATTAGATAACGTAGTTTATAGAATGGGATTAGCTACTACAAGAAGAGCAGCTAGACAAATTGTTAACCATGGTCATATTCTTGTTAATGGAAAAAGAGTTGATATTCCATCATACAATGTAAAACCTGGAGATAAGATTTCTGTAAGAGAAGCTTCAAGAGATCATAAAGCTATACTTGCTTCATTAGAAGCTGTTAACAGTATTCCTGAATATGTTACTTTTGATAAGAAAAACTTTGAAGGAACTTATGTTAGATATCCAGAAAGAAATGAATTAAGTGCTGATATTAACGAAGCATTTATCGTTGAATTCTATAATAGATAATAATAAAAACTAGTCAATTGACTAGTTTTTTTATTATTCAAATATAACTAAATGATATTTTTTCTTACCTCTTCTAACAACTAAGTATTTGTTATATAAACAAGTATCTTTAGTAATTGTAAGTTCAAGGTCAGTAATTCTTTCTCCATTTAAACTAATAGACCCATTAGTTAAGAATTCTCTAGCTTCTCTCTTACTAGAAAGAATACCAGTATTAACTAACATATCTACTATATTTACATCTTCTGAAATATTAGATGTATCAACGCCATTTAATGCATCTTTTAATTCATCTTCATTAAGTGATTTTATATCTCCACTAAATAAAGCTTCAGTTATTTTAAGTGCTTTATTAAAACTTTCCTCTCCATGAAGATCAGTAATTATTGCCCTTGCTAATTCCTTTTGAGCAATTCTTTGTTCAGGAGCAGCATTATGTTTAGACATAGTATCTTCTATTTCTTCTTTTGAAAGGAATGTAAATACTTTTAAATATTCTTCAACTTTAGCATCATCAGTATTTATTAAATATTGATATAATTCATAACTTGAAGTTTTATTTTCATCAAGCCATAAAGCATTACCTTCACTCTTACCAAATTTCTTTCCTGTGGAATCTACTATTAAAGGCATAGTAAATGCATTAACAGTCTTACCTAATTTCTTACTAATTAAATCTACACCAGTAGTAATATTACCCCATTGATCAGAACCAGCACATTCTAAAGTTACATTCTTAGTTTCATTAAGATATAAATAATCATATCCTTGCATTAAAGTATATGCAAACTCAGTAAATGTAATACCTGTTTCTAGTCTTCTGTTAATAATATCTTTAGCAAGCATATAGTTAACATTAATATATTTACCAATATCTCTTAAAAAGTCTATCCAAGAAATATCTTTAAACCAATCGTAGTTATTAACTATTTCAGCATTACCATCAAATATATCTAATACTTGTTTCTTAATACTTTCAACGTTACCATCAATAATTTCTTTAGAAATAATTTCTCTTTCTGCAGTTGGTCTTGGGTCTCCAATTAAACCTGTTGCACCACCAACTAATAGTATTGGATGATGTCCAGCTTTAGCAAGTCTCTTAGCAGTTACTAAACTAGAATAATGTCCTAAATGTAAACTATCTGCAGTAGGATCAGTTCCCCAATAAAATGCAATTGGTTCTCCATCTAAAACTTTTTCTAAATCTTCTGAAGCAACGTCTTTTATTAAACCTCTGTACATTAAATCCTCATATAATTTCATTTTTTACCTCCTATAAAACAAAAAATACCTATGATGTAGGGACTAATTCTAGCGGTACCACCCTACTTCATAGATATCTTCTATGCTCTTTAATTCTTAACGCGAATCTTCGTTTTAATTCATAACAATGTATCTTCATATTTTACTTGTATAAGTTTCCACCGTACCTATATCTCTATGTTTCAAATAAAATACTACTTTGTTGTTAATCACCATTAATTAAATGTATTTTAATATAATAAATATACTATGTCAATGATTATTCATCATCGTCATCATATTCATCAGTTGTTACATTATCAAGTAAGTTAAATAATTCGCTAGTATCAGTTTTAATATCTTCTTCTGATTCTTCAACTACTTTTTTATTTTTCTTTACTCTTGTTTCAGGTATTTCTACTTCTTTAGCTTCTTGATTTTCTTCACCATAAGAAATAGCAACATCTTCTTCTTTTTCTTCTAGATTATAAAATATAGATTTTCTTTCATTTAAAGTTTTTTCTAATTCTTCATCCATTTCTTTATAAGCTTTATTTCTAACAGTATCATAATCACTTATTTTTTTATTAAGACTATGATCATCACCTTTGTTAATTTCTTCAACATCATCAACATTATAATCTTTATCTAGAATACCATATACTGGAGAAATAACAGGACTTGGTCTAAATCTAGTTTTAGGTTCATCATCTGATTCTCTTTTAGATGGTTCATCAAATCTAAGTCTTGATGTAGGTCCAAAGTATTCATCTTTTTCTTGTTCAGTAAATCCACTTGTTGTTTCTTCCTCTTCATCATCTACATCAACAGGAAAATTAAATGTTCTTTCTGCTCTAAATAGTTCTCTTTCACTAAGATCAGAATTTGTTTTTTCTTCTTCGTATTCGATATCTATTTTTTGAGTTTTTTCCTCAACAGGTTCTCTTTTAAATTCTTCTTTCTTTTCTTTTACTTTGAAGATATTTTCTCTTTTAGGTTTATCAGGTTTTAAAACTACATCTGTTTCTTCGCCATCTTCATCTTCATAAAAGAAATCTTTTACTTTATCAAAAAATCCCATATGTCCTCCTTAGTCTTCAGCTTTTGCATCAACTTCGATATGCTCTATTAAACTATGTGCATCTTCTTCAGCATCATACACATCGTATTTTTTTACTTCTTCTAGATAATTACTACCACCAGCATCATTATTTATATTAAATAAGTTATACTCTTTGTTTTCACTTAAATCATATTTTTCACTACCAAGTATATCTTCTATAATTGTATCATTATATTTTACAGAAGACAAAGTATAAAATATTTCAGGTAAAGCATCATCTAGTTTTTTCTTACTAACATGAGCTTCTATTTTAGAATAATTATACATAGCTTTAACATAGTAATAATCTTTCTTATCAATTACTTCTAAATAACCAGTATTATTTTTATAATTGATAGGTTCTGAAATATATGCTTTTTTACTAGCAGTATAATCTTTACTTGTTTTATGATAATAACTAACAAGATCTACATACATATAATAAGTTCCATTAGCACTTCTAAGCACTTGATTAAACTCATTGCCCTCTTTTTTAGTTATACCATTAAGCAAATAATATTGATAACCAATAGAGTTAGTATTAACTTTATAATTTTTTCTTTTTAATACATTATTTATATTTGCATTATAGTTTTTAGTGTTAATTCTAACAATAGAACAACCACTTAAAACTGTTACACATAATAGTAATAAAATAATCTTTTTTAATTTCATTTTCTTACCTACTTTGTTCTTTTATTATATCAAAAATTAAAGAATTTTTAAAGTGTTTTATTTATAAGCCTCTAATCTATTAATTCTAATTCCTTTAGAACTAAATTTCTTTTCATATTCAGTTTCTACATTTTCAATGTCTTCTGAATGAAGATCTAAAGTAACATTTTTTAATGTATAACCATAATTAGATAGAGATTCTATAGAGAAAGCAAATAATTTAATATTATCTGTTTTCATAAATATTACTTTATCTTTTTTAAAGATATTATCATATTTAGATAATAATCTTTCATGAGTTAATCTTCTTTTTGCATTTCTATTTTTAGGCCATGGATCAGAAAAGTTTAAATATATTAAAGATATTTCTTTTTTAAAAACTTTATCTATATCATTAGCATCCATTCTAATTAGTTTTAAATTAGGAAGTTCTAACTCATCTAATTTTTTAACAGCATGCATTAAAACACTATCATACATTTCTATTCCAATAAAATTAATTTTAGGATGTAATTTAGCCATTCCAATAATGAAGTCCCCTTTACCCATACCTATTTCTATGTGTATTGGATTCTTATTACAAAATAGTTTACTCCAAGAAGAGATTTGTTCTTCTGGATTTAAAACTACATACTTAGAATTATTAATAATATCTTTAGCATTCTTATTGTTTCTTAATCTCATTCTTATCCCCTGATTTTTTAAATATTTTTTTAATTTTACCCATTAATTCTTTAGCTATAACTGTTTTAAATAATGGTTTATATGTGAATATAAAGTATACTAGTCCACCTACTAAAGCATAAATAACAATTATAATAATTGCATTAGTTCTAGATGTTGGAACAGTATCTATAAATATTCTTAATATAAATAAACTTGCAAGCATTGCTCCAGATCCAAATAGTATCCAGAATAATCCTTTGAATGTATCTTTCATACTTATCTTCATAACTTTTATCATATATATAATTGAAATAATATATGTTGCAGAAAGTGAAATAAGTGTTCCTGAAATAGTACCTACATATGGAGGAAGTCCTAATTTATAAGCACATACCATAAGTGGATATTGTAATCCTGCTTTTAAGATAAGTTCTACTCCAAGAGCAATAAATACAACTTTATATTTATTAACTGATTGCATAATTATAAGTGTAATAGTGTATAAAGAAGATGCTATAGCAGCAAATATAAATACACTAAATACTGATGCAGCAAGTCCATGATTTTGATAGAATACTTCCCAAACTGGTTTTGCTAAAAATGATAATCCAATAGTCATTGGAACACCAAAATATAATAAAATTGTATATGCTTAATTAACTCTTTTTCTAACTGAATCCATATCATTTTTAACATAACTAGATGTAATATGTGGAAGTAAACTAGTTACTAGTCCAGTAGCTATTGCAATAATAATTTGGTTTAATTTAACACCCCAAGTAGTTAATACTCCCATAACTGTTTCAGCTTTCGCGATTGTATATCCTGTATGATTAACGAGGATCTTAACTACAGTAAACATGTTAATAAGTGCACAAGCATTACCTACTGCATCTATTAATATAAATGGAACTGCATATTTAATAATTTTAATCCATATTTCTTTAGTAGTAATCTTCTTTTCTTCTTCTTTTTGTTTTTGATTTACTAAGAATATATCTTTATTAGTTTTAATTTTTATTCTTAAATAGAAGAATGCAAATAATCCACCAATAGTAGCACCAAAACAAGCTACAGCAACAGATGTTCTAACATCATGAGATAGCTTCATAGCAAGATAACTACCAAATACTACTATGGCCACTCTAAATAATTGTTCTATAACTTGGCTAAGTGATGACTCAGTCATGTATTTATTACCTTGTAAGTATCCTCTAGATACTGAAAGTGACGGAATAACTAATATAGCAGTTGCTATAACTCTAATAACATATACTATATCTTCAATAGTATTTCCACCTTCAATGTCTCCTATTATCATTTTTGCTATAGGTTCAGCAAAAATAAATAGTAAAGCAAATATAACAATAGCAAATGCCATTATTACTCTTCTTCCTTGTTTATATACTCTTTCTCTTGTATGATAATAACCAAGTGCATTATATTCACTTACAAGTTTTGAAATAGCAAGTGGAATACCTACAGTAGAAATAGATAAAAATGTTGCATATATAGTATATGCATATCCATATAAAGCTCCACCTTGTTCTCCTATAACTTTATAAAAGGGAACAACATAAATAATACCAATTATCTTAGTTAAAATAATCGCAAATGTAGCTATAAAGGCTCCTTGTTTAAAGGAACTTTTTTTCATTTTTCCCATAGAGGCCTCCCTTTTATTCTTCTATTTCTGTATATTTAGATTCATATAAATCTTTATCATCTAATATTTCTATATCACTAGTATCTATTTCTGGTAATTTAGATAAATCAGGCAAATTAAAATAATCTAAGAAATAATCTGTAGTCTTATATAAATTAGGTCTTCCTGGAAGATCTGATTTACCAGCATTCATAATTAGTCCCTTAGCAATTAAATTTCTAACCATTTGAGAAGAATTAACTCCTCTTAGTTCATCTATTTGAATTCTGGTAATTGGTTCATTATAAGCAATAATAGCTAATGTTTCTAAAGCAGCTTCAGATAAGTTATTACTAACTTCTAAAGATATCTTCTTTAAGTATTTTAAATTATCTTCTTTAGTAACTAGTTTATAAGAATTTCCAAGAACTTTAATATCTAGTCCTCTTTCTTTTTTACTATACTCATCTTTTAATTCATCTATAAGTTTTAATGTATCTTCTTCATTAAGTTCTAGTATACCTTCTATTTCTTCAAGTTTTAATCCTTCTTCACCTACAGCGAATAATATACTTTCTAAAGCACTAATCAAGTTCTTCACCTTCTTTAATATTAACTGTTATATTATTAAAATTATTTTCTTGTGTAATAACTATTTCTCCCTTTTTAGCCATTTCTAAAATAGATAAGAAAGTAACTACTACATATTCTTTAGTTTTTACTTCAAATAAATCAAAGAAAGAAACTTTCTTTTTCTTTTTAAGTAAACTTCTAATTTCATTAGTTCTATCTGTAACTAATATTTCTTTTCTAGCAATCTTAGTTTCAAGAGGCTTTTCATCTTCTTTTCTTTGTAAGAATCTATTTAAAGCTTCTACTAAGTTATCTAATGTAATATCTCCATCATTTTTGATTGGATCACTATATTCATATAGATTCATAGGATCTTTAGTAAAGATATCTTTTCTATCTCTTTCTAAAGATTTAAATTCATCTATCATATCTTTATATTTTTGATATTCAATTAATCTATTAACTAGATTCTCTCTTGGATCTTCTTCCTCTTCTTCTTCATCTTGCCTTGGAAGAAGCATCTTAGATTTTATTAATGTAAGTTCAGAAGCCATTACTAAATACTCTGAAGCTACATCAAGATTTAATTCATTCATTCTATTTATAAAATCTAGATATTGTGCTGTTATTTCTTCAATTTTTATATCATAAATATCCATCTTAGATGTCTTAATTAAATGAAGTAAAAGATCTAATGGTCCTTCAAAGTCATTTATAACAAAATTTGCTTCCATTTTTTCACCCACATATCATAATAATTATATCATTTTTTTTATTATAATTAAAGCATTTATGATATAATTTTGTTAGAGGTTTTATATGAAAAGATTTAATATGATTGATGAAAGTTTTGTATGTGAAAACTGTGGTAAAAAAGTAGAAAAATTAGAATATACTGCAAGAGATCATTGCCCTTTTTGTTTATATTCTAAACATGTAGATATTAATCCTGGTGATAGAGCTAATATTTGTAAGGGATTACTTAAACCTGTTGGAATAGAAAAGTTTAAAGATACATACAAGATATTATATAAATGTGAAAAATGTCATGAAGAACATAAGAATATAATGGCTACTGATGATAATTATGATTTGATAATAGAATTGTCAAAAACTAGTTTATAAACTAGTTTTTATTTTATTTAGTGATATAATTTAATTAGAGGTAAGCATATGAATAAGAAAAGGAAACCTAACTATAAACTTAGACGTATAATAGCTAGAGTTATAATTGCTCTTTTAATTATTGCTCCGCTTGTTATTATATTTAGAGTTAAGATTATTAATGCACCTTTATATATTAAGTATCATAAAAATACTGATGTATTAAACGCTTTATTTGATGCTAAATTTGAAAGAAAAGAAGTAAAAGAGTTTATGCCTAAACTAGAGAAAAAAGGAATGAATAGTTATACTGATGATTATATTATTAGTTTAAGTAATAAAGGTTATAAACCAAAAACAATCGAATATATCTTACTTAATTTTAAGATGGGAGATACTAAATCTTTAATTAATTCTAAATATGATAAAGATTTAGAAAAAATGCTTAATAATAAATTATTTGATTATAAGAATTATGATAGATATATGAATGAAAGAAGCGATAATGAAGATATTGATAGAACAATTCTTAGAGTTACTCTTGATTTAGATAAAGATAATTATTCAGATACTGTTGAAGAAACTGATCCAAATTCATTAACTGCTTTCATAAATAAACATAGATATTTAAATGAAGATTATATTCCAGATGATTTAGTAGATATGAGTGATGATTATGCTAATAACTACTATGGACAATTACAACTAAGAAGTGAAGCTTATGAACAATTTAAAAAAATGGTTGATGATGCTAATAAAGAAGATTTAGAAATATATGCAGATACTGCTTATAGATCATTTAAACTACAAAAAACTATTTATAATAATTATGTATATGAAAATGGATATGATAAAGCAAGCTTATATGCTGCAAGAGCAGGATTCTCAGAACATGAACTTGGAACTGCTATAGATATATCTAATGGATATCTAATTGAAAAAGGAGATCCTGAATATAATTGGCTTATGCAATATGCATATAAATATGGATTTATTTTTAGATACTATGAAGACAATGTTGATTTAACAGGTTTTGCAGAAGAACCATGGCATATAAGATATGTTGGTATAGATGTAGCCACTAAAATGCATAAAGAGAATCTAACATTTGAAGAATACTGGATAAAATATGTAAATAAAAAAGAAGCTAAATAGCTTCTTTTATTTTTGTGGTGTTCTACCAGAAATAAATGTACATTTATTTGATGTATTTGAGAATGTTCCGTATAGGTAATTATCAGGTGCTCCATACCATAAGTATTTCTTACTGTATGCACTTTTTTCAACTAGAGTACCTTCTACATTACCTACCATTTCATTAAACTTATCTAAAGTCATTTCACCTTTTTGAACAGTAGTTTTAATATCAGCTGAATTAGATAAATCTAATTTACTATTAGCAATCTTTTCTTTATCAAATTCAATTGTAATATTTGATTTACCACCGTTATTGAATTGAATTGTAACTTTAGAATCCTTAGTAACTTCCCAAACATAAATTGAGTAGTTATCAGTATCCTTATCTTTCTTTCCATCAAATCCCATTTTTTCATTTACAGTTTCTAATGAATCTGTAACTTCAATATTTTTAATACACTCAAATACTTTGCAGTTTCCTTTGATCTTTTCTTCTTCAGGTTTTGCATTATTCTTTTTAGCACCACAACCAGCTAAGATAACAACCATAGAAACTATTAATAAACCTGTTAAAAATTTCTTCATTTTATTACCTCCAAAATTATTATAACACAATAAAATTTAAAAAAGTTTTTAAACTGCAAAATTTAACACATTAACCTGTTATTAATTTCAAAAAGTTTTTTTAGTAAGGCAAAAACGGATTTTTGATTAGATTAGTTGTTCCACTACTCTCTTTTCTTCATTTGATAATAATTTCTAAATAAATAAAATACTTGCTTGAAAGGAGAAAAGATTATGTTAAATCAAATTGTTATTATTGGAAGACTTGTTAAGAATCCAGAAATCAAAGAATCTGAAGGAGGTCATAAATATACTAATATTACTTTAGCTGTTCCAAGAAACTATAAGAATAGTAATGGTGAATATGAATCAGATTTCATTGATTGCAAATTATGGAATGGTATTGCAGAAAATGCATCTGAATACTGTCATAAAGGAGATCTTCTAGGAGTTAAAGGAAGAGTTGAAACTAGAGTCTTTGAAAAAGAAGAAGAAAAGAAATATATTACTGAAGTAATTGCTGAAAAGATAACTTTCCTATCAAGTAAAAAAGATAAAGCAGATGTCTAATCTGCTTTTTATTATCATGTATTTGTGATAATATTAAACTAGGTGATAACATGTGTAAAGAAGAAATATATCAATCATTTAAAAACAGTCCTAATGTTGAATCATTTGCTCAATGTATTGAGTATTGTTTTTCTCATGAGTATATTCCTGGTGATAAAGTAGACGAATTTTTATTTGCTATGACTACTAAGCATCTTATGAAGTTTAGAGCTAATCACTTTACGGAAGAAGAAGCAAAATTTATTATTAATTTTTTTAGTAGACGATATGCACTATTAAGTGGAATTAAGCAAAATGTTACTATTAAAATTCTTAATGAAGAAGAATATGAAGAACATAAAAAAGAATATAATTCAAATGGTAGTGCTGACTGTATTAGAAATAATGACCTACATACACTATATTACTCACCAAGAGTAGTTGAAAAACTATGTTCAGGTGATTTAAATGTATTCTTAAGAGGTATGCAAATGATACCTCATGAAGTTGCTCATGCAGTGCAAAATAATGTTATATACAAAAATGGAATACATTGTGGTTTATTAAGTCCTAGACTATCAATATATGTACAAGCTTATGAATCAATTACAAGGCGTGTTGATCCAGAATTTTATGATAATAATTATGCTAAATTATATAAAGAGAACCATGCTGAAATTGTTGGATTAAAGGCTGCTATGGAGTTTTTAAAAACATTTGCTCCTGATTTATACAAAAAGTATAATCAAGATGCTATTAATAGACGTATAGAAAAATATGAGGAAGCTCTAACATCATCACTTAATGTATTTGGTGACAACGCATCTCATTTAAGATCAATGGATAATGCAGTTTGTTTCTATGTTAAAAAACATCCTGAGGTATTAGATGAAATGCCAATATTACAGGTATCATTTAATAAAGATGGTAATAAAAAATCTATTACTGAGTTATTAACTGACAGAAGATCTAGATTAAAAGAATTTAATGAATCAAGCGAAGATAATACTGAAAGAATAGAAAAATTAAATAAATTATATGAAGCATTATGTATTGATCAAAATGTTATGGCTGGTGGACAACAAGGAACAAAAGCACAATTAAAAGAATTAGTTGATTATGCATTACATAATAAATTATATGAATTTGAATATAAAATATTAGAACAAAAATTATCTCATAAAGATATTCCTGAAGAATTAAGAGGAGAAATATTAAGCTGGGCAATGAAAAATATAATACCAGATGATGATCCACCTCCAATGGGGATGAAAGCAGGCCATTAGCCTGCTTTTTTAATGATATTGACCCACAAATTAAAATAATATATAATATTTGCTAAAGGAGGAGTTTATGATATTTGTAGTAGGTGTAATAATATTTGTATTATTTATTTTACTAATCTCAATTAAACAAATTTCAGAATATGAAAGAGGTATCAAATTTAGATTTGGTAAATTCAAGAAAATAATGACACCTGGTTGGAAAATAGTTCTACCTATTTTTGAATCTTATAAGAAAGTAGATATTAGAACTAAAGCTGTTGACGTTCCAGAACAAGATGCTATTACTAAAGATAATGTATCTATTAGAATAAATGCAGTTATTTACTATAAAGTATTTGATGCATCTAAAGCTATCTTAGCAGTTGAAAGATATCAATATGCTGTTGGACAATTAGCTCAAACAACTATGCGTAACGCAGTTGGTGCTGTTTCACTTGATGAATTACTATCTGAAAGAGATAAAATTTCTACTGAAATCTGTAATGTAATTGATGAAGCAACAGATCCATGGGGAATCAAAGTTGAAAATGTTGAATTAAAAGACATTAAACTTCCTGATGAGATGCAAAGAGTAATTGCTAAAGTTGCTGAAGCTGAAAGAGAAAAAGAAGCTGTTATTACTAAATCTCGTGGTGAAAAAGAAGCCGCTGATAACTTAGCTAAAGCTGCAACAGTTCTAAGTGCTGCACCTGGTGCACTTCATTTAAGAACTCTATCAACTCTTAATGATTTATCTTCAGATCAATCTAATACAATTATATTTGCTGTCCCTATCGAAGTGCTTAGAGCATTCGAAGGAACTGATGCTAAAAAAGTAGTAGAAGCAGTAAAAAATGCAAAGAAAAACTAGTCATTGACTAGTTTTTTTATTTTAATAATTTTCTGCTTTTACTTCAAAGTAGCTTTGTGGATGATTACATACTGGACATACTTCAGGAGCATATTTACCAATAACAATATGTCCACAGTTTCTACAAATCCAAATCTTATCTTCATCTTTAGAGAATACTACTTGATCATCTATATTCTTAAGAAGTTTTCTATATCTTTCTTCGTGATGCTTTTCTATTTCTCCTACTTGTCTAAATTTAATAGCAAGTTCTTCAAAGCCTTCTTCTTCTGCATCTTTTGCAAATTGTTCATACATATCTGTCCATTCATAGTTTTCGCCATCAGCAGCATCTTTTAAATTATCCACAGTAGTAGGAACTTCTCCATTATGCAAATATTTAAACCATAATTTAGCATGTTCTTTTTCATTACCTGCTGTTTCTTCAAAGATAGCGGCTATTTGTTCATAACCATCTTTTTTAGCTTTTGATGCATAATATGTATATTTATTTCTAGCTTGTGATTCACCTGCAAAAGCAGCCTTTAAATTTTCTTCAGTTTTAGTTCCTTTTAATTTTCCGTAATCCATTTTATACCTCACTATTTATGTTCTTCAATCCACTTTTGAACTGTTTCATGGTCATCATAATGTCTCTTTTCATGACCAATTATTTGATAGTCTTCGTGACCTTTACCAAGTATTAAGATAATATCATTATCTTCCATATCATCTATTGCTTTATGAATAGCTTCTACTCTATCAAATATTATTTCATAATTATTATATTTTAAATCTTTAACTATATCATTCATTATTTGATTAGGATCTTCTGTTCTAGGATTATCATTTGTAAATATAACATGATCACTTAATTTACAAGCAATATCTCCCATGATAGGTCTTTTAGTTCTATCTCTATCTCCACCACAACCAACAATAGTTATTACTCTATTTTGTTTAAGTTCATTAAATGAATTTATAACTTTTTCTACAGCATCAGGAGTATGAGCATAGTCTATAACTGCTACTCCTTTATTAACTTTAATTATTTCACATCTTCCTTTTGGAGGAAAAATATCTTTAGTAGTTTCAATTATCTTTTCATCATCAATACCAAGTTTATTTAAAATGTAATAACAAGTTAAATAGTTATATACATTAAATTTAGATGTTAAATTAGTAACTACTGTATAATCTTTACCTTCTTTAGTAAAGTCAATTGTTGTATTCATTGGTGTATAATTAGCATTCTTAATTCTTAAATCAGAATCTTCTTTATAACCAAGAGTAACTGATTTTTCATTAATAAAGTTACTAGCATAAGAATCATCATTATTAACAATCATTACACCATCATCTTTTAAATAATTAAATATTTTTAATTTAGCATTTAAATAGTTTTCCATAGTCTTGTGGAAATCTAAGTGATCTTGAGTAAGATTTGTAAATGCAGTTACATCAAATTTAATACCTGCTATTCTCTCTTCTTCAAGCGAATGAGAACTTACTTCCATAACTATATATTTACAACCATGTTCTTTAGCTTCCATAAATAACTTATATACAGATAAAATATCTGGTGTAGTATTTGGAAGTTCTCTTTTATAGTCTTCATAATAAAAACCTATAGTTCCAATATAAGCTGCTTTTAATCCAAGCTTATTTAAGAATTGATAAGTTAAATAACAAGTAGTTGTTTTACCGTTAGTACCTGTTACACCTATTACATGTAAATCTTCAAATTCTTTTGAATACTTTTCTACTAATTGTTCCTTTAAAAATTCTTTAGTGCTTGCTACTTTTTCATAAGGAACAGAACATTCAACGTCTTTTTCTCCTATTACTTTAGTAGCACCCTTCTCTATTGCTCCAGGAATAAAACTATGTCCATCAACAGTAAATCCATCAATAGCTACAAATGTTTGACCTGGTTTAATTATTCTTGAGTCTGTTTCAAATTCAATCATAATACCCTCCTAATTATACTTTAATTATACCATAAAAATAAAAAAAGTTTTATGACCATTTAATTTACATTGACTGGAGTTACTTTTATGATATAATAAGAATTAAATTTTGAGGTGAATAACATGAGTATTTTTGAATTAAAATGTGAAGAAAAATATGATGATAATCTATGGGAATATAGAGCAATTGATAGATTTGTTTGGTGGCAAATACGTAACACCATAAAAAATGATGAACAATTAGGAAGAATTATAAAAGTTGATGAAAACGGTATTCTTAGAGTTAATATGAAATCAAGATTACTTACAACTGAACAAAAGAATACTATTGCTAGATTAATAGCAAATCATAGAGATGGAATTTATAGAATCCATGGGTTTAGAGACTTAAGAAAAAAAATTGATGATAAAGATGAATATGCTAAATGGTTTAATAAAAATGTAATGGATTCATTTATGTATACAGTTCCTACAAAAGATGTATTTACTTCTACTCCACACGAAGTATATAGAAAACTAGATAAATCTCATAGTACAGAAGAACTAAATATACAAAGTTTTAGTGGATATTCTATTTGGCAAACTCTTTATGCACTAGATATGATTGATCCTTTCTTTGTTAGTTTATTATTAACCGGAAAAGTTTCTGTATTAGATATTGATTCAGATACATATATAAAATTTGATTATAATGGAAAAACTTTATATGGATTAGTTGGGCATTCAGAATTATGTGAGAAAGATGAAAATGGAAATATGAAAATGGTAGATGATACAACTCATACTCTATTATTTAAACATTATCAAGAACCAATTTATACAGTTCTTAACTCTATTATGCTTCCAATAGCTGGAGATAGAGTTTTACCATGTGAAGGTTTAGGAGATCCATTAAAAGATGATCTAGTTGAAAAAACAGAATCATTAATTAAATCAGATACTTATAAAGCATTAACAAAAAAATATAATTTAGGTAAATCTAGAGTAAACCCTAAATTATGGTAAAAAAAGTCAGAATTATCTGACTTTTTATTTTGCCACAAAAAAATCGAACTACAAGTTCGATTAATTAACAAATGGAGCAAGTGAGGAGAATCGAACTCCCGTCTCAGCCTTGGCAAGGCCACGTACTAACCGTTGTACTACACCTGCAAAATAACATGGAGGACCTAGTCGGATTTGAACCAACGATCAGGGAGTTGCAGTCCCGTGCCTTACCACTTGGCTATAGGTCCATCGCATGTTTAATTATACCAAAAGAATTGTTTAAATACAACAATTTTTATTCATCTTTGTATGGTTTTTCTTCGTCTTGATCAAAGCTATAAGATAGAGTTGTTTCTTCAGCTTCTGAATAATCACCCTTCTTACCATATTTTTCTTTAATACGAAGTAAGTATTCTGATAGATTTGTTTCTATTTCAGGTAATGCTTTTGGATCAATATTAGAAAGTGCTATAAATTCTTTAACAGTATCTATATATGTTTTACCAAATATAATTCCTTTATAAATAGAAAAGTCATTAAATAAATCTGGAGTAATTGATTTTAAATTATATCCAAATATTACTCTCTTTTGTGCAACCATAATTCTTTTATTTGTTAAAGCTACTATACATGTTGAAAAAATATCAAATGGATTAGGATTCTTTTGTGCAACAAATAAATAGAATATTTCTTCATCTGGATTTAAATGTTTTTCCATTACTTTTGCATGTTGAGATATTCTCCATGCTACAGTTAAAGGATACCTAGTTAAAAAATCATTAGCTAATTTTTCAATATTATATTTTTCCATAATAATACCTCCTATTTACATCTATTTAATACTTCTAGAGTTTCAATAGCTAAATATTTAGCTTTTTCATCTTCTTCATTATATTCTTTTAATAATTCAATAGCTTCTTCTTTATCAATAAAGAAACCTCTTAAACTATCTTGTTTTTCTAGTTTAGTTTGATGAAAATATTCTATATCATCTGAACTAGTAACACCTGTAAAATAATAAGTATTAACTAATCTATTTTGAATAGTTCCATCTACTATATCATAATCTCTTAAATAATTCTTAACTAATAAGAATGGTTCTTCACTATCTAAAACTACATCTATATTAGTTTCTTCTTTAACTTCTCTAATAATTGTATCTTTTGGAGTTTCACCTTGTTCCATTTTACCTCCTGGTAAAAAGTAAACTCTATTAAATCTACAAAGTACAAATTCTCCACTAGTATTTCTAAGAACAATTCTAGCTTTATCTAAAACCTCAGTTATTTCATCTGGTTTTAATCTTGATTTATTAAATACTACTTCTTCCATATTGTTCCTCCTACTTTAAGTATAACATATATATTAGATTAAGTTAAATCTTTCTTTGATTTTTTCTTTACCAATTAACTTTAATAATTCATATAAATCTGGTGTCATAGATCTAGTTGTTAAAGATACTCTAATAACAGTAGAAACATCTGCAACATTTCCTTTATAGTTATCAGGATTTTCTTTATAATCTTTCATGTTTGATGCGTAACCCAGTTCATCACAAAGACTTTGAATCTTACTAAACCAAGTATCTTTATCATCATTTTCATCATAATATTTATCAATATATGTATTAATAATATTTCTTATTTCATCTTTATCTGTTATAGATTGATAATCATATCCATTTTCGTCTTTATATTTAGCAAACAATTCATCATACATATACCAAATTTGACCTTTAACATCAGAATATTTTTCATAGTCCTTTCTTGGTTTCTTTTGTTCTCTTTCAATATTAAATATTGCTTTTGAATATTCAGGATATTTTTCTAATATCTCACATAATTCTGAATCAAATCTAGAAGCATATTCTAGTGCACCATTATATACTTCTTCTTTAGTAAGTCTACTAATATAGTTTTTAGAAATATTATATAACTTAGGTAAATCAAATAATGAACCAGAAGATGCAGAACATTTCTTAAATTCAAATTTAAAATCATCTAGATTACCATTTGGGTTTTGATCTAACCAACCTTCAAAGTTAGAATTTGCTACAGTAGCTAAATAAAGCATAATAGCTTCTTTAGGAACTCCAGCATTTGTAAAGTAATCTACTGATGCTTCTGGATCTTTTCTTTTACTTAATTTTCTAATAGTTCCATTATCATTTTTAGTAAGTGGTGCAATATGTGCATACTTAACTGGTTTAAATCCTAACATTTCAAATAATTGAATATGTTTTGGTAAAGATGATAACCATTCATCACCTCTAATAACATGTGTAGTTCTCATTAAATGATCATCTACTGCATGAGCAAAGTGATATGTAGGAATACCATCACTCTTAATGATAACTTCATCTATATCATTTTCAGGCATTTCTAAAGTACCTTTAATTAAGTCATTAACTTTTATCTTATTAAAGAAATTACCTGGTGATTTAATTCTAATAATATAACTTTCACCATTATTAATTCTTTGAATAACCTCTTCTTTCGATAGGTTTCTATCTTTAGCATATCTACCATAAATACCTAGTCTTTCTTTAGACGCAGATTGTCTAGCTCTTATTTCTTCAAGTTCTTCTTTAGATAAGAAAGATGCATAAGCTTTATCTTCTTCAATTAATTTTTTAGCAAATGCTTGATATATTTCTTTTCTTTTTGTTTGAGTATAAGGACCATAATTACCATTTTCCTCAGTTTCAGAAATGGGTCCTTCATCAAATGTTACTCCAAAGTCTTTTAAACTATTAATAATAGATGATACACCATTTTCAATACTTCTTTCTTGATCAGTATCTTCTATTCTTAAGAAATTTACTCCTCCTGTTTGTTTAGCAAATCTAGAACAAAGAAATGATACTAGTAAAGCCCCTATATGAACAAATCCAGTAGGACTAGGTGCATATCTAGTAACTATTGCTCCCTCAGGTAAATCTCTTTCAGGGTACATCTTTTCATAATCTTCCCAAGTATGCTCAACACCTGGTAAAAGAAAATCTGCATATTCTTTATTTGTCATTTTTATTCCTCCTTTAAAACGAAAAAAATACCTACGATGTAGGGACTAATTAAGCGGTACCACCCTACTTCATAGATATTTCTATGCTCTTTTTGATTGTAACGCTAATCAGCGAATAAACTCCAAAGTTTCTTCAAATAAATATAATAACTTATTTTCACCAACCATAAGCTCTCTACGTATTTATTTATTTTACTATTCTTCTTCCTCGTTTTTATACGTGTATTTTAACACAAGAATTATAATTCTTCAATATCTTTAGATAAACTACTAAATAGTTCATCATTATAGAATCTTCTATTAAATTTAATCCAGCCATCTGAAGCATTCTTAATTTCAACTGGTTCTTCATAATAAGATACATCTTCTTTAGCTTTTTCTATACTTATACATCCATCTAAATCATATATCTTAACTTGAATATCTGATTCAATTTTACTAAGTTTATATGTAAATATAGCTTCTTTATTTTCTTTATTAGAATATTCTTCATATATTTCTAATAATTCATCTTTAGAAGATAAACTAGATAAAGTATTAGAAATAGTTTCTAATGCTAATCTCTTCTTTTCTTCCTTAGTTGGATATTCTCTTGGAGTAAAGTTATTTAGATTTACTTTTTCTAATTCTTTAATAATTAACATTTTAAATACTTTTAGTAAATCTAAATCAAGTTTATATTCACTATCTAGCGCTAAAGCTAAAACTAGAGTTCCATAAACATGTTCTGCTACAGATTCTACTCTATCTCTTTCAACACCAAGTTCAATCCATCCTGTTCTAACTATATCTTTTAATTTGTTAGCTATCATATAAAAATCTAATATATTTTTATTCATAGGTTTCACCTCTTTATTCGATTATATCACATTTATTGCTATTTATTGAATATAAATAAATATTTATAGGTTTATCTTTAATAGTAGATATATACTCTTTATACTCTTTTAATTGCTTAATATATGCAGAATCATCTATATTACTAAGTTTATAATCAATAATATCTATATGATCATTATATTCAATTAATAGGTCTATAACACCATTAATTTCTTTACCTTCTTTTTCATATGTGAATTCAAGTTCTTTATATACTGTGGATTCATTTTTATATCCATATGTATTTAAGAAATCAATTACATGTTTATCTTGTGGATTATTAAAGCTTTCATATTCAAATATCTTATGCATCTTAGTACCATATTCCATTAATTCTATTTCTTCTTTAGTATGAATAACAGGGTCTTTAGATGCTTTTTCTTTAGTTATTAAACTTGAAGTATCTTCCACCTCAGATACATTAATCTTTTCATTTGATTTAGGTATATTAATCTTTTTACTAATACCTATTT
Source organism: Bacilli bacterium (assembly GCA_017542065.1). Lineage (GTDB taxonomy): Bacteria > Bacillota_I > Bacilli_A > RF39 > UBA660 > RUG13038. Next base: position 32,622 of record JAFXXX010000007.1, on the reverse strand, counting down.
CATAGGCTTTAGTTAAGTTATATTCTTCAATATTAATATTTTTAATATAATCTTTTAAACTAAATGATATTGAAGATAATATATCTTGGAAAGATCTATAAGAACTTCTTATTTCATCTTTAACTATTCCGTTATTATAGTTATTATTCTCTTCATCACCATTCATATCACATAATAAAATCATCTTTTCTTTTGCTCTAGTTAATGCAACATAGAATAATCTAATTCTTTCAGATATTTCTTCTTTAATATATCTATCTTTAATTAATAATTTAACTATTGTATCTTTTAATCCCTCGTTAAATACTGAAGTGCATATTCCAAATTCATCATCGTATATTATTTTTTCACTTAAGTCTCCTAGATTAAACTTAGGATATAATCCAGCATAATAACAGATATTGTATTCAAGTCCTTTAGATTTATGAATAGTCATTAGTTTAACTGAGTTACTATCTTCTTTCTTAGAACTAATAGTAATAGTTAATTTTTCTTCTAATAAACTATCTAAGTATTCATTGAAGTATAAAATATTATTATCTTTAATAGATTTAGAATAGTTAATTATATACTCTAAAGTGGTAAGTAAATTATCTATATTACCTACTCTAGTAAGTTTATTAATAATATCAAATCTATCTACTATTAAATCTAGAATATCACTTACTGGTAAGTAATCTATTTCATTAGATATCTCTTTTAATGTAATAAATGAGATATCATCTTTATATGTATTTTCTTTAATTAAATCAAATATCTTTTCATCATCATATTCATATAAGAAACTTCTTATTAATGAAATATATGCATGTTTAAATGAATTATCATAATTATTATTTTTAATACTAATTAATAATGAAATAATATTCTTAATTATAATAAATAATTCATCATCATTTATTTCATCATCTTTATAAATATCTAATGGAATATTTAAATAATTAAATATCTTTTTATATGTATTAAAGGTAGTACCTCTATCCATTAAAATAACAAAGTCTTTATATTCAGCATCTCTAAGTATATTATTATCTTTATCAAATATTTGATATTTAGAATCAACTTTAGATTTAATATCTTTAGCAATAATAAATGCTTCATATTCTTCTCTCTTAAATCCAAGTTCTTTTTTATAATCATAATTATATATTTCAAAATTATTATTTTGATTATCTAATCTATTTTCAGAATATAATTTATTACCAAACATTAATTGGTTTTCTAAATAATTAGTACCACCAAATATATTATCCATTACTAGATTAAATATTAAATTAATATTAGTTAGAGTTTCTTCTCTTGATCTAAAGTTTTTATTTAAATCAATTTTCATTCCACCATTATTATCTTTATATCTTTCATATTTATTTCTAAATATATTTGGATTAGCATTTCTAAATCTATATATAGATTGTTTAATATCTCCAACCATATATACATTATTATTTTCAATTAAAGAAATAAATTCTTCTTGAAGATTATTAGTATCTTGATACTCATCTATCATTATTTCTTTAAAGCTATTTTTTAATTCTTCTCTTACATCAGGATTTTCTTTAACAATTCTAATAGCTAATTTTTCTATATCATTAAAAGTATATAAATCATTTTCAAATTTGTATTTATCTATTTCTTCATCAAGTTTTAAGATAATACTAATAATTGATTTAACATAAGAATATGTATTCTTAATTTCATCAATCATTTCATCTATAGTGTTATAAGAACATAGTTCTTTGATTTCATTACAACAATCATTAATCTTAGTTTTAATAGTTTTTGCTTCTTCACTAAGACCACTTATACTAGGTGTTTTAAATGCAGCTTTAACTCTTATATCTTCATAAGATGAAGCAATAAGTAGATTACTATAATGTCCTAAAACTTCTTCATACTTTTCTGGTTCACATTGATATGAGATTTCTTCTAAGAAGTTCCCTAACGCTTCTAATTTACTGTGTATAATACTTATATATGAATCAGTTAATCTCTTATAATTATCCTCAGTATAATAGTTATCTAAATAACTATTTAAAAATGATTTTTTATCAGGAATTAAATCTAGTTTAGATGATAGATCTAATATTAGTTTTGAAATATTTTTATCATCCTTCATACAAAAATCATTTATTAAATGAATAAAGTCTTCATCTTCTTTTTCATATAATTCATCAAATATTTTTTCTAATATTTCTTTTTGTTTAATTAATAAAACTGAATTATCTAATACATTTATATTTTTGCTAACATCCATCAAGTAATGATACTTTTTAACTACAGTTAAAGAGAAACTATCAAAAGTAGTTATATAAGATGAATCAATTAAATTATATTCATCCATTAATCCTTCATCTTTTAATTTACTCTTTATTCTTTCTTTCATCTCTTTAGCTGCCATATTAGTAAATGTTAGAATTAGAAGTTCATTGATTCTTGTGCCAGCTTTTATTTTTCTAATAACACGCGTAGTTAAAACAGCAGTCTTACCTGAGCCTGCTCCTGCAGATACAATAATATTTTTGTTTTCTTCATTAATCGCAGATAATTGTTCATCTGTCCATACTGGCATAATAATCACCTCCTAATTTAAAAATTCTTTATAATCTTTTTTATCTAATTTCTTATAATCTTTTTCTTTTTTAAAGCATATATCTTTATATTTACAATACTTACATGACATATCTTCATCATCTAATTTCTTTGGATCAATTTCAAATGATGCAGATAATATTCCTTCAATCATTTCATTTATTTTTGATTCAACTAGAGTCTTTAAGTTATTCATTTCTACTTCAGATAATACTTTTGAATATGAATAGAAACTACCTGATTGAGTTAAACCTAAAGATTTAATTATTTCACTTTTTTCATAACTACTATCTACTAATTTAGTCTTTTCAGTATTTGAAATAGTATAACCTTGAAGTTTTAAATTCTCTTTTCTAATATCATCAAGTTTCTTATTCTTATCCTGAGTAATTACGCCATTTAATATTCTTTGAATATAGAAGCCAAGTACCTCAACATTATCTAAATTATTAATATGATCTGATAAATATAGATATACAGGTAATTGAAGATTTAATCCATAATAATTATTATTTAAATCAAGTTTAGTATCACCTGTCTTGTAATCAATAATTATCATATATATTTTTCCATCTTCTTCTTTATAAAGAGCTTTATCAATGAATCCTTTAAATGTAATCTTAATAGTTTTATCAAAATTGATAGCTACTCTTTCTTCTTCGATAGACTTATCAAATGACATATATTTATATTGTTTATTTATAGTATTAATTACAAATCTTAATTCTTCTTTTAATTTATTAATAAAGAATTTATCTTTATTAGTCATTTCTAATTCTTTAGTTGATTCTTCATATTCTTTATCAAAATCAAATGAAGGATTACTCATCTTAGATAATACTTCATGGAATAAATTTCCAATAACAATCGCATTAGTTTCTTCATCCTCAGTTATCTTCAATATATTTTCTAAGTAATATTTAAACTTGCATTCATAATACTTATTAAGTGATGAATAACTAAGTGATAAGTTATCAATATATTTAATTAATTTATTTGAATTAATTCCTTTGAACGAATTATCAAATGGATCACTATATTCATAATTAGAGAATAATAATTCAAGTTCTGATGTAATATCTCCATATTTAATATATTTATCTATATCTTTATATAGAAGTAAACTGTTATATAAATTTGAACAAGCATAATCATACTTTTCATCTTTAATTACAACATAACCTAGTTCATCTATTAAGCTAGATGGATAATATATATTAAATGTTGATGCTAATGAATATGTAATTGTTAAGTTCTTAGCAGACTTAATAGACTTAATTAGATTCTCTTTCATAATCTTATTTAATTCATCAGAAGTCTCAAATCCAAGAATCTTCTTTTCTTTATCACTAAAGAAATCTTCATCTTTATATTTAATGTATGCTGATTCTTCAGTGAATCCTAAATAGAAACCATACTCATCGTCTTCTAATTCAGAAATATTAATAATATCCACAGAATTTTCATATTCATCAGAGTTTATTTTAGAGTTTTTAGCTTCATTAATAATCATAGATATTTGTTCATCTTTATCATCAATAAAACTATACTTATTAACTATAGATACAAATCTATTTAGAATATCTTTGTTATTACTTTTTAATTCAATATCTTGTGTATAACTATTAAGTAAATTATTAAACTCTAATGTTTCATAGATAGTTTTACTTTCATTAAAATTAATTCTTATATTAAATAAATTTGAAATAAATTTTAATCTAAATAAATAATCATCTGTTACATTTATTAGCTTAATCTTGTTAATATCTATTCCATCTCTAATTAATCTATTAATACTTGATAAAACAAATACTATTTCATCATCTATTTTATTAAACCCATAAATATTATGAGAATTACTATCCACAGGATTATTAACTACCTTATAATTAATACCTTCTATAACACTCTTTTGATAATTAGTTATGTAATCATAACCATATATACATACTTTTTTATCTTTAATATATTTTTTAAAATCATCATCAATGATTAAATCATCTTTAACAAGTTCTTTTATTTCTCTTAACTTATTCATCTTATCGTTATTAAGTTTATCAGATACATATCTAATATTATCTAAATAAACCTTAGCATTATCATATTTAATATCATATTGTTTCATAACATGATAAATAGATTTTTGGTCAAAAGAAAAAGATAATGAACTTAGAAGTTCATCTAATGACATGAATTTAACATTAACTAATTTTTTCTCTTCATTTAGTTTTCTTAGAATTCTTTTTTTATTAGAATTACTAGTAATAACTAAATCGTAATTAGTTAAATTCATATCATCACCTTCTATTCATTATCTTTTGTTTCTATAAATAATTTATTAACATTATATTCTGGTAGTACAGCATATAAATCTTTATTAACAGTAAAATGGAATACTTTTTCTTTTGATTTTAATTCTTCACCATCAACACCCCAAGACTTACTTGGTGTATTTTCAAACTCTATAGTTAATTCTGATAATCTATAATATTCACATCCAGGAATATTATTTAAATCATTTGTATTCTTTAAATAGAATAATGATTTAACTATAGCAGGTTTAGAAGTTAATTTACAAAGAAGTACTTCAAATTTATTATCATCAAGTTTAGCATCAGGATATAAATTATTAACACCTGCTACTCTAGAACTATTAGTAATAAACATAAATGAATAATCACCTTCATGTGTTTTACCATTTTGAGTAATCTTTAAATGATTAGTTTTGATTTCTTCATTTATTTCCTTAGTAGCAAATAAAAAGTATCCTATTCTTCCTAAAAACTCTTTTAGTTTTCTTGGAGTCTCATATGAAATATTTACTAGATTTCCATAGGCTGCACAATAAACAAATGGAGTTCCATTAACCATAATAACATCTATATTTTTCTTAACACCTGTAAAGATCCATTCAAGGTCTACTTCTATATTCTTAGAAAAACCATACATAGTTCCAACATCATTAGTAGTTCCTATAGGAAGATGTGATAATACTAGTTTCTTCTTTCTTTGAAGATTACCAGTAACGGCTTCATTAAATGTTCCATCTCCACCAGCAGCTATAACTAAATCTACATCATCGGGTAATTCTCTTACTAAATCAGCAGCATGTCCTTTTCTTCTAGTTTTTTCTATAATCATGGAATACCCATAAGAATATGCAATATCCATAACTCTTTCATATGGAATTTTATTTACTCCAATTCCACTTTTACTATTGTGTATAAGCACGCATTTCTTTAAATTATCCATACTATCACCAAGTTAATTATACCATTTATAAAGAAATAAATTCAATATACTTTTTACTATCTAATAAGAGTTCTCTAACAAATATAGATGGCTTATTTTTATTAGTAAAAAGATATACATTATTTTTAGATCTAGTAAGTGCTACATAAAAGAGTCTTCTCTCTTCAAATATAGAATTATCTTTAACGTTTATATATTTAAATATCTTATGATTTTTCATTTTATTTGGAAATCCAAGATATGAATCTTCCATATTTAATATAACTACATTTTCAAATTCTAATCCTTTAGACTTATGAACAGTCATATATTTAATATGTTTACCTTTATATACTATTTCTTCTGAAGTAATATCAATTTCTGGACATTTAATACTGTTAATATCTTTATTATTTCTGATAAGAATTGTTATATCAGTATTTACCGTATCAAGAAATCTTTTTAAAAGAATATCTTCGTTATGGTTGTAATAGATAATCTTTATTGGTTTAGAATTATGTTTATCTGATATTATTCTTTTTCTTGTTTGTTTAAGATTTTTTAAGATAAATCTTGTTGAAACATTAGATAATTCTAAACTATTTCTATAAGTATGTCTTAGTTTAATTATTTTTGAATATCCAAAGTATTTTTTAAAATATAAAAACATATTAATATCAGAACCAGAAAAAGCATATATAGATTGATAATCATCACCGACTGCAAATACTTTACTATTACAAATATCCTTAATTGTTTTTATTAACTTATATCTTTCAAATGAAATATCTTGGTATTCATCAATGATTATATATTTATAAAATCTCTTTAGTCCCTTATCATTTATTACATTTATGCACTTATTAATCATATCATTAAAATCTAGTAAACCTTGGGAGTTTAATTCATTTTGATAAATAATATATATTTCATTTATTAACTTTAATAAATTATTCTTATTAGATAATCTTTGTAATTTATTATCATGAATATTTTTTTGTTTATACATATTAATAAATGAAAGTATAACTTTCCTAATATAATCTAAATCATATTTATATGTTAATTCATTGATAATATACTCTAGATAATCAGATGATATACCATAATAAATATTATGATCATTTAATAACTCTAATGCTAATTTATGAAATGTATAAATATCTATATCATATTTAATCTTCTTTTTTAATTCTTCCACAGTATTACTAGTAAATGATAAACAAAGAATATCTTTCCCATTTATATGTTTATCTTCGATAAGATAATTAATCTTATTAATAATAGTAGTAGTTTTACCTGAACCTGCTCCTGCTACTAAAAGAATATTATCATCTATTAAAATAGATTTCTTTTGATAATAGTTTAATTTATCATCTAAAAACTTGATATTATTTTTAATAAATAATTCATTATTCTTATCTATCTTATACCTTAAATATATATTAAAAAATATATTAAATCTTTTTCTATTATTTAAATAATAATTGTGATCTAAATATGTATTACTCATATACATTTTATTAACTCTTTACAAGAGAACTACCATTGACTTTTAAAATATTTTTTAATAAAATTAAAATATAATAGGAGGGGATTGTATGAAGAGCAAATTCTCTAAAATGATGAATATTTCATTTATAACTTCAGTCTGGTTTATAATTCTTGGAATAACTATGTTTATTCTTAGAAATAATAAAATTGATAGATTAGCTTTAATAACAGCAGGTATATTCATTTTCTATGGTGGTGCTAATATGATTGATGATTATAAAGCATTTAAACCATTTTATTTCTTTGACGGATTTACATCTGGTTTATTATCTATAATACTTGGTGTAATAATTGCTATTAATAGAGAATCTATGATTGTATTACCAATTATAATTGGTCTTTGGTTTATTATCAGTTCTACATTTAAACTTAGAATGAGTTTAGCATTAAAAGATACTAATAATAAAGCTTGGGTTCCAACTTATGTATTATCTTTAGCAACTATAGTAATTGGTTTATATCTAATTGTTTATTTATCAATTAGTAATATTACTATATTTATGCTTGGTATATCATTTATATTATTTGCAATTGTAGATATAATTGAAGTATTTATATTTAAAAAGAATATTAAAGCAATAGTAAGAGTATTTGAGTAATAAAAAAAAGAAGATTTAATCTTCTTTTTTTATTTTGTCTATTAAACTATCAATATTATTACCATATTCCATTGAATCATCATAGATGAATTTAAGTTCTGGCATAATTCTAATATCTAGTTTTCTTTTTTTAAGAATTGCTCTAATAAAGCCAGATGCATCATTTAATTCTTTAGTTATTTTTTCTTTATCTTCATTTAATGTTTGAAAGTATACTTTAGCATATGATAAATCATTAGCTAAGTTCATAGAAGTAATTGTAACAAACTTTAGATCTTCATCTTTAGCTTCAGTCATAAGAATATCACTTATTTCTCTAATAAGCATACCTTCTAATCTTTTAGTATGTATACTCATTATCTTTTTACCTCTTGCATTTCATATGCTTCGATTACATCATTTACTTTAATATCAGAATAGTTTTCAAGTGTAATACCACATTCGAAACCTTTCTTAACTTCTTTAACATTATCTTTTTCTCTTTGTAAACTATTTATTTCTCCATCGTATACAACTACACCATCACGAATAAGTCTAGCTTTAGCATTACTCTTAATAACGCCTGTATCTACTTTAGAACCTGCGATAGTTCCAACTTTAGAGAACTTAAATAATTGAAGCACTTTAGCAGATCCAATAACTACTTCTTCATATTCTGGATCAAGCATACCCTTCATAGCGTCTTCTAGTTCTTCAACTAGTTTATAAATTACGTTATATAATCTAATATCAACACCATAAGATTTAGCTATTTCAGTTACTTTAGTATCAGGTCTAACATTGAAACCAATTACTATAGCATCAGATGCTGAAGCTAGAACTATATCACTTTCAGTAATAGCTCCTACACCACTTCTTATTACATTAACTGAAACATCTTCAACTTTAACTTTAGTTAAAGCATTCTTAACTGCTTCTTCAGTACCATTAACGTCTGTTTTTAAAACAACATTGATTTCTTTAGCACCTTCTTTAATTCTATTAAAGATATCATCTAAAGAAACTGCAGAACCAGATTTATCTTTCTTAAGTTTTTCTTTTTCTTTTCTATTTTCAGCGATAGCTTTAGCTTCTTTTTCGTTTGAGTAAGCCATAAATCTATCACCTGCTGTAGGAACATCAGATAGTCCTGTTACCTCTACTGGAGTAGAAGGTAAAGCTTCAACTATTTCATTTCCTAAATCATTTTTAAGAGTTCTAACTCTACCAAATGAAGTACCAACTACTACTGGGTCACCAATTCTAAGTGTTCCATTTTGAACTAATAATGTAGCTGTTGGTCCATAGTTTTTATCTAGTCTAGATTCTAGAACTGTACCTAAAGCATATCTATTTGGATTAGCTTTTAATTCTCTTACTTCTGCAATTAATTCAATATTTTCAAGAAGTTTATCTACTCCTTCACCAGTCTTAGCAGATATAGGTACATAAACAGTATCTCCACCCCAAGCTTCTGGAATTAAACCTTGTTTAGATACTTCTTCGATTACTCTTTCTGGATTAGCATCTGGTTTATCTATTTTATTAACTGCTACTACTATAGGTACATTAGCAGCTTTAGCATGGTCTATAGCTTCAATTGTTTGAGGCATAACACCATCATCAGCAGCTACTATAATAATAACTATATCTGTAATAGAAGCTCCTCTTGCTCTCATTTCTGTAAATGCAGCATGTCCAGGAGTATCTATAAATGTTAATTTTTTACCATTATGATCTATTTGGTAAGCTCCAATATGTTGAGTGATTCCACCAAATTCTCCTTCAATAATAGAACTATTTCTAATATAGTCTAATAATGAAGTTTTACCATGGTCAACGTGTCCCATAATAGTTATTACAGGAGCTCTTAATTCTAGATCTTTTGCATCATCAGTTATTTCTAATTTTTCAAAGTTAGTTATATCTTGTGATTCAAAACTCTTAAGTGTTTTATCGTAATCTATACAAACAAGTTCTGCATCATCAAAACTAACTGTATTATTTAAACTTGCCATTACTCCAAGACTCATTAATTTCTTAATGATTTCTACTGCTGGAACATTTAACTTTTCAGCTAGAGTACTAACAGTCATATTTTCTTCATAAACTATAGTGTTATCATCAGCTGATCCAACATTTTCTTGAAGTTTAGTTTTATTTTTATACATAGCTTTTTTCTTAGCACTAATATCTTCTTGTTCAACAGCTTTCTTCTTAACTTTTTGAACTTTTCCTTCATCTTTAAATTTAAGATTTGAGGCACTAGCTAATACTTCAGCTTTATCATCTAATTCATCTTCTAATTCGTAGTCTTTTTCTTCACTGTTTTCTTCCATGTATACTTTTTCTTCATCAGGTTCTACTTCTTCAGCATTATTCATAGTTAAAACAGTATCTAAGTCTATAACAGCATCTTCACTTAAGATATCATCTTCATTACTAACAGTGTATCCAAGTTCATTTGCTTTCTTAATTATTTCTTCAACTGATCTATTAATATCTAAAGCATATTCTTTTACGCTCATCATAATAATCACTACCCTTCTATAATATTTTTTAATTCATCATATATCTCGTTAGGTATTTTACATTCTAAATGTCTTTCAAGAGCACCAGTCTTAATTGCTTTATCAAGTACTTCTAAATCTTTTTTGATATAAGCTCCTCTACCATTAGCTCTTCCAGTCTCATCAACGAAAACTTCCCCTTCGTTATTCTTAACTACTCTAACTAGATCTTTCTTTTCTAGTTTTTCTCTTGTTATTACACAAGTTCTAAGTGGCACTTTCTTCATTGTTACCTCCTTATTCTTCAGTAGATTCTTCTTCCTCTACTTCGTAGTATTTATAAAGGTTAATTCCTTCTTCTTCTACTTGCTCTTTAGTCATAACATCAATCTTACATTTAGTAAGTCTAGCTGCTAATTTAACATTTTGTCCCTTTTTACCAATTGCTAGTGAAAGATTATCTCCTTCAGCTACTGCAATAGCTCTCTTATCCTTTTTATCAACAATATATACTTCAACTTCTTTTGCAGGACTTAATGCATTTTTAATAAATTGAACTAAATCAGTATCATATTTAACAACGTCTATTTTTTCACCATTTAATTCTTTAGAAATATTATTAATTCTAATACCTTTTTCACCAATACAAGCTCCAATAGCATCTACTTTATCATTTTCTGAATAAACAGCTATCTTACTTCTTGATCCTGGATCTCTAGCTATAGAATAAAGCATTACTATACCATCTGATAATTCTGGTATTTCAACTTCTAATAATCTCTTAACAAAGCCATAATGAGTTCTAGATAAGAATATAACAGGACCACCTTTTTGTCCTTCTTCAATCTTAGTAACATATACTTTTATAGATGAACCCATAGTAAGTTCTTCACCAGGAATAATTTCTTTCTTTGGAAGTATTCCATGTGCTTTACCAAGATCTACATAATAATTAGAAACATCTTCTCTAGATAATGTACCAACAAGTAATTCTCCTTCTTTATCTTTGAATTCTTCCATGATACTTTCTCTTTCAGCTTCTCTAACTTTTTGTACTAATACTTGTTTTGCGGCTCCAGCAGCTACTCTACCAAAATCTTTAGGAGTAACCTCTTCTTCTATTTCGTCTCCAACTTTTAATCCTTCTTTATTATCACCAAGTTCTTCTAATAATACTTGTGAATCTTCATCTTCCTCTGGATTAATTTCTTCAACTATCTTTTTATAAGAAAATACTTTAATATCTCCAGTATTCTTATCAATAACTACTTTACTATTAGTAGCATTATATTCTCTTTTATAAGCAGCATTTAAAGCAGCTTCAGTATAAGATAATAATTCATCTTCTGATAAACCTTTTTCTTCAGATAGAACTGCTAATGCTTTTAATAATTCTTTACCATTCATTATTCATCTTCTCCCTTCGAACATACATTAAGTATGTAACTTTCTTCAATTAAATCCGCTTCATCAAGAATAGGATTAATAATATGAGTTGCCTTAACACAAGTATTTAAATCAACATATGGTTTAGTATCAATTACTATAACTAAATTTTTTGCTCCATCAATATCTTCAAAAGTAACACTAACTACTTCAATGTTTTCTTTTGATAATGGTTCTTCAATTAGACTTTTAACCTTTTCTAGCATATTTCCTCCATACAATATTAAAGAGTGAGGATCACCTCACTCTTCTTCGTTGTTACAAATGATTATAGCAAAGAATATACATAATGTAAACACTTTTTGTTTAATAATATAAGGAAAAATGATATAATTAGATATGAAAGTAGGTACTTATGAAAAAATATAAAGATATATTTATAGCACTTTTAGCATTCCTATTATATTTTTTATTTAGTCCATTAATTAGTGAAATACTTAACTTATGTAATATAGATATTGATAATTTAAGTCCTATACCATTAAATATAGTTTTAATAGTAGTAGATCTATTATTCATGGGAGTATTATTTTTAATATATAAAAATGAATTAATAAAAGAGTTTAAAGAGTTTATTAATAATAAAGGAAAATGGTTCTTTAAATATGTAGGATTATTTATTGGTTCTGTATTAGTTATGGGAGTACTTAATGTAGTATTATCTAAAATAACTAATATGAGTACTAGTGCAAATGAAGAATTAGTTAGAGAGTTAATTAAAAGATTACCTGTTTATATGACTATATCTACTATTTTATATGCACCTTTTGTAGAGGAAATTTTATTTAGAAAATGTATAAGAAAAATAATTATGGGTAATGATAAAATAGTTAAAATAGCATATATTTTAATTAGTGCAATTATATTTGGGTTAGTACATGTAGTAACTTTAGATGCATCATTTCATGATATTTTAATGGGTATACCATATATGGTAGTAGGATTATCATTTGGTTATATATATATTAAAACAGACAATATATTTGCTACAATACAATTTCATTTAATGCATAATACTATATTACTTATATTACAATTAGTAATGAGGGGTTAATATGAAAAAAAGAATAGAAGAAGAATTAGAAGAGAAAAAAAGTCATAAGCTTAGAATATTTATATTCATACTTATAGTAATTATTTCATTTATTATTGTTTATGGTAGATTTATAGAACCTAGTTTTATGTTAGTAAATGAAATAAATATTGAAGATAATAATCTTAATAAATCTTTTGGAACATTAAAGATAGTTCATTTTACTGATATACTATATGGTAGTACTACTGATATAGAATCTGTAAAAAAGATTGTTAATACTATTAATGATAAAAAAGGAGATATAGTTATATATACAGGAGACCTTGTATATGAAGAAACTTCTTTAGATGAGAAAGCTATTAATGAATTAGAAGAAGAATTATCTAAGATAAAAGCTAAGTATGGTAAATACTATGTTAGTGGTGATAATGATACTAAGTTTGAAAGTTATGATACTTTAATGGCTAATGCTGGATTTGTATCATTAAACGATGATTATAAAATACTATATAATGAAGATGCGGATTCTATATTAATTAGTGGTATTAAATATAATTCTAGATTAACTTTCTTAGATGATATTCATTATGATGGATTTAAGATTAATATAATGCATACTCCAGATACTATGGATAAGATAGATCATTTAAACTATAATTATGTATTTGCAGGTCATTCATTATATAATCAAATAAATATTCATGGAATAGATAGATTACTACTTAAAAAGGGTTCTAAAATGTATTATAAAGGTCATTATAAGACTAATGATACTAATCTATATATAAGTAATGGATTTGGCTCTGATACTTTTAAATTTAGATTAAATAGTATTCCATCTATAAATGTATACAAAATTAAAAATACATCTAAATGATGTATTTTTTTGTTATAATTATATTAGAGGTAATAATATGAAAAAAGGATATTTAATAGGAATATTATTTTGTTTAGTTCACTTTATATTAGAAGTAACATGCTTTTATACATTAGCAGCTTATACAAGTAGTAATATGTTTCCTGTAATTGCATTAATGTATGATTTATTTGCATTTGTTCCACAAGGTTTAATTGGAGCATTTAGTGATAAGTATAGAAAAGTTAATATTGGTGCTATTGGACTTGTTTTAACTTTATTTGCTCTTATTAGTTTAAAGTTTAATTTACCAGTATATGTTATATTTACTTTACTTACTATTGGTAATGCATTAGTGCATGTAGAAGGAGCAGAAAGTACACTTAGAACTTCTAAAGGCAAAATGTTTCCAAGTAGTTTATTTGTTGCAGGAGGAGCCTTTGGAATAATAACAGGTAGACTTCTATATCAAAACAATGTAAGTGTATTACTAATAATGCTTGTTAATGTAATTGCTTTATTAATTACAGTAATAGCATATAGATTTAGAAAAGATGAAGACTATAAACTTGAAGAATATTCATATGATAATACTAAAGTTAATACTACTCTATTAATTATATTAGCTGTATTTGTAGTAGCAGTTAGATCATATTCTAGTTATGGTATTCCTACTGGATGGAATAAAACCGTATTACAATCAATATTATTATTTTGTTTTATGGGTATTGGTAAAGCTTTAGGAGGTCTTTTAATAGATAAAACAAATATAAAGATTGCATCAATAGTTAGTACTGTATTGGCATTACCTTTTCTACTATTTGGTAACCATAATATGTACCTATCATTAATTGGAATAATGTTATTTAGTATGACTATGCCTGTTACTTTAGCATTATTAGTATCAAGACTTAAAAAGAGTCCTGGTATAGCATTCGGATTAACTACTATAGGTTTATTTGTAGGAGCCTTACCAGCATTCTTATTTACAATTGATTCACTACTCATAAATGGTATAGTATTTACTATTTTAACAATTCTTTGTACAATAATATTAGTAAAGATAGAAAAATAAGGAGGTATTTATGTTTAGATTTTTAGACGTTGTAGATCCAGATTTTCCAAGAACTACACCTACTGTTAATGACGGGGATCCTAAAACTTTAATTATTATAATTACATCTGTAGTATTAGTTTTAGTAATTGCAGTTTTAGTTACATTATTAATAAGAAAAAATATGAAAAAATAGGAGAATAAATATGATTTTAGTTATTGTAATTACAGCTGTAGTAATAGTTATAGTAATTCCAGTTTTAATTACATTATTATTATTATTAATAGAAATAGGAGGATAAATATGTTTTTAGATATCGCAAGACCATCTACTACTCCAGTAGTACCAGCAATAATTATATCTGTTGCTATAGTATTAGTTGTAGGAGTATTAGTAACTCTAATTATAAAAATGAAACATGCTAAATAGTATATTAGAAAGTTTATTATTAACTTTATTAATTGAATTAATTATTTCTTTAGTATTAGGTATTAGAGGTAAAGATTTATTAAAGATTACTTTAATAAATATATTAACTAATGTTCCTCTAAATATAATTGTTAGTATATTATATAATTATATGAATAATACTATTGTATTTTACGGAATAGTACCTATTCTAGAAGTATTTATAGTATTAATCGAAGGAACATACTTTAAGAAACTAAATAAAAGTATTATAGGTCCATATAAGTTATCATTATTATTAAATGGATTCTCATATAGTTTTAGTTTAGTATATGTAATACTAGAAAAAATAATAAAATAAAAAATACATCATTTGATGTATTTTTATTTTTTTAAATCATCTATATATTTTTCTAGTTGTTTAGCATTAGGTCCAAGAATTATTTTTAATTGATTATCAATTTCTACTATTCCTTTAGCACCCATCTTTTGTATGCCTTCTTTATTTACTATAGAAACATCTCTAAGTGTTACTTTAAATCTAGACATATTAACTTCCATACTAATAATATTATCTTTACCACCTAGATAATCTACTAATTTATTAGCTTCTACATGGAAATCTTTTTTAGTAGCTTTTAAAACTATTAATAATATAAATATAAGTATAAAACCTATAACTAAATATTGCATCCAATATTGCATATACTATCACCTAACTAAATTATACACTATAGAATAGTTTTAGTAAACTATTTTATCTTTATCTTCTTCATATCTTTTAAAGACTTCTAAAGCATCTTCTCTATTCATAGATTTTAAATTTAAAACAGATTTATCTTGAATATTATTAGTTAACTTTTCTAAATAATCATATATAAAGTCATCTCTAAAACCTATATCAGCTGCATCTTCTTTAGTATTAGCATAATATACTTTTTTAATATTAGCCCATATTATGGCAGATAAACACATAGGACAAGGATAACATGATGTATATATTTCACATCCAGTTAAATCATGTGTTCCAAGAGTTTTACATGCATTCCTAATAGCTATTACTTCTGCATGAGCAGTCGGATCATTATCTTTAATAACTCTATTAATACCCTTCCCAATTATCTTTCCATCTTTAACTACACAAGATCCAAAAGGGCCTCCATAGTTCTTATCAAAATTATCATCTGATAAATCAATTGCAACATCCATAAATTCGTTCATTACTATCACCTAATATAATTATAACATGTATATAGAAAATAAAAAAAGAACCATACGGTTCTTTACATTTCAAATGGTGGACCCTAGGGGGTTCGAACTCCTGACCTTCTCGGTGCAAGCGAGATGCTCTACCAGCTGAGCTAAGGGCCCATTTCAAACAAGCAAGTAAATTATAACATAAGATTTTTTTATATGTCAACATATTTCTAAAAAAAATAAAGACCTGAGTCTTTATTCTTCTTCGTCCTCTAAGCTTTCTACTACCTTAGCTAATCTATTAAATTCTTCTTCAGATTCAATACTAACTAATTCATCACCATCATCATGAGGAATAATTTGTAAAATATATGCTTCTTCTTCATTATCCATGTTGTCTGCTACTACATATGTTTTACCACTATCTTCAAACATTCTAACTATTTTAACTCTAACTTTTTCTCCGTCTTCAGCTTCCATCTCTATTTCTAGAGGATCTTGATTTGTATAAATATCTTGTTCCATATTTTATATCTCCTTTCTTATATTTTATCAAAGTATTTATTCAAATACAATTTTAAATACACTATGTATACAAAAAAGGAATACTATTAGTATTCCTCATCTTTATACTCTATTATTTTACCGTTTTTAATAGTTTCTTTAATATCTATTACTCTTTGATTAGATGAACCTTTCCATCTAAGTTTTGGTGAAAATAACTCAGTTTTAAATTGTCCATCTACTAGGACATCTATATAATTAAAAACTTCTTTATCTTTTATTCCTTCATATAGGAATCCTGTCCAAACCCACAAAGATTTCCTAGGAAATCTTTTTTTAAATTCTTTAGCAAGCTTAGTAGTTCCTTCAATATTAACTGGATGCATTGGTTCTCCTCCTAGTATTGTTAGACCTACTATATGATCTTGGTTACATAAATCTAATACTTTTTCTATAGTTTCATCAGTAAATTCTTCTCCACATTTAAAATCCCATGTTTCAGGATTAAAACAATCTTTACAATGAAACTCACAACCTTGCATAAAAATGGATACCCTAATACCAGGACCATTTGAAATATCCATTTTTCTTATTCTATTGTATCTCATTATGCTTCCTTATTATCTACGTGCATTACTCTTTCTTTTATTTCTTGGGTTCTTCCTTTATTCCAGAAATTATTACCTATATAACCACAAGTTCTTCTAGCAACATTAAGTGTATTATGGTCTCTATTACCACATTGAGGACAATACCATTCTAGATTATCATCAATTAAGATTTCACCAGTATATCCACATGCTCCACAATAATCAGACTTAGTATTTAATTCAGCATACATAATATTATCATAAATAAACTCAATTAAATTCATTACTACATCTAAGTTATTTTCAAGATTTGGAGTTTCAACATATGAAATAGCTCCTCCTGGAGATAATTGTTGGAATTCGCTTTCTAGTTTTAATTTAGTAAATGCATCTATTTCTTCAAATACAGGTACATGATATGAATTAGTAATATAATCTCTATCAGTAATACCTTTAATCTTACCAAATCTTTCTCTTAAGCATTTAGCAAACTTATAAGTAGTAGATTCAATAGGAGTTCCATAAACAGAATAATCTATATCCTCTTCTTCTCTCCATTTTTTACACATATCATTCATATGTCTCATAACTTGTAAACCAAATTCTTTACCTTCACCATTATCAGTATGAGAATGACCAGTCATATATTTTACACATTCATATAATCCAGCATAACCAAGAGAAATAGTTGAATATCCATGATGTAATAGTTCATGAATACTTTCACCTTTTTCAAGTCTTGCTAATGCTCCATGTTGCCATAGAATTGGTGCAACATCAGAAGTAGCTCTAGATAATCTTTTATGTCTTATTTGAAGAGCTCTATGACATAACTCTAATCTCTCATCAAATATTTTCCAGAAAAGATCCATATCTTTTCCTGAGGATAAAGCAACATCTGGTAAATTAAGAGTAACAACACCTTGGTTAAATCTACCATAATATTTACCTTTACCTTCAACATAGTTTTTAGCATTAGCTATATTACCTAAACTAATAGATCTATCAGGAGTTAAGAATGATCTACATCCCATACATGGATAGCATTCACCATCTCCAAGTTCATTTTTCTTAAGTTCTTTCATTACTTTTTCAGATATATAATCTGGAACCATTCTTTTAGCAGTACATTTAGCTGCTAATTTAGTTAAATAATAATATTTACTCTTTGGATGAATATTATCTTCTTCTAAAACATATAATAATTTAGGGAATGCAGGAGTAATATAAACACCTTGTTCATTTTTCATTCCAAGTAATCTTTGATTTAAGAATTCTTCTATTATCATAGCAAGTTCTTCTTTATATTCATCAGTTTCACCTAAATACATATTTACACTTAGGAATGGTATTTGACCATTTATATTATCCATAGAGTTAACTTGATATTGGAATGTTTGTACACCATCAGATATTTCTTTTTTAGTATCTTCTTTAGCAAACTTTTCACAGTCTTCTTTAGAAAGTCCTCTATCTTTATATTTCTTTAAATATTTTTTATAACTTAATCTAACAAATGGAGCTAAGTGAGTAAGTGAAATAGTACAACCACCATATTGACTACCTGTAACTACTAAAATTATTTGAGTAGCTATAGTCATAGCAGTTAAAAACTTATGTGGTTTTTCAATCATTATTCCATTTAATACTGTTCCATTTTGAAGCATATCATCTAAGTTAATTAAATCACAGTTGTGAAGAGCATTTTGTGCAAAGTAATCAGCATCATGGAAATGAATAATACCTTCATCATGAGCTTTAACTATATCTTCAGTTAAAAGGAATCTTCTTGTAATATCTGTAGATGTAACACCTGCTAAGTAATCTCTTTGAGTAGTAACTACCATAGCATTCTTATGTGAGTTTTCAGTATTCCAATACTCATTCTCACCATTAATTAATTCTTTAATAGATTTATCTGTTGTATTACTTCTTCTAACTAACTCTCTTGTATATCTATATGTAATATATGCTTTAGCTAAAGAATACTTACCTAAAGCCATTAATCTCATTTCTATAATATCTTGAATGTCTTCAACTAACATTCTTTTCTTTTTAAGACCTTCAATATATTTAATAATATTCTTAATTTGTGCTTCTGAAACTCTATCTTCTTCAGGAACATCAGCATTAGCTTTACTAATAGCTATTTCAATTTTTTCTGGGCAATAATCAACAATATGTCCATCTCTTTTAATAATCTTCATAGTTATCCTCCCCACATTATAATTATTTTACCATATTTCATATTTAGTAGATATGTTGCAGTTGCAACAAAATGCAAAATATGATAAAATTTTACATAGGAGTTGACGAACATGGTAAAACCTTTTGATAAAATTTCTGAAAAGAATAAATATAAGTTATTTCAAGCATTCCATACTCATATTATGTCTTATAATAAGGGGGAAGATTTATCTAAGATGTTAATGGATAGAAACTCTCTTGGTATTATTATTAGTGGATATGTACAAATCATAAAAAAGAATCTTAATGGAACTAGTTTAATAATAGATGAGTTATATGAAGATGATATTTTAAGTATTAAAACTATTTACGTACAAGATTCTGAATATGAAGTATTAGTTAAAGAAGAAACTAAAATAGTATTCTTTGATTTAGAACAAATACAAGAATTTGGTGAAAATGAAAAAGGTTATTACAACCAATTCATTAAAAATTTATTCTTAATTATTAACGATAAATTAAACGAAAAGAATGAAAGAATACAAATACTAACAAAGAAGACTATTAGAAATAGATTACTAGAATACTTCTCTATTGCTAAAACTAAAAGCGGTTCAAATAACATTTATTTACCATTTAGTTTCATGGCTCTAGCAGATTATCTTGGAGTTGATAGATCTGCTATGAGTAGAGAACTAAGTTATTTAAAAGAAGAAGGTTTTATCGAAATTAAAGGTAAAAGAATTAAATTAACGTTTTAAAAAGAGGTCATTATTGACCTCTTTTATTTATATAATTCCAAATTTCTTCTTTAATACTTTCATCTTTAATTAATTCAATATATTTATTAAATTTAGATTGAAGTATCAAGTTTATAGATTCTTCTTTATTTAGACCTCTACTCTCAATATAGAATAAAGTATCTTCATCTATTTTTCCGTTAGCTACTCCATGAGCACCTTCAACGTCTTCTTCATGACATAATAAAACTGGCATAGAAGATGATACTGCTTTATCAGATAAGCATATAGATTCTTCTTTTTCTTTTCCCACTGATTTAGAGCATCCTTCAATAAAGTCTATTGTTCCTTTAAATGACTTCTTAGCTTCTCCATCAAGTAAACCAACTACATTTATATTACTATTAGATGATTTACCTCTATGACTAATATAATAGTTCATATCAAGCATCTCTTGATTATCAGCTAAATAAATATTATTTAAATAACTAGATGAATTGTCACCAGCATTATCACTATTATATTTATATACTCTTATGTTTCCACTTAAGTCATATAGATTATGTGTTACCGTACTATTTGCCTCTACTTTGTTTTCAAAACTGATTAAGGAAATAGCATTAGACATATTAATATAATTCATTGTTATGTTACTATTCTCTGAAGCATTAACTATTATATTTTGAATATTATAGTTATCCCCAGTATATTTAATTGTAATAGTAGTATCTATATTCTTATCTACATTAATAATAGTATTACAGATAATACCTGAATTACATTCAAGAGTAATATCTTTACTCTTATTTATATCTATGTAAGCATAAGTCCCTTTAGTAGTAAATCCTAGAGGACTTTTTATTTCTTTATCATATTCATATCTAATACCTTCATAACCATTAAATGATTTAAACGAAGTGGAAGTTGGTAATTCTAAATCTAATGTAATATTATTCATTCTAAAACTATTAGTAGTCCTAATAGGAGTCTCATTTAATATGTATTTCATCCTATCGCCCCCTCTAACTCTAGATCTATTAATCTATTCATTTCTACTGCATATTCCACAGGAAAACTCTTTGATATTGGTTCTGCAAAACCTCTAACTATTAAAGACTTTGCTTCATCTTCAGAGAATCCTCTAGACATTATATAGAAGATTTCTTCTTCGCCTATCTTGCCAATAGATGCTTCATGTGAATAAATTGTATCATTATTCTCTATTCTATCTACTGGAATAGTATCACTTCTAGATTCTGAATCAAGCATTAGTGAAGCACAATCAAATACTACTTTAGTATTTTTAGCATTCTTACTTACAAATACATTAGATCTAAATGTACATATTCCTCCATCTTTTGAAATTGATTTAGAATTAACTGTACAAGATGTATTTGGAGCATTATGAATTACTTTAATACCTGTATCTAAGTTTTGTCCTTTACCTGCAAATGATATACCAGTAAATTCACATTGAGCTCCTCTACCATTTAATATATTCATTGGATATAGCATAGATATCTTAGAACCAAATGAACCCATTACCCATTCTATTTTTCCATTTTCTTCTACAAAGCATTTCTTAGTGTTTAAGTTATACATATTCTTAGACCAGTTTTCAATAGTAGAAAATCTAAGAAAACCATTCTTCTTAACAAATAATTCAACGCATCCTGCATGAAGATTATTTGAGTTATATCCAGGAGCAGAACATCCTTCAATAAACTCTAAAGAAGCATCTTCATCTACTATTATTAGGGTATGTTCAAACTGGCCACTACCCTTTGAATTAAGTCTAAAATATGATTGAAGAGGAAACTCTAGTTTTACTCCTTTTGGAATATAAACAAAAGAACCACCAGAAAATAATGCGTAATGTAAAGATATATATTTATGATCATTAAGTGGTACTGCTTTAGTAAAGTATTCCTTTATTAGCTCAGGATACTTTTTAATAGCACTATCAAAGTCTAAATAAATAGCTCCTGTTCCTTCTAATTTATGATTAACATTATGATATACTACTTCACTATCAAACTGAGCAGATGCTCCAGATAAAGACTTCTTTTCAGCTTCTGGAATACCTAGTTTATCAAATATATCTTTGATATTTTCTGGTACATCTTCCCATTTATCTGACATATTAGTTTTTGGTTTAACATATGTATTTATCTTAGATAAATCTAAATCTGATAAATCTGGTCCCCATGTAGGATCTTTAGCTTCATTAAAACACTTTAAAGCTTTTAATCTAAT
This sequence comes from Bacilli bacterium, assembly GCA_017542065.1. Lineage (GTDB taxonomy): Bacteria > Bacillota_I > Bacilli_A > RF39 > UBA660 > RUG13038. The sequence goes on along the minus strand of JAFXXX010000007.1, from coordinate 9,885 downwards.
ATCTAAGATCCAATCAGGTTCATTTTTATATTTAGATATTTCTCTAATAGATTCCTCTGTTAAACCTAAAACGGTCTTCTCAGTTTCGTTTTCAGTAACTATGTCATATATGTTTTTGTTTGCTTCTTCAACACGTGTTTTCATAGTTACCTCCTATCCTAAATACTTTTTATAACCGTTTTCTTCTATTTCTTTAACTAAAGATTTATCACCAGTATCAACTATTTTACCGTTTACTAAAACGTGAACTATATAGTTATCTAGTTCTTCTAGTATTCTAGATGAATGAGTAATCATAAGTATTGCATTATCATCATTCTTATACATGTTAATACCTTTAGCAACTACTTTAATAGCATCTATATCTAGACCTGAATCTATTTCATCTAGTATAGCTAATTTAGGTTTTAACATTAACATTTGTAATATTTCATTCTTTTTCTTTTCTCCACCAGAAAAACCAACATTTAAATCTCTATGTTCTTTATCTTTATCAATACTTAACTCATCCATAGTAGATTCTAGTTCTTTTATATATTCATATAATTGAACCTTTCCTTTAGTATTAAGAGCACTTTTAATAAAATTAGATACTGATATACCAGGTATTTCGATTGGAGATTGAAATGACATAAATATACCTAAGTTTGCTCTTTCGTTAGTTTTTAAATCATTTATATTTTGTCCTTCAAAATATATATTACCCTCTTTAACTATATATTTAGGACTATTTAATATAGTATTAGCAAGTGTAGATTTACCTGCTCCATTAGGACCCATAATAACATGTATTTCACCTGTATTAATAGTTAAATTAAGTCCCTTTAATATATTCATATCTTCATCATCTGATGCAATAGTATGAATATTATCAATTTTAAGTAATTCCATATAACCTCCTATAGAATATCTGTAAGTTTCTTATCTTTTAGAAACTTAGCTTCTATTTCATATAACTCATCCCATATAGGATAAGTCTTACAAGTAATTTTTATTTTGCATGCATCATCATCTAATACACACTTAATAGGTGCTAGATTATCTTCAACAGCATTAAGTATTTCAAATATAGAATATTCAGATGGATCTTTAACTAACTTATAACCACCTTCTACTCCTCTTTCACTTTTAATTAATCCTGCTTTATTAAGTAAACCTGCTATCTTTTCCATATACTTAATAGAAAAAGAATCACCAGTTATTTCACTAATAGAAATACTACCTTTTCCATAGTTTCTACCTAAATAAACCATTAATTCTAAAGCATACTTTCCTTTCGAAGATATTCTCATTTTCATCACCCAAATATATTCTATACCATTTTAGTAGGAATTACAAGTAAAATAAAAAGACTAATTAAATTAGCCTTTATATTTAGCATCTTTAGAGAATCCAAGAATCATAAATGCTATTGGTGTAGTTACAGGAATACCAAGTAAAACTCCGATTGCTGTAGACTTACCAAATTTATTAGCGATTACGATACCACGTTTAATCATAACAACGATACCATAAATTGGGATCATCATCATGAAGTAGTTCCAAAGTGGCATGTTAGCAGCTTCTAATAATAATACTTCATTATATCCTTCGATTAATGCAAAGTATCCTTTATGACCCATCTTAACGAATGTTTTCCACATTCCGACGAAATAAAGAATAATCCAAGCAAATAGAAGAATATATTCTAAAATGTAGAAAATTACAAGTCCTGCAGCTAAACCAGTAGCAGCAGCAGCTCCTGAAGTATAAGCAGAAGTAGTTCCGTAACCATTATAATAACCATTTGAATACATATTCCCTATCTCCTTTCTATAAATAAGTATACTATATTTTAGAAAAAAAATATAGTGTTTTTTATAAAATTTGATATAATAAATTGTATCAAGGTGACGGTATGGGTTTAAAAGAAAACAAAGAGCAAATTATAATGCGTAAAATCAAAGATGATTTCGATATAAAGAATGCTTTAGCTAGTTTAAAATGTAGTTTATACTATGATAATAAAAATGATTGTTTATATATTGCTAGAAAAGAAGAACAAGTAGAATGCAATATATTTGGATTAGAACGTGGATCTGTAACTATGATTAGTGCTAGAACTGATGGTTTTGATATAGCAATCAATATTACTAAACATGGATTAGATTATACTTATTCTAATATTTTGTTTAAGGAAAAAAATGGTAATCCACTGTATATTAAAAATCCAAGATTTGCTCCTAAAGAATCTATAATAGCAAAAGCAAAAAGATATTTAATACCAAAAAAAAGAGATAGACAATAGTCTATCTTTTATTTTTCTAATATTGTTAATTTTTGTTGCGCTCTAGTACATGATACATAATATAAATTCTTATTCTTATATTCATCTTCTTTGTATATAATTACATATTCAAACTCTAATCCTTTAGATAAATAAGAAGGAATAATAAATATATTCTTATCAAATGTATCTGTATCAAAATCTATTAACTGAATATCTTTATCATTTAATTCTTTATATAGGTTTCTTGCTTTAGTCATATTATCTGTAATAATCGCAGTTTTCTTATATTTAGAATTCTTAATACATTTCTTTAAGTTATCAATAGATAGTTTAATTACTTCTACATCGTCTCCTAAAGTATTTCTAACAGCACATACATTATCAAGACCAAGAATTTTATTTGAATACTCTACTATCTTCTCAGTAGATCTATATGTTTTATTTAATTCAATATATTTATATGATTTAAATAATTCACTGTAATCAATTATTTTACTCTTATCAAATGAGTTAATATTTTGATTATCATCACCAAGTATAGTAAATGATGCTTCTGGGAACATCTTCTTAATAACATCTATTTCACTTAATGTATAATCTTGAGCTTCATCTATAACAACATGTTTTAAAGATAAATCTTTCTTAACTCCAATAACATAGAAATATAAATTAAGTATATTCATTACATCTTCATATTTAATAACTTCATTATCTATTAAGAATGAAGATAAGTTTTGAGATTCTAAGAATTCTTTATATATTTCATATACATCTAAACTTACATTACTATTACTAATTAAATAGTTTTTAACTTTGTTATAGAATTCTTTATTCTTAACACCTAGGTTATCACAGATAAATTCTGCTATTCTTCTAAATCTATCTTTAATGCATAATCTCTTATATTTTTCATTAAACATATAATTAATATCTCTGGCATAGAATGTTTCTGTTCCTATAGTAAATTTTCTAGTAAAGTTAAATGAACCATAATACTTCTTGACAAATCTTTTTAACTCTTTAGAAACATTTAATTTCTTTGATATATCTTTAGAGTCTCCATCTTCTATCCTAGAAATATATTTAACATAAGGTTCAATCTTATATGAATTTAAATAACTCTCTAAATAGCTAGTTAAAGTAAAACATTTAGTATTCTTTTCGCCAAGTTCAGGAAGAACATCTGATATATAATCAGAGAATATTTCATTTGGTGAAATAATTAATATATTCTTAGATTCAAGTTTAGCATCTCTATAAAGAAGATAAGCAATTCTATGAAGAGCCACTACTGTTTTACCAGAACCAGCAGTTCCTTGAACTAATAAATTTTTATCATCGACATTTCTAATAATTAAGTTTTGTTCTTTTTGAATAGTACTAATAATATTAGTTAACTTTTTATCATTAGTATTAGATAACATCTCTTGAAGATATTCATCATCTATATTAATAGATGAATCAAAACATCTAACAAGTTCTCCATCTTTAATTTTAAATTGTATTTTTCTATCAATATTACATTTAATCTCTTTAGTATCTATCTTATATGAAGCTTCACCAAGTTCATAATTATAGAATAAAGATGCAATAGGACTTCTCCAATCATATACATAGAAATTATTATCTTTTTCAACAGATGTTATACCGATATAAACATTTTCTTTATCACTATTAAAATCACATGTAATCTTTCCAAAATATGGTATAGAAGCTGCTCTTTTATATAATTCAATCTTATCAATCTTTTTATTAATTTGATCTACTCTAGATTCAACAGCATATACATTTCTAATAGCATCTTGATCATATAAAGAATCATCATTCTTTTCTTCATATATTTGTCTTTTAATATCATTAACTTCTGACATCTTCTTTTGAACGTCATCAGTCATTTCAGTAATTTCGTCATTTAAAATACTTTCCACAGTAGAAAGATATTCTTTTTCACACTTAATTTCACTATCTAATAGTTTCAAAATTACCACCCCGTTTTTTTAAAACATATATTATTATATAACAAAAACAGGTTTTTAACAATAAAAAAGTAGGCAATGCCTACTTTTTGCTTTTATATATACCTAACGCCATAGGAACCATTCTAAGAGTTTTAACTACCTTAACAACAGATTTCCCATCAGATGATTCTAAAGTGCTGATATCTTCTTTACCATATGGATCAAATTGAAATGCTTTTCCACCATGAAGATACCAACTGCTCAACACTTTTTTATCTGTATGAACTAATGCATTTTCTGTAACAGCAAACACACCTTGTGAAATATCTTCAATACGTTGTTCAGGAGCTTCTTTATCAGTTAATTCAAATTCACTTTTCTTTAACATAATAGAATATAATTCATCAGTATATCCCTTTTCTTCTAGAATTCTTTGAATTGCTTTCTTTTCAGCTTCACATATACATCTACTTACAGGGATCATTTCTCTACAGCCAACTAAAACTCTCATAGAATCCTTGTTTATTAATCTCTTATATTCTTTATACCAATTTATTTTTTCTAAATAATCTTGTTCATTCCTTGCAATGCCACTTTTATATGCCACACGAACTTCTGAAGGTAATGATTCAATTATTTCTTTTCTAAATTTTGTATTATTTGCTACAACACCTTCAAAACTAACAAATATTCTTGTATTATTTCCCATGTTTATTTCTCCTAAAAGTGAGTATATTTTATCATTTTTAAAGCTTTATTGTCAAACAAAAAACAGTCTTATGACTGCTTTTCTTGTTTTTCTTTATCTTTCTTAGCTTTAAGGGTTTTTATTAAAGCATCACCAATAGTAAATACTTCAGCAGGAAGACCATATTCAGCATATCTATCTAAAACAACTGATAGATTTTTTAAACTCTCATCATCAATATTTTGAGACTCTAAAATCTTTCTTATTTTCAATCTGCTTACGCCCTTTGAATTTGCTTCCATTATTTGACCTGCAAGTTCAAATGCTTTTAGGAAACCTTCCACATCAGAATCATTAACTTCTTCATGTCCTGTACAGTATACCATTGTTCTTAAATCTTCAGACCATGTTTTTGCATCTTCTCTGCAAAAACTAACATAATATGACATTTTATCAATGTATTGTTCTGCGATTCCAGCATGTAATTTACCATTCTTAGTTATAAAAAGCATTCTAGCCATTCTTACATCTCTCATGGAATTCTCAATATTAGGTATAAACATATTATGTATTTCTTGTTCAGTTGGCATAATTTCATCCCCTTTGAAATATGCTATATATTATATACTATATTGATAATAAAGCAAGAAAAAATAAGTATTACTACTTATTTTAGTTTTTTAAATCTTAGTATTAAAGTACTTGGACAGTTACTAGTTTTCTCTTTTCTCCAGAATGAACTAACATATCCATTTACATCCTCTTTAGGAATAGTTTCTTCTTCAAGCATAGTATCAACATAAAAACCTGTTTTAATACCAGTATTAATAAATGTTGAAATCATTAGATTCTTTTGAGCAAGTGAAACTTTATCTGGTCCTTTAGTAATTAATTCACTGTTTTCATCAAAATATGATTTATTAACTACTACTTTATTATCTTCTATATCAAGGCAGTAATAGAAAGGGTGAGTCCAACTTATTATTAGTTCACCATTATCATTTAATAATTTATATGCATTACTAAATGTCTTTTCTAAATCTGATGTATAACCAATACTAAATATAGAAATAATATAATCAAAATAATTATTTGGTAAATCTATATCATCTTCCATTGGAGACACAATAAAATTATCACTAAACATAGGGAATCTTTCTTTTGCTTTATTTATTTGCTCTTCTGAAATATCTATTCCCCATATTTCACTAGCACCTTTATTAAGTAAATACTCTAATGATTCTCCTTCACCACATCCAAAATCTAATACTTTCTTTCCTGATACATCCATTAGCTTAATATCATCTTCATTTCTTTTTAAGAATGGTCCATATTCAGGAAGTATTGTATTAGAAAATGGTTTACCATTTCTAATAAGTGTATTCCATCCATCTTTATTTATTTTAATAAAATCTTTACTATCCATATAAATACCTCTAAATAAATTATATCATAACAAATAAAAAACTAGGATACCCTAGTTTATTATTAAAATGGTGGCTCCAGGTGGGATCGAACCACCGACACCAGGATTTTCAGTCCTGTGCTCTACCTACTGAGCTATAGAGCCACATAAAAAAATGGCGGTTCCGAAGGGACTTGAACCCTCGATCTTCTGCGTGACAGGCAGACGTGTTAACCACTACACCACGGAACCAATTGGTTGCGGGGGTTGGATTTGAACCAACGACCTTCGGGTTATGAGCCCGACGAGCTTCCAGACTGCTCCACCCCGCGATATAACAAATATTTTAAATGGCGGAGAAGAAGGGATTCGAACCCCTGCGCCGGTTACCCGACCTCCCGGTTTTCAAGACCGGTCCCTTCAGCCAGACTTGGGTACTTCTCCATTAAGTGGTGCTTCAGGCCGGACTTGAACCGGCACGTGATTTGACTCACGCAGGATTTTAAGTCCTGTGCGTCTACCAATTCCGCCACTAAAGCACGTGCGCCAATTTGCATTGGACTACTTAATTGTATAATATTTTTTCTTATTTTGCAACACTTTTTTTAATTTTTTGATAACAAAAAAGCGTTGTAAATCAACGCTTTATTCATATTGTTAATACCCTGAAGAAAGAAAAAAGCTTAATGAATAAGCTTTTTCATAATTAAGCTAGGTTTTTTCTGTATTTTTTTGCCAAATTTCCTAAGTTGTTATCAAAAGACATTCTACAATTGCAATTGCAATTACAGTTACTGCAAGTACATTGATTTGCAACAACATGTTTATCTTTTTTTAACTTACCTAAAGCTTTTAGTTTATCAGCTAAAATCATGATAAATCGGCCTTCCTTTCTTAATCGTTTTCTATTGTAACATAAAAGTATTGTTTTATCAACCACTCAAATAATTTTTTATAATATATACAAGAAGCCTCATCTATATCAGTTCTATTTCCAAATAATGCTTCAGCCTGCAATGGACATCCACCACCACATATTGAAATAGCAGGACAATACTTACATTCTTCCTTATCTATTGTATACATATTAAGCCAATAATCATTTATAGGATTATTTAATATATCTATTATATTATCAGTAACAATGTTTCCAACAATATTATTTTGTGATCTAGAATCACCTTGGCATATACATACATCACCATTTGGTTTTACTGTTATTTGATTTAACCCTACAGCTCCACAGCTATGGTATTTAAATGTTTGATTTAAAAACATTTCTATTTGTTCAGATACTTTTTCTTCACCAATATTATTATCTTTTAATATTTTATATGAATTTAAAATAAAATCACTCATTTTTTCGTAATGTTCTGCCCAATCAGAAGTCTTTGTAGAATAATGATATAAATTCCAGAATACGTTTTTAATCTTATTATCAATTAACCAACTATATACCTCTTCAGCATGTTCAACAACATCTGGTGTTACTGTAGCAGAAACACAATAACTAGCATCCATTTCATTTAGAAGTTTAACGGATTCCATAGCTTTATCATAAACACTACCTTTTTCAGATCTAAATATTCTATTCTTATCATTAATAAATTTAGGTCCATCAATAGAAATACCAATTCCAACATGTTTATCCATTAAAAATTTGATAATTTCTTTAGTTAGAAGTGTACCATTAGTAATTAAAGTAATTGTAATATTTGATTTTTTAACATCTTGAATATATTTAACTGTTTCTTTAACAACATCAAAATTAGTTAATGGTTCTCCACCATAGAAAATTATTTGAGATTTAGAATTTATATTCTCACCTAATTCAGAAAGAAATTTATCAACAGCAATTTTAGCTGTTTCAATTGTCATTTTTTCATATTTTTGACATGATATAGAACTACTTTCAATGAAACAATACTTGCATGCTAAATTACAGAAAGTAGAAACATTAAGATACATTATGTTAGGTATTCTAATTTGAGTTTTTATACTACTTCTTAATGATTCATATACTTCTTCCATATCAGAAGTGGTTTCATAAATACCATTTTCAATCATAAGTTTTGTTTCTTCATCATTTAATTTAAAATTAATAATATCATCTATTTTTTCTTTTTCTACAAATATTATTTGCATTAAAATAGAATTAAAAACTGCCTCATATTTTTCATTCATTTCAATATGATTAAAATACTTAGATAATTTCATTTTACTATTTACTCCTTATTACATAGATTTGCTTTCTACTATTATTTTTATAATCTTCTAAATTATAATCACCATAAATTTTCTCAATCTTGAATCTATTACTCTTAATAATCATTTCCAATTCTTGATGTAAAAATATTCTGTTTGGTAAAACACTTTCATTTATTATAGTGCCATCAACAACATATCTTTTTGTATAAATACATGTTGAATTAATAATATCATATTTTCTATTTTCAAATACTTCTATACATTGACCATTCATTATAAATGAATTTGTTTTTACAAAATTTTCATTATCAATCAAATCATTTACAGTAGGATTAATTGTATCAATAATAATTATGGTATTCTTTTTACAATGATTTCTTATATTATTAAATAAAGATGTAATATCTTCATATGTATAGAAATGATTAATTACATTAAAAGGTAGAATAATTAAATCATATTTTTTATTTAATCTTTTTGTTTTAAAATCACCATAGTAAAAACTTGTATTATCAAACTTTTTATTCTTCTTACAATATTTTACTATTTCTTTAGAGAAATCTATTCCATCATATTTAGAAACCATATCATGAAGTAATCCTGCTAATCTTCCGTTTCCAATTCCTACTTCTAGTATAGATTTTGGCTTATATTGATCAACAATACATGACCAAAAAAATTCATCATCTTTGTAATCTTTAAATTCACCAAAATACAATTCGGGTTCTGAATATAATTTTTTTACAACATTATTATATATACTATTCATATTTACCTCTTTATAAAATATAAAAGAATAACAATCAAGGTATTATAACAATAGAATGACCTATTTAAATAATACCTCCTCCAATTAAATAGTATTATATCATTTTTTTTATATATTTCAAATAACAAAAAAACTAGGTTAAACCTAGTATTTTTTAAAATGGTGTCTCGTATGCGACTTGAACGCATGACCCCTTGATTAAAAGTCAAGTGCTCTACCGACTGAGCTAACGAGACATATAACAAAAACATTGGCTGCCTTGGGTAGATTCGAACTACCGCATGTCAGAGTCAAAGTCTGATGCCTTACCACTTGGCTACAAGGCAATCCATGGTGGGAAGAGGTGGATTCGAACCACCGAACCCGAAGGAGCAGATTTACAGTCTGCCGCGTTTAGCCACTTCGCTATCTTCCCATAAAAAATGGTGCCGAAAACAGGAATTGAACCCGTAACCTACTGATTACAAGTCAGTTGCTCTACCAATTGAGCTATTTCGGCACATGGTGGACTCTGTGGGACTCGAACCTACGACCTCCTGCTTGTAAGGCAGATGCTCTAACCAACTGAGCTAAGAATCCATAAACATT
>JAFXXX010000006.1 GCA_017542065.1 Bacilli bacterium | reverse complement strand
TTTATAATCATCCAGATACCTATTAATAATGGAACTATAGATGCTACTATTTTAGGATTAATAATTATTACTATGCCTACAATAATAAATATAATTCCAAATATAAAACTAATATCTAAATACTTTTGATTCTCTTTATTAATAAAGAAATTAATTGTAGGTATTAAACCTGTAATTAATAATATAATACCTGATCCATAAGATAAGAATGATAAAGTTGTTTCAGGATATATTATTAAGAATATACCTACTAGTATTAAAACTAGTGATACTATTACTGATGTTCTAAACATACTTCTTAGTTTGTTATCTACGTATTCCATGTTATTCACCTCTAATATAATTATATCATAAAAAAAGATATTATTTGCTAATATCTTTTTTACTTACTGGATTAACATGAACCATTACATGTTTAACTTTATCAAATTTCTTTTCTAACTTATCGTGAAGAGACTCTGCTATATCATGAGCTTCTTTTAATGTTAATTTTTCATCTAAACATATTTCTAAGTCTACATATATTTTATTACCAAACATTCTGGTTTTAAGAAGATCTATATCTTTAACATCTTTATTCTTCATAACATAATTATATATTTCTTTTTCTAATTCTTCATCACAAGAATGATCTACTACTTTATTAGTAGCATCAATAAATATATCAATAGATGCTTTAACAATAAATATAAATATGATTATACTTGCTACAGAATCCATTATTGGGTAACCTATTCTTGCAAAGAATATACCTATTAAGGCTCCTACTGATGATAAAGCATCAGATCTATGATGCCAAGCATCTGCCATTAAAGCACTTGAATCAATCTTTTTAGCATAATATCTTGTATACCAGTACATTGCTTCTTTAATAGCTATAGATACTATAGCAGCTATTAAGGCTAGAACACCCGGAATAGCTATACTATTATAGTTCCCTGTTATTATATTTTTAAGTGCATTATAGAAGATTCCTGCTCCAGTAATAAACAGTATTACTGATAATATCATAGCAGCTACACATTCTAGTCTTTCATGTCCATATGGATGTTCTTTATCTGGTTCTTTTGATGATAGTTTAATTCCAATAATAACTACAAATGAACTAAATACATCTGATGCTGAATGAATAGCATCACTTATCATTGCACTTGAATGAGCAAATATACCTGCTAGTAATTTAAATATTGCTAAAAAAGTATTAGCTATAATTGAAATAATAGAAACTTTATTAGCAGTCCTTTTAAAATCTTTATCCATTTTTATTCTCCTTTTAAAGGTCAAAAAAACATCCTAGTTCAATGTAATTACACTGTCCCATGGATGTTTATCCACTGTTATATATTATAACCCGGCTCCTAATGGCCTGATCAGTTTTACTTATAAAATGTAAGTAAATTATAATATATGTATTTATATTAGTCAATTATTAATTATAGATAAATACCATTCTATCTCTACCTTGCATATCCTTCTTACATTCAATAGATGCTTCAGGTAAATAAGTATCTTTTAATGACTTAATTCTATCAAATTGAGTCATGCCTATTTCAAAAGCAATTATATATTTATCTTTTAATATAGATTTAATATCTTTTAATATTCTTTCATAGAACTCTAATCCATTATTGTCTGCAAATAAAGCAATATTAGGTTCATTTTTATAAACTATATCCATTATTTCTTCATCTTTTGAAATATATGGTGGATTAGATATTATTACATCATATTTTTTGTTTATACCAGTGTATAAATCAGTATTAACAAAATTAATACTAGTATTATTTAATTTAGAATTATTTTTAGCTACTTCTAAGGCATCTTTTGATATATCAGTAGCATCTATATTACTATCTACTTCTTTAGATAAAGAAATAGCTATACAACCAGATCCAGTACATAAATCCAATATATCTATTTTATTAGTAAATGTAGATTTAATTCTTTTTATTGTTTCTGATACTAATTCTTCTGTTTCAAATCTAGGTATTAAAACTGATGGATTAACATTTATTATATTACCCATAAAATCTACATTGCCTACTATATATTGAACTGGTTCTCCTTCTTCTAATCTTTTTAAAGCTTCATTAATGTCACCATTATAATATTTTTTTAAATATTCTATATCAGTCATATCTTACAAAAAATAACATATAAGATTATATGTTATTATTTTCCCCTTCTAGTTTTCTTCTTTGATCTTCATTGATTAAAGCTTCAATTAATTTATCTAAATCACCTTGCATAATTCTATCTAGTTGCATTAATGTTAAATTAATTCTATGATCAGTTACTCTATTTTGAGGATAGTTATAAGTTCTAATCTTTTCAGATCTATCACCAGTACCTATTTTACTTCTTCTTTCAGAACCAACAGCCTCTTCTTGTTTTCTAACTTCTTCATCATATATTCTTGATTTTAAAATCTCTAAAGCTTTTTCTTTATTCTTAAGTTGGCTTCTTTCATTTTGACAAGTAACTACTATACCTGTTGGTATATGAGTTATTCTTACAGCAGAGTCAGTAGTATTAACACCTTGACCACCTGCTCCTGAAGATCTATAAACGTCTACTCTTAAGTCTTCTTCTTTAATTTCAACATCTACATCTGTCATTTCTGGCATAACTAATACTGTTGCAGTTGATGTGTGAACTCTTCCTTGTGATTCAGTTACTGGAACCCTTTGAACTCTATGAGCACCAGATTCATATTTTAGTTTAGAGTAAACATTTTCACCCTTAACCATGAATTCTATTTGAGAGTATCCTCCAGCTGTACCTTCTTCAGCGTTAGTTATTTCAATTCTCCAACCTTTGCTATCTGCATATCTACTATACATTTCAAATAGATCACCAGCAAATATATTAGCTTCATCTCCACCAGCAGCTCCTCTTATTTCAACAATAATATTTTTATCATCATTAGGATCCTTTGGTATTAATTCAACTTCTAATTTCTTTTCTAAATCTTCTTTTTCAGTTTCTAAATTAGTTAAATCTTCTTTAGCAAGTTCTGCCATTTCAGGATCATTAACTAATTCTTTAGCTTCTTCTAAATTCTTTAATACTTCTTTGTATCTCTTATATAAATTAACTACAGTTTCAAGACTAGATGCTTCTTTAGATAAGCTAGTCATTAGCTTAACGTCATTTATTACTTCCATCTTAGTAAGTTCTGCACTTAATTCATTATATCTATTTAAAATTGTCTCTAGTCTTTCTATCATAGTTATCACCTATTCGTCTAAATCTTCTTCATCTATAATTGTTAAATCATTGAAGTCATCTTCATCATTATCAGAATCATCAGTAGCTTCATCAGAATAGTCATCTTCTAAATCATCACTAACTACATCATCTTCATCTTCTTCTGATTTTTCTACGTCTTCTGTTTCCTCTTCTTCATCATCAACAACTATATTAGCTTTATGGTTTTCTTTTAAATCCCATAAAGAACTATTTATTAATATAAATCTTCCATCTGTTGTTAAAGCAGTAAAGAAATCACCAATTTTTTCTTCAAATTCTGCATCATCTAATTTAAGTAATTTACATACTTCCTTAAATAAGTTAGGAGTATTAAATTTCTTACCCTTTTCCTTTATTACTTCATAAGCTATATCAGTATAACTCATTTGTTCTAATTCTTCGATTGTTTTTTCTTTTAAACTCATTTTGTCCTCCTACATTTTATTTGGCATTTCAATACCAAGCAAATTCATACCAGATTTTAATATTTCTCCGACCATACTAATTAAGTATAATCTAGTTTTTCTAATTTCATCATTGTCATCTAAAACTTTATTATTACTATAGAATGAACTATATTCATTAGCTAGTTTAATTAAATATCTAGATAATATATATGGTTCTTTCTTTTTAGCTGCTTCATTAAGTATTCTATTAAAGTCATATAATGTTTTAATTAGTTCATAAGATAAACCATCAGTTAATTTATCATAACTAACATCATTTATCAATACTTTGCCTTCTGTTTTATTTAGTATACTTTGAATTCTTACATACATATATTGAATATATGGGCTTGTTTCACCTTGGAAATTAAGCATAGTATCTAAATCAAATACTTCATCTTTAATTCTTGAATTATATAAATCACTAAATACTACTGCTCCTATACCAACTTTTTTAGCGGTTTCATCAATATCTTCTAAATCAGGATTCTTTTCTAAAATAATTTCTTTAGCTTTAGTAATAGATTCATTAATAACATCATCTAGTTTAATGAAATTACCTTTTCTAGTAGACATTCTACCCTCTTTTAAGGAATATAATCCATAAGAAGCATGTTCTAATCCATCAATATATTTTTTATCTAAATCGAGGTATTTAGCTACTGCAAAAACCTGTTTAAAATGAAGTTCTTGTTCATAACCAGTAACATAAATACTCTTATCATAATCATATGTTCTTGCTCTATATAATATAGCAGCTAAATCTCTTGTTGCATATATACTTGTTCCATCACTTTTCTTAACTATACATGGAGCTTTTATTCCTTCTTTAGTTAAATCTACTATAGTAGCTCCTTCAGAAACTGATAATACATTTTTCTTAGCTAACATATCTATTACTTCGTCCATAGAATCTACATAAGCAGCTTCTCCTCTAATAGAATCAAATTTAATACCAAGCATATCATATGTTTTATTAAATTCTTTTAAGCTTAAATCTTTAAACTTTTCCCATAATGCTACGCATTCAGGATCTTTTTCTTCTAACTTTTTGAAGTTCTCTCTACATCTTTCAAGTACTTCTTCGTCATTAGCACATAAATCATTTATTCTTACATAGATTTCTACTAATTTATCAATAGCATTTTCACTTAAATCATATTCATGACCCCATAGTTTATAGCCTTCAATTAATTTTCCAAATTGAGTACCATAATCTCCTAAGTGATTAATACCTACTGTATTATATCCTAAGAATTTATATATATTATAAAGTGCATGTCCTATTAATGTAGTTCTCATATGACCAATATGGAATGGCTTACATACATTAGGAGATGAATATTCAATTAATACAGTCTCTGTATGTTTTTCTCTACCATAGTTTTCTTTATCTTTATCATATTCACTAAGAACTAACTTAGCTAAGTATTCTCTATTTATAAAGAAATTTAGATATCCATTAACACTTTCAATCTTTTCTATTCTATCATCATTTATTTTATCTACTAATTCATTTGCTATATCTACTGGTGATTTATGTAATTCTTTAGATAAACTAAAGCATGGAAAAGCATAATCCCCTTTAGAAGGATCATCTATTTCTTTAATATAATCATATACATCAATATTTATCTCTTTTTCAATTAATGAAGAAATAATTTGTTTTATATCTGTCATATTCTACTCCTTTATGGTTATCTTAATATTAAAATTACCAGTCTTTTCTTCTTCAATATAAAGCACGTAATCAATTATAACTAATTTTTCATTTATTTCAAGGTTATTTGTTACTATATTTAGATTAAAACTAGTATTTATATCTTTTATTTCATATAAACCACTTGTTTTCTTATCTTTATCAAATAATATACTAATTTTAGAATCTTTATTTTCTTTAATCATTTTAATAGTTTTATCTATTATAAACTCATAAGAATCATCTTTTGTATTAAATAATAATTTATTACCTTTTTTAGTATAATCTATATCTTTATAAGTAGTTATTCCATCATCATTTTTAATACAAATATCTAACATAGCATAAATCACCACTTTTACAAGTAAAAGTATATCATATATGCGCATATTTACAAGGTTTTTTATAATAAAAAAAGAAGATTTACATCTTCTTTTATTTGTTATCTACTACTTTGATTACAAACTGAGAAATATTATCAAATTTGAATTTGTCATATGTAATCTTAACACCTTGATTATTAAGAGCATTAACAAGTTCTCTAATCTTAGCTTCAGCTAATTCTGAATCAGGCTTATCTTCAATCATATTAAGTGTGTTATCTTCAAGTAATTCAGGTTCTTCATATGTAATTGAACTAGATGAGAATCCTCTATGTTTAACTGGTTCTCTATATTCAAGATCATTATTTTCTAGAACTACTCTATTGTCATCATCTTTAGATAGATCATCAATTTTCTTTTGAATTCTAGCCATAATAGCATCAATATCAAATTCATCATCTTTTGTTTCTTTAACTGGTTCATTATATGGATTAGAATATACTTTTTCTTCTACCTTTGGAGTAGATAGCATTTCATTAATCATATCATCTGTATCTTTAACATTAATTCTATTTTCTATTATGTTATCAAGTAATTCTTCTTGTTTAGATTTATCTTCTATTCTAAGTAAACTTCTAGCATGTCTTTCAGATATTTTATTATTTAAAAGTGCATCTTGTACTTTTGGACTTAAATTAAGTAATCTAAGTTTATTTGAAATAGTAGCTTGAGTTTTACCCATACGAGTTGCTAATTGTTCTTGAGTTAAATATCCTCTTTCAAGTAATTTCTTGTATGATTTAGCTTCTTCAATTGGAGATAAATCTTTTCTTTGAATATTTTCAACAATAGCTACTTCAGCTGATTCATTATCATTAAGATCTATTGTAACAGCTGGTACTTTTCTAAGACCTGCTATATAAGCAGCTTTATATCTTCTTTCTCCGGCTATTATTTCATATTTATTACCTATTTTTCTTAATACTAAAGGTTGAATTATTCCATGTTCTTTAATAGATTTAGCAAGTTCATTAAGTGCACCTTCATCAAATGCAAGTCTTGGTTGGAACCTATTAGGAATAATATCATCTAATGCAACTTCAATAACTTCTTTATCTAACATATTTGTCATGATACACACCTCTTTATTCTATATATAATAATACTATAAAAGACCATTTATTTCAATGGTCTTTTTTTTATTTGATCAAAATTTCTAGGATAAATTCTTTTGTTTTTTCCTAGTTTCTTTATCTTAACTAAGTTTCTAACAGAGTCTTCAATAGGTAAATTAAATGATATAACGTCTTCTAATCTAGATTCTAGAAGTTCAATAGCTTTCATAGATGATTTTACTTCATCTTCAGCATTTCCCTTCATAGCAACGAAGTATCCATTTACTTTTACCATTGGTAAACATATTTCTACTAATGTATTTAGGTTTGCTACTGCTCTAGAAACTACTAAATCATATTTTTCTCTATGTCTTTTAGCATAGTCTTCTCCTCTAGTATGAATAACTTCTATATCAGTAAGTTCTAATTCTTCAATTACTTTTTTTAAGAAATTACATCTTTTTTCTAAAGCATCTACTAGAGTAATATTTAGATTTGGGAAACAAATCTTTAGAACTATTCCAGGAAATCCAGCTCCTGTTCCAAAGTCTAAAACAGACATTTCTTGATTTAGATCTATTGCTTTAATTAGAGTTAATGAATCATAGAAATGTTTTAAATAAAAATCATCTTTTTCAGTTATTCTAGTTAAATTAACGTGTTCATTAGCTTCTATTACTAAGTCATAATACTTATGTAATTGTTTACCTTGTTTCTTAGTAAGAGTAATACCTATTTCACTTAATAATTCTTTTAATTTATCTATTGTCATTGAAATACCTCTTCATATATACAGATAGTATAGATACATCTGATGGATTAACACCGCTTATTCTTAAGGCTTGTCCTAAAGATAATGGTCTTACTTCTTTAAGTTTTATTCTAGCTTCTGAAGCTAAATTTGGAACATCATCATAATTGATATTCTCTGGTATCTTTTTGTTTTCTAATTTATGCATTTTTTCAGCTTCTTTTCTAGCTTTCTTAATATATCCATCATATTTAATGATTATTTCTGCTTGTTCTAATTCTAAATAATCATATTTATTAGTAAGTTTATCTTCAATATCAAAGATTGAGTTTTCTACCCTCTTAACATATTCATATAAAGACATTTTCTTATCTGCTTTAATAGTTAATTCTTGTAGTTCTTCAATTATCTTGTTGATATTTTCTTCTTTTTTAACTAATTTATTATATCTTTTCTTATCTATTAAACCTACTTCATATCCATGTCTTCTAAGTCTTAAATCTGCATTATCACTTCTAAGAAGTAATCTGTATTCTGCTCTTGAAGTAAGTAATCTATATGGATCTCTAACACCCTTAGTTACTAAGTCATCTATTAATACACCAATATAAGCTTCATCTCTAGCTAATATTAATGGCTCTTTACCTTCAATCTTTAATGAAGCATTAATACCTGCCATTAACCCTTGGCAAGCAGCTTCTTCATATCCACTAGTACCATTTATTTGTCCTGCTGTATATAAGTTTTCTATTATTTTTGTTTCTAGTGATGGATAAAGGTCTCTTGGATCAATTGCATCATATTCAATAGCATAAGCATATCTAAGTATTTTTGCATTCTCTAATCCTGGCAAAGAATGAACCATCTTTTCTTGAACATCATGAGGCATACTTGTTGAGAATCCTTGAACATATATATCATCAAAGTATTTTGATTCAGGTTCTAGAAATAATTGATGTCTTTCTTTATCTTTAAATCTAACTACTTTATCTTCGATAGATGGACAATATCTAGGACCTACACCTAATTTTTCTTCGATAGCACCATACATACTAGATTTATCTAAGTTATCCATTATTATTTTATGAGTTTCAGCAGTTGTATAAGTTAAATAACATGGTTCTTGTTCATCTAATTTATAATATGGTTTATCATCAAATGAGAATGTGTAGTATTTATCATCCCCTGGTTCCATCTTAGTCTTAGAGAAATCTATTGTATCTCTTTGAATTCTTGGTGGTGTACCAGTTTTAAGTCTTAATATCTTAAATCCTAGTTTTTCTAGGTTATCACTTAAGAATAATGATGGTCTAGTTCCAGCAGGTCCAGAAACAGTTCTTTCTGATCCTACTAATATGTTAGCTTTCATATATGTACCAGTAGTTAATATAACTGCTTTAGCATCATATATATCACCATTACTTAGTTTAACTCCAGTAATTTTATTATCTTCTATTATTAAGTCTTCTACTAGATCTTCAATAATATCAATATTTTCATGTTTTTTTAGTTCTTCTTGCATTAATTTTGGATAAGCAACTTTATCTGCTTGAGCTCTTAAAGATCTAACAGCAGGTCCCTTACTAAAATTAAGCATTTTCATTTGTAGTAAAGTCTTATCTGCAACTTTACCCATCATTCCACCTAAGGCATCTATTTCTCTAACTACAATACCTTTAGCAGAACCCCCAATGTGTGGATTACATGGCATCATAGCAATCTTATCAATAGAACCTGTTACTAATAGTGTTTTATGTCCTTTGTTAGCAGATGCGAATGCAGCTTCACAACCAGCATGTCCTCCACCTACTACTATTACTTCATAAGCCATAAATCCACCTCCTTTTTTTTAAAAGCAAACGTATTATACTACAATATTTATATTATATCAAATAAAAAGAAGAATGTTATTCTTCCCATGTAAATGAATTGACAATATATTCTGCCGCTTCAATTACTGAATCTTCTTCTTTTGAATCAAATATAGTTGCATGAACTAAGAAATATTTATAATCACCAACTATATAATATTGAACTGTTTTTTCTGTAGATGTTGTAATGGAATATGTTAATACATCATAACCTTGTTCAGTTTTAGAACCACTACCATTTAACTGAGCTTTATAAGCTTTAGCTTGATAAGTCATTTGATATGTAATAGCATCCTTAAACTTTAATACTTCACCTTTTGAATACTTATTTGTACCACCATTAGTACTAATATTATTTGGTCTAGATGCATGTTCATCTTTCTTATCTACAAAGAATGGTTTATCTTTAGTAGAATGATCTTCTCTAATCATATAATTATCACTAATAGTGAATGTTCCATATCCATCTATAGTAAATGTCTTAGTTTCATCTTTTTTAGA
The DNA here is from genome assembly GCA_017542065.1 of Bacilli bacterium. Lineage (GTDB taxonomy): Bacteria > Bacillota_I > Bacilli_A > RF39 > UBA660 > RUG13038. The sequence continues at coordinate 22,868 of JAFXXX010000006.1, read as the reverse complement.
AGTTAAAGAACACCCGGTTACAAGTAGTAAAACTCCTAATAATATCAATAATTTTTTCATATAATACTCCTATTATTATTTATTAGATAATTCTTGATATAAATCTTCCATCATTTTTGTTTCTAAATGATATTTTTCTATAATTGCATGAGCAGCTTCTAATGCATTTAATCCTTCTATAGTCATACCAACTTCTTTTTTTATTTCATCAAGTGGTTTTCCTTGACCAAGGAGTATACCACATCTTTTATTTCTAGAATCTAAACTAGAGCAAGTAGTATATAAATCACCTACTCCAGCAGGTCCTAATACTATATTTGTATCTACATCTAATGCACTACATATTAATAACATATCATATAGTCCTCTTTGGAATGTAGTTGAACCAGCATTTGAACTATATCCATCTGGATCTTCCTTACCTACTCCAATAGCTACTATATTCTTTAATGCTGCACATATTTGCATTCCATATGGATCATTACAATCTTCAAGTTCTAGGTTAGTTCCTTTAAATAATTCTTTAAATCCATCTGGATTCTTAGGTTCATATAAAGCAACACCTGTTTTAACACCTTTATATATTTGTTCAGCATGTGATGGACCTGAAATAACACCTATATCTGTTCCTAATACTTCGCTAGCAACCTCTGATAAAGTCTTAATTGCTTTGGTTTCTTCATTATATTCCATACCTTTAGAAGCTATAACAACTGATTGTTCAGGTTTATATGTTGGTTTCATTTGTTCACAAGTACTTCTAATAGCAAATGATGGTGTAACTAATATTATATATTCTGCCCCTTCTATAGCCTCAGATACATCTGAAGTTGCTATTACACTTGGATTAATATTGCCATTTTCTATATACTTACATCTATGTTCATTATTAATGATATCTCTTTCTGTTGGATCAAATGCCCAAATCTTTACTTCATTACCATTATTTTGAATAAGATTTGCAAGTACACAACCAAAACTCCCACTGCCTAAAACTGCTACTTTACTCATTTTTCCTACTTTCCTAGACAGAAGTTAGCGAATAATCTATCAATTAGCTTATCATCATAACTTTCGCCTATTATTTCATTTAATGTTTCACATATTTCTTTTATATCTATTTCAAGTATGTCAATTGGAATACCACTATTAAATGATTCCATTAAATGATTATTAATTGAAATAGCTTTTTTGACTAATGATATTTGTCTACTATTAGATAAATATGTTAATTCTTTATTATTTAACTCTTCTAGATTATATAAATCAGATATCTTATCTTTAAGAATATCTATATCTTTAGTAGCACTAACTTTTACTACATCTTCTAAACCTGTTGTATCAAGTTTAGTATCTAGATCTATTTTATTAACTACTATTATTCTCTTTTTATCTTTAGTTATCTCTAATAATTTCTTATCTTCGTCTGTTAGAGGTTCATTATTATTTAATACTAATATAATTAGGTTAGCATCTTTAATAAGATTTAATGATTTTTCTACACCTATCTTTTCTACTACATCTTCAGTTTCTCTGATACCTGCAGTATCAATAATATTAAGTAAAACTCCACCTACTCTTATTTGTCCTTCTACTATATCTCTTGTTGTACCAGCAATATCAGTAACTATTGCTTTATCTTCATTAATTAGTTTATTAAGTATAGAACTCTTCCCAACGTTCGGTCTTCCAAGTATTAGTGTATTTATACCCTCTTTTATAATTTTACCATTTTCTGATTCAATTAAAAGCTTTTTTAACTTCTCATCTATGAATTTAGATACATCTTGTATTTGACCTTCAGTCATTACTTCAATATCTTCATACTCTGGGTAATCAATATTAACTTCTATATTTGAATTAATATCATATAATCTATCTACAATTTCATGAATTAAATTAGATATTTTACCTTCAATACCATTCATAGCAAGTTTTCTGGCATTTTCAGTTTTAGCATCTATCATATCCATAACAGATTCAGCTTCAAGTAAATCTATTCTTCCATTTAAGAATGCTCTTTTAGTAAATTCACCTGGTTCTGCTAATCTTGCCCCATTATTTAATAATAATTCTAATATTTTATTAGTAGAACTAATACCACCATGGCAATTAATTTCTACTATATCTTCTCTTGTAAATGTTTTAGGAGCTTTCATAATAGATATCATAACTTCATCTATTACTTCATTTCCATCAACAATATGACCATAATTAATTGTATGACTAGCTTTTTTAGTTAGATCTTTATCACAAATCTTATTAACTATACTAATAGCTTCATCACCACTAACTCTAACTATTGAAATAGCCCCTACTCCAACAGCAGTAGATATAGCACAAATAGTGTCGTTCATGATATCCCTCCTTTTTTTGATTTATGTATTATAACTCATAATCCATTTTTTGACTACAATATCCTATTATAATAATATCATTTTTATTTATCTATTAGTTTAATTATATATCTATTTAACATAAATAGTGTAAAAAAAACAATCAAATGATTGTTTTATTCTACTGGTTTAATAACAACTGCTCTGTTAGGTTCTTCTCCTTCACTTTCAGTAGTTATTCCTTTGAAGTCTTTTAATACTTCATGTATTAATCTTCTTTCATAAGAGTTCATAGAATCCATTCTAACTGGTTCTTTAGTCTTTTGAACTTCTTTAGCTAAATTCTTAGCAAGTCTTTCAATATGTCTTTGACTCTTTTCTTTATAGTTTTCAACATCTAAAATAATATTTATATGCATACCAGTTTCTTTTGTAAGAACTGCTCTTAAAACATTTTGAATTGATGAAAGAGTTCTACCTTCTTTACCAATTAATATTGAACTATTTTCTGGATGAAGAATAATCTTTAAATAATTATCTTTTCTTAGAGTTTCAAAGTTAACTCCAACACCCATACCTTCAACTAATGTTTTTAAATATTCTTTTGAGAATGCTAATACATCACTTTTTAATACAACAGTTAATGTATATTTTTTCTTTTTTAATAAACCCACAGTTTCTTCTTTTACTGAAGTTAACATTTCTTCTTCTTTAACATTAAGTTCTTTTAATGCTTGAAGTGTTAATTCTTCTAAATTTTTACCCTCGTATGTATATATTTTCATTTTATTCTGCCTTTCTTTTTTTAATTAATATAATAACTAAATTTTGAAGTATTGTAAATACTGTACTTGCAATCCAATATAATGATAAAGCTACTGGTAAGCTTAATGACATAAATGTAATCATACCAGTCATCATTATACTCATAACATTTTGATTCATTCCTGGTTGTTCTGGTTGAGAATTCTTATTCATAAAGAATGAAAGGAATGTTGATCCTGCAATTAAAATTACAATTATTATATATGCCCAATGTCCACCAGATATAGCTTTCATTGGTGTAGTTCCTAGAACTAAACTAAATAGTTTTCCTTCAAATATTACTGGAACTCTATTTATTGCTTCATAAAATGCTAATACTAATGGTAATTGAATGAATGCAAATAAACAACTAGAAAGTGGATTAATCTTATATTTCTTATATAAAACCATCATTTCTTGAGATTTCTTTTGTTGTGATTCAGCATCATCTTTACCTTCATACTTCTTGTTTAATCTATCAAGTTCTGGTTGCATTTTCTTCATGTTTTCTGATTGTTCCATAGTTTTGAATGAGAATGGTGCAAGTAATAATCTAATTAAAACTCCAAGTAATACAATTGTTACACCATAGTTACCAATGAATTTATTAGCTCTTACTATAACCCATGCTAATGGTTTAACTAATAAGTTTTCCCATAATCCTTCATATTTACTATCTTTAATCTTAAATTTTTCACACTTTGGTAATTTAGAAATATCAACTTTTTTCTTATATTTATTGTATTCCTTAATTAAACCTTCTGATTCAGGTTGACATAATATATTTTCATACATTGTCATTCTTACTGATTTATTTTCGTATACAACTGCTTTCTTACCATCTTTTAATACTTTAGTACATCCAGTTAATAAGAATAAAGCAAAGAATAATACTAAAATCTTTTTAATGTTCTTTTTCATATTCGTCTCCTATTTTAATATACTTAACAATTCATCTCTTTTTTGATCATATGTAAGAGATGTAATGTCTTTCCTTAATATTATAACATAATCATTTTCTCTTTTAAATGATAAATTACTCTTGTCTATAATATCTTTAATTTGCCTTTTATTCTTATTTCTAACAACAGCATTACCTAATTTTTTAGATACGCAAATACAAAATCTATAATATTTATTATCTTTGTTTTCCTTATTATATATATAGTAGTATTTATTATAGATTCTATGACCAGTCTGAATTATATCATTAATCTCTGTTTCTTTCTTAATTATATTTAATTTTTTCATATTTTGGTCCCCTTATACAAAAAAAACCACATGTTGTGGATAATTATTTAGATAATCTTTTTCTTCCTTTTTTTCTTCTGCTATTTAAAACATTACCTTTAATTCTTGAGAAGAATCCATGAGTTTTTTTCATTTTTCTATTATTTGGTTGAAATGTTCTTTTCATATATTACACCTCCCAGGTCCATAAAACATATAAAATTATACTTATTTTTGTTAGTAATGTCAACAAATTTAGAATATTTTTATAAAATAACAACTTTTTAACAGTTTCCTGTGGACTAATCAATTAAAATTCCTTATAATATATAACTAATAAAATTATCCACAAGTATCCACAATCCTTTAAAAATAGGGGAATTGTGTATAAATTTCATGTGGAAAAGTAAATTTGTGGAAAGTGTGGAAAACTCAAAAATCTATAATAATATCAATATAATTAGAAAATCTATGCTGTGGATAAAAAAGTGGAAAGTGTTTTTTTGCTTGAAAATAAAGAAAATTGTGATATTATTTAGTTAGAATGTAACTACAAAAATAGGGTGGTGAGGAACATGGACAATAAGGAATTATTGTGGAAGAAATTTTTGTCTCTGATCAAGAAAAAAGTGTCTTCTTTAGGATATGATACCTGGTTTAAAGATACTGAACTTGTTGATTTAAATGAAGAAGCTATTGTTCTAGTTCCTTCAGTAACTCATAAAAAACACTTAGAACAAAGTTATAAAGATATGATGGAAGAGGTATTAGCAAGTATTGCAGGTACTAATTTCAATATGGTATTTGTCTTATCAGATGAAATAAAAGACTTAGATACTAAAAAAGAAGAAAAGATTGAAACGGTAGTAGAAGAAGATAATTCTTATAAAAACAGGAAAATAACTAATTTAAATCCTACATATACATTTAATAGTTTTATGGTAGGAGGTAGTAATGAATTTGCTAGAACTGCTGCTTTAGCTGTAGCAGAGAATCCTGGTAAAATATATAATCCATTCTTTATTTATGGTAATAGTGGACTAGGTAAAACCCATTTAATGCATGCCATAGGTAATTATATTGTGGATAATTCAAATTTAAGAGTTTTATATGTAACAAGTGAAACATTTATTAATGATTTTCTTGGTATTAGTAGAAAAAATATAGATGGAAATAACTTTGATTATATAGAAGCATTTAAAGATAAATATAGAAATATAGATGTATTATTAATAGATGATATTCAATTTCTAGGGACTGCTCCTAAATCACAAGCAGAATTTTTCCACACATTTAATACATTATTTGATGAAAAGAAACAAATTATAATATCTTCGGATAATTCACCAGATGATTTAAGAAACCTAGAAGATAGATTAAAAACTAGATTTAATTGGGGATTAAAAGTTAATATTTATCCACCAGATAATGAATTAAAAAAGAAAATACTTAAAAATAAACTAACAAATATGACATATGCTAAAGATATGGATGAAGAAGTAATTGATTTTATTACTAATGTATCTGAATCTGATGTAAGAAGTCTAGAAGGAATGCTTACAAGAGTTTGTGCATATGCAGAAATGTTTAATGCTGATAAAATAACTGAAGAATTAGCTATAGAAGCTTTGCAAGGATCATTTAATGGTAATGTAGCTACTAAAAATAATATTCAAAAAATACAAAAGATAGTAGCAGATTACTATGGAATAACAATAGATGATCTAAAAGGTAAGAAAAGAGTAGCTAAAGTATCATTACCAAGACATATTGCTATATATTTATGTAGAACAATGACAGATGAATCTTTCCCAAGAATAGGTATGGAATTTGGAGGAAGAGATCATTCCACAGTAATGAATTCATGTGATAAGATATCAGGTGATATTAAATCTAATGAAAAATTAAAAGAGGTAATAGAGGAGTTGAAGAAAAAAATTAAAAAGTAGTGGATAAATAAAAGTTATACACAATTTATAAACAACCAATGTTCCTTATAAAATAAGAGAATAGGGGAGTTATAAACAATATCCACTGCAATAATAATAAAAATACTAATAAAAAATAATAGGAGGAAAACAAAATGAAATTTTCAATTAAAAAAGATATATTATTAGAAAGTCTTAATATAGTAAGTCATGCTATATCAAGTAAAAATATTATTCCTGTACTTGGAGGAATTAAATTTGATCTTAAAAAAGAAGGATTATATTTAGAATCAAGTGATAATGAAATAGATATTAAAACATTTATAGATAAAAAGATGATAGATAAAATAGATAAAGAAGGAACTATAGTAGTTCAAGGTAAATATTTATTAGATATTGTTAGAAAGTTACCTGATACTGTTATTAATATAGAAGTTATAGATGGATTAAAGATACTTATCCACACAGAAAACTCTAAATTTAATTTAAATGGTATTGATTCAGATGAATTTCCTGATATTAAAATAGAAAAATCTTCATCTCCTATATCTATAAGTAAAAAATTAATTAAACAAATAGTTAATCAAACTATATTTGCTACTTCTACGCAAGAAACAAGACCAATTTTAACAGGTATTAATTTTAAAATTAATGGAGATGTTATGGAAGTTGTTGCTACAGACTCTTATAGATTAGCTAAAAAGACTATTAAATTAGATAAGGCTGTGGATAATGTTATTAATATAGTTGTTCCATCTAAGAATATTGGAGAACTTATTAAAATAATTGATGAATCAGATGATAATTTAAATATCCACATATTTACTAATAAAATATTATTTGAAATGAATGATATATATTTTCAATCTAGATTATTAAATGGAAATTTTCCTGATATTAATAGATTAATACCAACTGAATATAAATTAGTAGTTAAAGCTAGTACAAATGATTTATATGATGTAGTAGATAGAGCATCTTTATTAACATCTGAAAAAGAAAAGAATGTTATTAAATTTGAAATCAGTGAAAATGAATTAATTGTTACTTCTAATACACCAGAAATTGGTAAAGTAGAAGAAAGATTAAGCATTCTAAATGAATCTGGTAATGATCTAAGTATTTCTTTCTCAGCTAAATATATGTTAGAAGCTCTAAGAACTATTTCATCAAAAGAAGTTAAAATTTCATTAAATGGAGAAATAAATCCTATTATATTAACTAATGAAGAAAATGATGATTTAATTCAATTATTATTACCAATTAAGACTTATTAAGAGAACTATGTTCTCTTTTTTTAGTGGATTTTTTTTACAAAAAGAGAATAAAACATATGATATAAACCCAGAAAGGGGTGAAATTTATGTTTAACTATGAGATTAATTCAGATACTTTAGTTATTCTTCCATATGGTTTAAATAAATCTAAGATTATAGAAAAGACAAGAGAATTAATAGTAGATATTGAACCTATGGAAATAATTAAGTATAACTGTGAATTTTATGGTTCTACTTATGAAGGAAGACATGATGGTACTAAATCTATTATGAATATTACTCATAAATCTCCAATTATTATTGAAGAAAGTAGAGTAATTATTTGTTTTCCTACAACTAGTCCAAGACAAAATGAATGTGCTTGGATTGTATTAAAATCAATAAAAGATTTTACTGGCGATTCTAATTCAACTAACATAATATTTGATAATAATACTGTGGTTAACATAACAATGTCTGTATCATCTTTTGAAAATCAAATTAGTAGATCATATAGACTTGAATCAATATTAAGAAAAAGATTAGAAAAATTTTAATAAAATAAGAAACTCAATTAATAAAAAAATTGAGTTTTTTTGCAAAATTTCGATTTTTTTGGCCTTATTTGTGATATAATATAATTGTATGGGTAGGTACATTATATACATATAAAGGTGGGTAAAATGGTATTTAAATAGGTTAAAAATGTTTTTAAAAAAAATTGAACTTAAAAATTTTAGAAATTATGATAGTTTAAAACTAAATTTTAATAAAAATATAAACATCTTTATAGGTAATAATGCACAGGGTAAAACTAATATACTTGAAAGTATATATTTTTTATCGGTAACCAAGTCCCATAGATGTAATAAAGACATATATTTAATAAGAAATGATGAATTATTTTCAAAGGTAATAGGGGAAGTAGAAGACAATAATAAAACTAATACTTATGAAATACTTATTAATAATGAAGGTAAAAGAGTATCTATAAATAATAATGTCTTTAAAAAGATAAGTGATTACTTATCTAAAATAAATGTTGTTATGTTTTGTCCAGATGATTTAGAAATAGTTAAAGGAACTCCTAGTGATCGAAGAAAGTTTCTAAATATAGAAATAGGACAAATGAATAATGATTATATTATTAATCTAGCTAAATATAATAAATTATTAAAAACTAGAAATGAATATCTAAAAAATGAAAATAATATTGATATAAATTATTTAGATGTTTTAACAGATGAACTAATTAACTTAAATATTACTCTATATAAATATAGAAAAGAGTTTATTAATCAAATTAATAGTTATATTGTGGATATCTATAAAAAAATATCTGGTAAAGAAAATATTAGTGTTAAATATGATTCATTTATAGATGATGAAGATAGTTTTGGGGACATTCAAGATAAGTTCTATAGAGTTAGAGAACAAGAATTACTTCAAAAAACTACTTTAATAGGTATTCATAGAGATGATTTTTCTATATTTATAGATGGTAATAAGATTAATAATTATGGATCTCAAGGACAACATAGAATTTCAATACTTTGTTTAAAACTAGCAGAAATTGAAATATATAAAGAAATATATAATAAAAATCCAATTATATTATTAGATGATATATTTAGTGAACTAGATAAAACAAAGAAAACTAATATTATTAAATATATAGAAAGTGATTTACAAGTATTTATTACATCAACAGATCTTAATAATATTAATAAAAGAATAATTAAAAACGCTGATATATTTTATATAGAAGAGGGAAAGGTAAGAAAAGGTGAAAAAGATGGAACAAAATAAGTATGATGCATCGGATATTCAAGTCTTAGAAGGTTTAGAGGCTGTTAGAAAAAGACCTGGTATGTATATTGGTACAACTGATGTTAAAGGACTTCACCATTTAGTTTGGGAAATAGTAGATAACTCTATAGACGAAGCTTTAGCAGGTTTCTGTAGTCATATTGAAATTACTATTAACAAAGATAATTCTGTTACAGTACAAGATAATGGTAGAGGTATACCAGTTGGAATACATGCTAAAACTGGAATATCAACAGTAGAAACAGTTTATACAGTATTACATGCTGGTGGTAAATTTGGTGGTGGAGGATATAAAGTATCTGGAGGATTACATGGTGTTGGTGCTTCAGTAGTTAATGCTTTATCTTCTAGAGTTGATGTTCAAGTTAAAAGAGATGGAAAAATTTATGAATGTAAGTTTGAAAATGGTGGTAAAACAGTACAACCTTTGAAAGAAATTGGTACTTGTGATGTAAATGATACTGGAACTAAAGTAACATTTAAACCAGATGCAACTATATTTGATTCTGAAATATTTGATTATGAAACACTTAGAGTAAGAAGTAGAGAATTAGCATTCTTAAATAAAGAATTAAGAATAACTTTAACAGATGATAGAGTAGAACCACAAAAACAAGATACATTTATGTATGAAGGTGGAATTATTGAATATGTTAAATATTTAAATAAGAATAAGACACCAATACATGAAAATGTTATTCACTTAGAAGGTGAAGAAGATGGTGTTATGTTTGAAGTTGCTATGCAATATAATTCAGGATATAACACTGATAGCATCTATTCATTTGTTAATAACATTAATACACATGATGGTGGAACACACGAAGAAGGTGTAAGAAGAGCCCTTACTAGAATTATAAATAACTATGCTAGAAAGAATGGAATGTTAAAAGATAAAGACGAATCTTTAACAGGAGACGATGTTAAAGAAGGTCTTACAATGATTATTTCTTGTAAGCATCCAAATCCTCAATTTGAAGGACAAACTAAAGGTAGACTTGGTAACTCAGAAGTTAGAAAGTTAGCTGATAGTGTATTCTCAGAAGGATTTGAAAGATTCTTATTAGAAAATCCAGATGAAGCAAAAATAATTGTTGATAAAGCTATGACAGCATCTAGAGCTAGAGTAGCTGCTAAAAAAGCAAGAGAATTAACTAGAAGAAAAAGTGACTTAGATGTAGTTAACTTTGGTGGAAAACTAGTTGATTGTAAGGAAAAAGATCCATCACTATGTGAAATATTCTTAGTCGAGGGAGATTCTGCTGGAGGATCTGCTATTAAAGGTAGAAATAGTATGACTCAAGCAATACTTCCTTTAAAAGGTAAGATATTAAACGTAGAAAAGGCAAGATTAGATAAAGCATTATCTAATGATGAAATAAGAACAATAATTACAGCTTTTGGTACAGGAATTGGTAATGAATTTGATTTATCTAAACTTAGATATGACAAAATAATAATCATGACCGATGCCGATGTTGATGGTTCACATATTAGAGTATTATTACTAACATTATTCTATAGATTCTTTAGACCTATAGTAGAAGCAGGTCATGTATATGCTGCACAACCTCCTTTATTTAGAATATGTCATGGTAAAACAAGAAAATATGTTTTAAATGAAGAAGAAAGAGATGCATATTTAGAAACATTACCTGAGAATACTAGATACGAAATAGCTCGTATGAAAGGTCTTGGTGAAATGGATGATGATGAACTTAATGAAACAACAATGGATATTAATCAAAGAGTACTTAGAAAGATAACAGTTCAAGACTTAGTAGAAGCAGATGCAGCTTTCTCTAAAATAATGGGTGATGAAGTAGAACCTAGAAGAAAGTTTATAGAAGATAATGCTCAGTATGTTGAGAACTTGGATACAATAGGATAGGAGGTTTGAATTATGGATCACAGTAGAGATAGATTACAAGAAAATGATATAGTAAGAGAAATAGAAACCTCATTCCTAGAATATTCAATGAGTGTTATTGTAGCTAGAGCTTTACCTGACTTAAGAGATGGTTTAAAGCCAGTTCATAGAAGAATTCTATGGTCAATGTATGAATCAGGTTATACACCTGATAAACCTCATAAAAAGTCGGCTAGAATAGTCGGAGATGTTATGGGTAAATACCATCCACATGGAGATAGTTCTATATATGAAGCTATGGTACATATGGCTCAAGACTTTAGTTATAGAAATATACTAGTTGATGGACATGGTAACTTTGGTAATATTGAAGGTTATGGAGCTGCTGCAATGCGTTATACGGAAGCAAGACTTTCAAAATTATCATTAGAATTACTTAGAGATATACAAAAAGAAACAGTAGATATGGTTCCAAACTTTGATGAATCAGAGAAAGAACCTGCTGTACTTCCATCTAGATTTCCTAATATATTAGTTAATGGAACAATGGGTATTGCTGTTGGTATGGCAACAAATATTCCGCCACATAACTTAGGAGAAGTAATTGATGGATGTGTAGCTTATATAGATAATCCTGATATTGATACATTAGGACTTATGAATTATATTAAAGGTCCTGATTTTCCTACAGGAGGTATAATACTTGGTAATAGTGGTATTAAACAAGCATATGAAACTGGTAGAGGATCTATTACTATTAGAAGTAAAGCTACTATTGAAGAAAAAGATGGTAAACATCAAATAATAGTAGAAGAAGTTCCATATGGAGTAAATACTCAAGCATTAAAGCAAAAGGTAGCTGAACTTGTCCACAATAAAGTTATTGATGGTATTTCAGATTATCATACTGATCTTAAGAATGGTGTTAAAATTACTATTACTCTTAAGAAAGATGCTAATGCTCAGGTAGTATTGAATAATTTATATAAACATACAGATTTCCAAAAGAATTTTGGTATTATCTTCTTAATGTTAGATAAAGGTGTACCAAAAACACTTGGATTAAAAGATATAATTGCTAAATATATTGATTTCCAAAAGGAAATAATTACTAGAAGATGTAAGTTTGATTTAGATAAAGCAGAAAAGAGAGTACATATCTTAGAAGGTTTAAAGATTGCTTTAGATCATTTAGATGAAGTAATTAAACTAATTAGAGGTAGTAAGACTGACGAAATAGCAAAAGCTGGATTAATTAGTCAATTTGGTTTATCTGAAGCTCAAGCAGATGCTATTCTAGAAATGAAACTTAGAAGATTAACAGGATTAGAAAGAGAAAAGATTGAAAACGAATTAAAAGAATTACTTGAAAGAATTGCTGAATTAAAATCAATCTTAGCTTCTGAAGAAAAGATTCTAGGTATTATTAAAGATGAATTATTAGAAATTAAAGCTAAATATAGTGATGATAGAAGAACTCATATTGATATGACTGCTATTGACTTTATAGAGGATGAATCATTAATACCAGTTGAAGATATCATTGTTAATATTACAAAGAATGGTTATATTAAGAGAGTACCTATTGATACTTACAAAGTACAAAATAAAGGTGGAGTAGGTGTTAAAGGTATGACTACTAACGAAGAAGATATTGTAGAAAGTATTATATCTCTTCAAACACATGACGATGTATTATTCTTTACTAATAAAGGTAAAGTGTATAGAATCAAAGGTTATGAAATACCTGAATTCTCAAGACAATCTAAAGGTTTACCAGTAGTTAACTTATTACCAATTGAAAAAGAAGAAAGAGTTATGTCTATTCTTCCAATCAGAAATCATGATGATTTAGGTACTATGAAGATTACATTCGTAACAAAAGATGGATTAGTTAAGAGAACTGATATAGCTGAATTTGAAAGTATTAGAAAAACAGGTAAGATTGCTATTGGATTAAAGGAAAATGATGAAATCTTAACAGTAATGCTTACAAGCGGTAATGATGACATACTTATTTGTGCAGATAACGGAAGAATGATTAGATTTAATGAATCTGAAATAAGAGTTCTTGGTAGATCTGCTAGTGGTGTTAAGGGTATTGAAATACCTGATGATGCTAAATGTGTAAGTGCTGTAGTTGTTAAACCAGAAGATGAAATTCTTATAGTAACTGAAAATGGTTATGGTAAGAGAACAAATGCTGAAGAATATAGATTAACTCATAGAGGTAGTAAGGGTGTTAAAGCCATGAATATTACTGAAAAGAATGGTCCTATAATCTCAGTAAGTAAGGTTGAAGATGATTCAGACTTAATTATCATTACAAATAATGGTATGATTATTAGAATTCCTCTTGAACAAGTTTCAAAAATGAGTAGAGTAACTCAAGGAATTAGAGTAATTACACTAAAAGATGGTCAAAAAGTATCTTCTACATCTATTTCTAAGAAAGAAGATGAGTCAAAATCTTCTGAAGAAACACAAGTAGAAGTTGTAGAAGAACCAATTGAAGAACAAGAAGAGAGTCAAGAATAATTGACTCTTTTTTATTGTAAAATCAACAAATATTTAATATTTAATGATATAATATATATAGGTGAATAATATGGAAAAGAAAACAATAATATTTAGTCATGAAAGTGATATTGATGGATTAGGAAACATAATCCTTGGTAAGATAGCTTTTGGAGAAATTGATTATGTATTAGTTCCAAATATTAATACTTTGGAAACAAGATTTAGAGAAATGTTAGAATCCGGTGAACTTGATAAATATGAAAATATTTATGTAACAGATTTAACTTTATATAATCCTTCAGCAGATATTGTTAAGAATAATCCTACACTTTCAAAGAAAGTGATAGTTTTTGATCATCATAAGTCTGCTATAAATGATGGATATGATAAATATGATTACATGAGAATTGTTGAAGAGGATAGTTATGGTAGAAAAAGATGTGGAACAGAATTGTTTTATGAATTTCTTTTATCTACTGATGTAATTGAAGGAAATGAAGCCTTAGATAAATTTGTTGAATTAACAAGACTTGAGGACACATGGGAATGGAAGAAAAATAGTGAATCAGGTGAAAAAGCTCATGACTTAGCTATTTTGTTTAATATAATAGGTATAGATGAATATATTAGAAGAATGTATTCAAAACTAGTTGAGAATACAGAAGATTTTAATTTAGATGATTCTGAAAATGCTATGATTAAAGCAAGAAAAGAAGAGTATTTAAGATTATTACAACAATTATGGAGCAACGCTGAGATATTTAATGATGAGGATAATAATAAGTTTTCTGCAGTATATGCAGGTTATGAATATAGAAACGAACTTGCCGAGTATGTTAAGACTTTAAATATAGATGAGTTAAAGTATTTAATCATTGTTGCTCTAGAAAAAGGAGAATATGGTCAAAAATCCTATAGATCTATAGATGAATCATTTAATGTTGGTGCCATAGCAGAGGCTCATGGAGGAAATGGACATCCAGCAGCAGCTTCAGTTAATATAACTGAAGAACAAAAAGAGTATGCTCTAACATTAAAAAACAAGAGTATAAGAGAAAGTTTAGATTATCTTGTTAAAAGTAGGCTTAACAAATAATTAAATTGCGAACAAAAAGCGAACAAAATATTTCCCGGGAAATATTTTTGATATAAAAATATATGATTTTTGATAAAAAATAGCTAATTATTGACTAAAATAATCAAATATAGTATATTAAATTTGCACAACGAGAATTTTGGAACCTGGTCAGGACAGAGATGTAGCAGCCATAACATTTCCTTCTCGTGTGTGCTTTTTTATTGGAGAAAGACTATGAATCAGAAAATATATGATGAATTAGGTAAATTAATAGATAAAGCAGTTAAGAAAAATGAAGTTCCAATAGCTGCTTTAATAGTAAAAGATGGCAAAATAATCGCTAAAGCATATAATAGAGTAAATAAAACTAACAATATATTAGATCATGCAGAAATTATATGTATTAAAAAAGCATCAAAGAAACTACATAATTGGAGACTTAATGATTGTGATTTATATGTAACTCTAGAACCATGTGGTATGTGTAGAGAAGTAATTAAGAAATCAAGAATAGGTAAAGTATATTACATATTAAGTCAGAATGAGCACGAAACAGAGAAAGATTCAGAATATATTAAACTAGATGATGATATTAATATTAAAAATAAATTAGTAGAGTTCTTTAAACAAAAAAGATAGGTAATGTTCCACGTGGAACATTACCTTTTTATTTATTCAGTTTCAAATAATATTGCACAAAAAAAGAACAAGGTGCACGAAATGACAGTACAGCAAGTTCTTATGAAACAAGTGTATCATAAAACAGAGATAATGTCTAATAACATTTATAAATTGCGCTTTAATGTTCCACGTGGAACATTGATTTTTTATTATTAAAAAAATATATAAATATGTTAAAATATGTTATAATTATTAAGGAAAAAGGTGATTACATGATATATCAAGCATTATACAGAAAATATAGACCTAAAACTTTTAATGATGTATATGGACAAGAGATTATTGTTCAAACATTAAAAAATATGATCATTAGTAATAAACTTACTCATGCTTATTTATTTGTAGGACCTAGAGGAACTGGTAAAACAAGTATAGCTAAGATATTTGCTAAGACTATTAACTGTGAAAACCTTGAAGATGGATGTTCATGTGAAAAGTGTGAAATATGTAAGGCAAGTAATAGTAATGAGAATATAGATATCATTGAAATGGATGCTGCTTCTAATAATGGAGTAGATGAAATTAGAGATATTAGAACACACGTAACACTATTACCAACTATATCTAAATATAAAGTTTATATCGTAGATGAGGTTCATATGTTAACTGCTAGTGCATTTAATGCATTATTAAAGACTTTAGAAGAACCTCCAAAGCATGTAATTTTTATATTAGCCACTACAGAGCCACAAAAAGTGCCTCTAACCATCCTTTCTAGATGCCAAATGTTTGAATTTAAACCTGTACCATCTAGTAAAATATCTGAAAATCTTAAAAATATATGTAAAAAAGAAAAGATTAAGATAGATGATGATGCACTAGAAAAGGTTGTAGAGTATTCAAACGGTGGAATGAGAGATGCAATTGGTTTATTAGATCAAGCTAGTGCTTATTCAAACGGTGAAATTAAGTTAAATGATGTAGTTTTATTAAATGGAAGACTAAATATTAAAGATGTAGATAACTTCTTTGATTTAATATATACAAATAAAACAGAAGATTTATTCAATTTCAGTGATAATTTAGAAATTGAAGGTAAGAATTATATATCAGTATGTGAAGATTTTATTAAATATTTAAGAAATAATCTTATTGATTACCAAATAAATGAATCAAATAGTGTTGTTAAACAATTTGGTAAAGATAATATTATTAAAATGATATTCACAATTACTGAATATATCAGTCAAATGAAGATATCTAATGATAAAAAAATATATTTTGATCTATTAATTATTAAATTATTAGATATATTTGATAAAAAAGAAGACAATGTTCCACGTGGAACATCAGATAAAGTAGATAAAATAGAAGAAAAACAAGAAACAACTAAGAAAGAAAGTAAAAAAGAAGAAAAAACAGAGGAAGAAAACAATGTTCCACGTGGAACATTGGAAGATAATCCTACTTATAAACTATTAGATGAGTTAATGAATGCTAGAATTAATAATATTTTAATGGCAGCAGATAAAGAATCTATAGATAATTATAAAAAGAAACTATTATCTGATACTGAACAATATAATTTAGATGAATTAAGATTTAAAAATATACTTTCAGACTGTGAAATTAAAGCAGGAAGCCCTGAAGGAGTAGTAATTGTTACATCGGATGATAATATTAAGCATGAAATGTATGATAACTTTGATGCAATTGAAAAATGTGTTAAAGATAAACTAGGTAAGAAAGTTAAGTTATGCATCTATGAAGAACAATTATGGATATCTACTAGTGAAATATATAGAAAGAAACGTAAAAACAAAGAAAAAATAGATGCAATTGATGAAAAAGAAATATTAAATAAACTAAAATCACAAAACAAAAGTGAATTTGATGACTTATTAGAGATAGGAGAATAGATATGAATATACAAGCATTAATGAAACAAGCACAAAATATGCAAAAAGAAATACAAAAAGCACAAGAAGAAGTAGGTAAAATGGAATTTACTTCTAAAAAAGAATTAGTTGAAGTTACTGTTAATGGTAATAAAGAAGTATTAAGTGTAAAAATTGATGAAAATGTAGAAAAAGATGATATTGAAGTTCTACAAGATATGATTTTATTAGCAACTAATGATGCTATTAATCAAGCAAATGCTGAAATGGAAAAAAGATTAGGTAAGTATAGCTCTGCTATGCCAGGATTATTCTAATGAAATTTCCTAAAAGTTTAGAAGATTTAATAGAAAACTTTAAGTTACTACCTGGAATAGGTGAAAAGAATGCAGAACGTCTTAGTTTTGCAGTTTTGAAGTTTAATGAAGATCAAATAGAAAATTTTTCCAATTCAATATTAAATGTTTCAAAAAAGATTAAAAAGTGTACAAGATGTAATAACTTAACTGAAGATTCTGATTTATGTTCTATATGTGAAGATGATTCTAGAGACGGAAGTGTTATATGCGTAGTAGAAAGTACTAAAGATTTAATTCTTTTTGAAAAATCTAATGCATTTAAAGGTAAATATCACGTGTTAGAAGGATTAATATCTCCACTAGAAGGTATAAATCCTGATGATATTAAAATAAATGAACTAATAAATAGAATAAAAGATGAAAAGATTAAAGAAGTAATATTAGCTTTAAACCTAAGTATGGAAGGTGAAACTACTTCTTTATATATAATTAAGATGCTTGAAGGTATGGATGTATCTATTACTAAGATAGCTGCAGGTATTCCTGTAGGTGCTGATATGGAATATTTAGATTCATTAACTATCCAAAAAGCTTTAGAGGGCAGAATTAAAATAGATTAGGTGGTGAATAATATGCTTGAAGAATACTTAAATGATCAAAATGTAGTTACAAAGTTATTATTAGATAGTATTGAAAGTGAAAAAACTGTTCAAGCATATTTATTTGTATGCAATGATATGAACTATCTAGAGAAATTTGCTAAAGCATTTTCTAAAAAGATTGCTACAAAGGAACCTAACAAGAAAATATATGAAGAAATTGATAATAATACCTTCTTAGATTTAACAATTATTAGCCCAGATGGAACTATGATTAAGAAGGATCAATTATCAGAACTCCAAAAAGAGTTCCAAAAGAAACCTATTATTTCTAACAAAAAAATCTATATTATTAAAGAGTGTGAGAAGATGAATGCATCATCTGCTAATTCTATACTAAAATTCTTAGAAGAACCATCAGATGATATAGTAGCAATCCTTCTTACAACTAATTTAAGTCTAGTAATGCCTACAATTATTTCTAGATGTCAGGTATTAAATCTTAATAATATAAAGAATCAAAAAGATATATATGAAATAATAAAAGAAAGATATTATTCTATCTATAGTGAAGATAATTATGAAGTATACTTTAATAACTTATTAGATTTTGTCCACAGTATAGATTCTATGAAAAATAGATTTTTTATTAAATATAAAGAGTACACAGATATATTTAGTTCTAAAGATGATATAAAAATAGTTATTGATTTTATGCTTTACTTCTATTATGATATATTAAATCTTAAATTTAAGAGAGATCTTGTATATTTTAATAATTATATAGATGAACTTAATAAGGTTGAAAAAAATAATTCTAAAGAAAGTATCAATTATAAGTTAGAAGTTATTGAAAGAACTAAACTTAAATTATCTACTAATGCAAATATCAAGATGGTATTAGACAAGATGATTATAGAATTTGGAAAGGAAGATTAGTATGAATATAGATGTTTTTGGTGTTACATTTAAAAAGTATGGTAGAAAATACTATTTTTCTCCAGGTCATTTAGATATTAAATGTGGTATGAATGTCATTGTTGAAACTGAAAGAGGTTTCCAATATGCTGAAGTAGTAACTGATAAAACTAGTATTAATAAGAAAACTTTACTATCTCCAGTAAAGAGTATTATTAGAATAGCTACTAAAGAAGATGATATTATTTATCAAAATAATCTAAAGGATGCAGAAAATGCCGCTAAAAAATGTAATGAATTAATTGAAAAGTTTAATCTTGATATGAGATTAATTGATACATCATACAACTTTGAAAGAACACATTTATATTTCACATATCTATCTTCTGATAGAGTTGACTTTAGAGAACTAGCTAAAGAATTAGCTAAAGTATTTAAGGTTAGAATAGAACTACGCCAGGTGGGTCCAAGAGACAAAGCTAAAGAAATAGGTGGTATTGGTCCTTGTGGAAGACCACTATGTTGTTCTGAATTCTTATATTCTTTCAACAACATAACTATAAACATGGCTAAGAATCAAAATATATCTTTAAATCCTACAAAGATTAATGGTTTATGTAATAGACTTCTTTGTTGTTTAGACTATGAAGATGAAACATATACTATATTAAAGAAAGATCTTCCAAAAGTAGGAACTATAAAGAATTATGATGATAAGAAAGGAAAGGTTATATCTGTTGATCCAATAAGCATGACTTATAAAGTTCAATTTGAAGATGGAGAAATTACAGATATGAGAAGAAATGAAGGTCGTTAATGATTTATTAAACATTAATAATATGAAAATAGTTCAGGATACTGACTATTTTAACTTTTCATTAGATTCAGTAATACTTTCTGATTATGTAACTCCTAGAAAAGGAGATAAAATAATTGATTTTTGTTCAGGTAATTGTCCTGTTCCTATGATATTAACTACTAAAACTAAAGATAAAATATATGCAGTAGAGCTTCAAAAAGAAGTATATGAATTAGGAAAAGAATCAATTAAGTTAAATAAACTAGATAAACAAATAGAATTATTAAACATGGATGTTAAAGACTTATGTGATAAGTTTGAAACAGATACATTCGATATAATTACTTGTAATCCACCTTATTTTAAAATTAATGAACAAACAAAACAAAATGATAATGAAATCAAAAGGATTGCAAGACATGAAATATATCTAAATTTAGATGATATATTTAAAGTATGTAAGAAATTATTAAAAAATAATGGTAAGGTTGTTATGATTCATAGACCAGAAAGACTAGAAGAAATCATGAAGTCTATGACTGATAATAACATTACACCTAAAATAATTAGATTCATTTATCCAAAAGAAGGACAAAATTCTAATATGATTATCATTGAAGGTAGAAAAAATGCTAGAAAAGGTATTAAGGTATTACCTCCATTAATTGTCCACAATAAAGATAATGAATATAGAGATGAAATAAAAAAGATGTTTGGAGTTGATTGTAATGAATAACTATTTTATAATACATGGAAGTTTTGGTAGTCCATTTGTGAATTGGGTACCATTTGTAAGAAAAAGTATTGAAGATAAAGGTGGAATAGTATATACACCTGATTTTCCTACTGGAGTAGGATATCAAAACTATGATAATTGGAATAAATTATTAACAGTATATCTAGAAGCAGGTTTAATTAATGAAAACACAGTATTTTTTGCACATTCAATAGCTCCAATATTTGTATGTCATTTTCTAGTAGAACACAAAGTAAAAGTAAAAAGATTAGTATTTGTATGTGGATTTAACAATTATTTAGGAATAGATCCTGATTATGATAGTGTTAATGAATCTATGTATTTTGATAATTTAAAAGATGTTAAAAACTATGCTGATGAAATAGTTTGTTTCTATTCAAAGAATGATCCATATGTTAAATATGACTTTGAAAAAGAATTTGCAGATACAATTGCAACTAAACAAATAGTTATTGATGATGGTGGACATCTAAATTCAGAAAGTGGTTATACTGAATTTTCTGAATTATTAGAATTTATTGAGGAGTGATATTATGAGTCAAAAGAGTTATAATAACACTCCAACTTTATATCTTGTACCAACTCCAATTGGGAATCTAGAAGATATAACTTTTAGAGCAATTAATATTTTAAAAGAAGTAGAGGTAATTTTTTCTGAAGACACACGTGAAACTAAGAAACTTTTGAACTACTATAATATTGATAAAAAACTAATCGCATCACATAAATTTAATGAGAATGAATCTTCTAAAAAGATACTTGAATATTTAAAATATGGTAAGAATGTAGCAGTTGTATCTGATAGAGGAACTCCTAGTATATGTGATCCTGGATTTGAACCAAGTTACCAAGCTATTGATAATGGGTTTAATGTAGTATGTCTTCCTGGAGCTACTGCTTTTACTCCTGCATTAGCTATGAGTGGTCTTAATCCAAATAAATTTTTATTCTATGGATTTTTAGATAGTAAAAAGTCATCTAAAAAGAAAGAATTAGAGGCTCTAAAGAATGAAAAATACACTATTATAGTATATGAATCACCATATAGAGTTGTAGAGACACTTAAGTTAATAAAAGAAATTATGGGTGATAGAAATATTAGTGTTGCTAGAGAGATTTCTAAGAAGCATGAAGAAGTATACAGAGGAAAAGTAGATGAGATAATTGAAGAATTAGGAGAACCAAAAGGTGAATTTGTAATCCTAATTGAAGAAAATAAGGATAAAGAATCATATGAGGATATAGATATTATTTCTCATGTGGATATATTAATAAGTGAAGGTGAATCTGAAAAAGATGCTATTAAAAAAGTAGCTAAGATGCATGGACTTATTAAGAATGATGTATATATAGAATATAAGGAGGCAAAGAAATGAAATTAATCGTTGGACTAGGTAATCCTGGAAAAGAGTATGAACATACTCGCCACAATGTTGGTTTTGATGTTATTGATTTCTTTGCTTCTAAAGTTGGAGCTACTATCGATAAAGATAAGTTCCAAGGATTATATACTAAAGGAAAAGTGGATGGAGAAGATATCATTCTTCTTAAACCACAAAAGTTTATTAACTTAAGTGGAGAAGTAATGAGAAAGTATGCAGACTACTTTAAAGTAAATGAAAGAGACATATTAGTTATTCATGATGATCTAGATTTAGAAGTAGGTAAGATCAAATTAAAAGAAAGATCTTCATCTGGTGGTCATAATGGTATGAAAAATATTGAAGCTAATTTCAAGAATAATGAATATAAACAATTAAAAATTGGTATATCAAATAATAAAGAATCTGATACTAAAGACTATGTACTTGGTAAATTTAGTAGGGATGATAGAGAAAAGATTGAAGAAGCTATTAAAAAATCATACGATATTATTATTGATTATATAAATTTAGACTTTAATGAATTACAAAATAAATATAATAAGAGATGATATTATGATAGAGGATTTAATCAGAATAGATAAATTTAATAATATAGGTATCACGGGGTTAACTAAGCAATTAACCTCTTTTTGCGTTGTAGACATTAAAAAGAATTCTGATAGAGATATAGTATTATTAACTAATTCTATATATGAAGGAAATATGTTATATAGAGCTATATCTAAGTTATATAAGAATAC
>JAFXXX010000005.1 GCA_017542065.1 Bacilli bacterium | reverse complement strand
TTATGATATTCTTCAGGGCTAATCATTTCATTTTTATTACTTGAAATAACATTTCTAACAGCCTTAGGACTAAACTTAGTAGTATCAATATCAAAGTTCTTCATTATCTTTTTAACAAGAGTTAATGAATCATCTGCATCAAGTACATTAAAGTTTTTATCTAGGCCTAATCTATCATAGTTTTCTTTTAATAGTTTTAATCCAAATGAATGGAAAGTAGATATTTGAAGTCTAAAAGCTTCTCTTCCTATAAGATTATATATTCTTTCCTTCATTTCTTTAGCAGCCTTATTAGTAAAAGTAATAGCTAGTATATTAACAGGACTAATATCTCTTTCATCTAAAAGGTATGCTATCTTAGTAGTTAATACTTTTGTTTTACCTGATCCTGCTCCAGCTAAAATAAGCATTGGTCCATCCAATGCTTTAACAGCTTCTATTTGTTTGTTGTTTAAATTATCTAAAATGCTCACTACTAATCACCATTAATATTTTATCAAAAAATAATAATCTTTTGAATAAAAATTATAGAATTAAATTAGAATATGTGTTAATATTTAATTGAGGAAGCGTTTAATAAACCTAAACGTCTACCTTTGTTTTGGGACAGACATTTAAGTCAGTTACTTAAGTGTCATTTCTTTATTTCTACTAGAATAAGAAGTAGCAGAAATAAAATGAAAGATATGAAGAAAAGGACTATACAAATGTAAGTTCTTTTTTTCATCTATAACACCTCCTTTCATAGAAAGTAAGGTAGACACTTAAGCTTATAAACGCTTCATGTATTTTATTCTCTACAAAAATAAAAAAGTCTATTAAATAGACTTTTTTTATTTATTTAAATAATTAATAGCATCTAATGCTGCGATAGTTCCATCAGCACATGCAATAGTTATTTGAGCATATTTCTTAGTTCTAGAATCACCTGCTACAAATACACCAGGTACTTTAGTAGTTGTATCTTCAGAAACTATGTATCCTCTTGGATCTAACTCTAATTTACCATTAACAAATTTACTTTGTGGAACTAATCCAATATTTAAGAATACTCCATCTAATTTAAGAGTTTCTTCTTTACCATTAGTTTCTATTTTTAATCCAGTTAATGCATCATCTTCTGATAAATATTCTGTTACTTTAGAGTTATAAATAATATCTACATTCTTACAACTCTCTAGTTTATTAACTAAATCTTTTTCACAAGTTAAATGATCTAAGTTTTGAAGAATAGTTACATGCTTAGCTATATTAGACATATTATAAGCATTAATACATGCAGAGTTACCTCCACCTACAATAGCAATATCTTTGCCTTTATAGAATGGTCCATCACATGCTGTACAAAAATGAATACCATGTCCAATTAAATCTTCTTCATTAGGTAAACCTAAAGTTCTATAAGAAGATCCTGAAGCAATAATAATAGTTTTAGTTTTATAAGTATTATCTTCAGTGATAACTTCTTTAATATCTCCATCTACTTTTAAATCAATAACTTCTTCTATTTCAAAGTCTACTCCTAGTTCATCTACTTGATCAAACATAATACTAGTTAAATCAGAACCAGATATAGCTTTGAAACCAGGATAATTTTCTATTAGAGGTGTAGAAGAAGCAGTTCCTCCTACAGTTTCTTTTTCTATAATTAGAACTTTTCTTCCATCTCTTAAAAGATATAATGCACTAGTAAGACCAGCAGGTCCTCCCCCAATTACAATAGCATCATATATCATATTATTTTTCCTCAATATATTTCTTTATATTAGATACATTTTCTATTAATTCTGACTTACCATTAGAATTTACTACTAGTGTAGGAGCTTTTTTAACACCATATTTCTTAGTCATATCTGGCATTTCTTCAGCATCAACAAATTCATATGGAATAGAAGCCTTTTCAAGTAGTTTTTTAGCCATTTTACAGTTAGGACAAGTCTTAGTACCAAATAGTAATAAACCATCTTTAGCATCGCTCTTTAATACTTTTTTTGCTTCTTTAGGAATATTTGTTTTCTTCTTAGTACAATTGCATCCTTCAACTTTATATTCTTTTCTCATTTCAAATTCTTTTGATTTACCATCATTCCAGTTTTTAACTGGTCTATAGTAACCTGTAATTCTTGAATATACTTCAGTATCTTCATTACATATTGGACATTTCCAAACTTCACCTGTAATATATCCATGATTCTTACATACAGAATATGTAGGAGAAATAGTATAGTATGGTAACTTGTAGTTTTCTGCAATCTTTCTAACTAAGCTAGCACAAGTCTTCCAATCAGACATTCTTTCTCCTAAGAATGAATGGAATACAGTTCCAGATGTATATAGAGTTTGAAGTTCATCTTCAATGTCTAATGCTTTAAATATATCATCAGTATAACCTACTGGTAAATGTGATGAGTTTGTATAGTATGGAGTATCATCATCAGAAGCAGTAATAATATCTGGATATAAAGCTTTATCTTTCTTAGCTAATCTATAAGATGTAGATTCAGCAGGAGTAGCCTCTAAGTTATATAAATCTCCATATTCTTCTTGATAATCAGATAGTTTTTCTCTCATGAAGTTAAGAACTTTCTTAGTCCATTTTTGAGCTTTTTCATTAGTTAAATCTTCTTTAATCCAATTAGCATTTAAACATGCTTCATTCATACCAACTAATCCTATAGTTGAGAAATGGTTTTTAAATGTTCCTAAATATTTCTTAGTATATGGATATAATCCTTCATCTAATAATTTAGTAACAACATCTCTTTTAATCTTTAATGATTTAGCAGCTAAATCCATTAAATGAGTTAATTTTTCAAAGAATTCATCTTCTGTTTTAGAAGTATAAGCAATTCTTGGCATGTTAATAGTAACAACACCTATAGATCCTGTTGATTCACCAGATCCAAAGTATCCACCAGATTTCTTTCTAAGTTCTCTTAAATCTAGTCTTAATCTACAACACATAGATCTAACATCACTAGGTTCCATATCACTATTAATATAGTTTGAGAAATATGGAGTACCATATTTAGCAGTCATTTCAAATAATAATTTATTATTTTCAGTTTCGTTCCAATTAAAGTCTTTAGTAATTGAATATGTTGGAATTGGATATTGGAATCCTCTACCATTAGCATCTCCTTCAATCATAATTTCGATAAATGCTTTATTAACCATATCCATTTCTTTTTGACAGTCCTTATACTTGAAGTCCATTTCTTTTCCACCAACAATAGCATTTAATTCTGCTAAGTCGTTTGGAACAGTCCAGTCAAGTGTAATATTAGTAAATGGAGCTTGAGTACCCCATCTAGATGGAGTATTAACACCATATACAAATGATTGAATAGCTTGTTTAACTTGTTTATAAGTTAAGTTATCAATTTTAACAAATGGTGCAAGATATGTATCAAATGATGAGAATGCTTGAGCACCAGCCCATTCATTTTGCATTATTCCAAGGAAGTTTACCATTTGGTTTGTTAATGTAGATAAGTGTTTAGCAGGAGCAGAAGTAATCTTTTCTGGTACTCCACCTAATCCTTCTTGTATTAATTGCTTTAATGACCATCCAGCACAATATCCTGTAAGCATAGATAAATCGTGAATATGATAATCACAGTTCTTATGTGCATTAGCAATATCTTCTGGATAAATTTCATTTAACCAATAATTAGCTGTTATAGCTCCAGAGTTAGATAGAATTAATCCACCAACTGAATATGTAACAGTAGAGTTTTCTTTAACTCTCCAGTCTGATACATTTAAATAACTATTAACAACATTTTTATAGTCTAGTAAAGCACTATTCATGTTTCTTTGTTTTTCATGAAGTTTTCTATATAGAATGTATGCTTTAGCTACATCAGAATAATTAGATTTAATTAATACTGATTCAACTGCATCTTGAATATCTTCAACATCAATGATATCGTTTTTAACTTTATCATTGAATTCAGCAGTTACTTTTAATGCTAAAAAGTCAATAACATTTCTATCATAGTCTTTTTCTAAACTTTCAAAAGCTTTAATAATAGCTTCACTTATTTTGTTAATATCAAAACTAACAATTTTTCCATCTCTTTTTCTAACCTTGTACATATCTTTCCCTCCTAAACATATCTTACTGTAACACTAGGTTTATCTTTAAAGTGTTCTTGAATTCCCTTTAATTCTTCTTCACTAAATCCAAAAAGTTTCTTATTAATAACTGTATCTTCCATTCTGAAGTTTTGTAAGTAATAAGGACTACCATCAATTACTTCTACTATTTTGTCTAGATCTTCAATAGTATGAAAACCTTTAATAATAGTAGTTCTAAATTCATGGTCTACTTTAGATTTCTTAATTAAGTTGATACTTTCTATTAATTTATCAGTATCTAATTTTCTATTAACTATTTTATAATATTCGTTAAATAGAGCTTTTATATCCATTGCTATATAGTCAACTAAGTTCTTATCAAGGATTTCTTTTAATAATTCTGGTCTATAACCATTAGTATCTAATTTAATCTTTAAACCAAGTTCTTTGATTTTTTCCATGAATGGAATTAAATCATTCCAGATAGTTGGTTCTCCTCCAGAGATTACTACACCATCAAGCATATTCTTTCTTTGATTTAAATAAGAGAATATTTCTTCTTCACTAATCTCAGGAGCATGACTTTCAACTAAGTCTCTGTTATAGCAATAATCACAGTCGAAGTTACATCCGTTAGTGAAAATAATACAAGCTAGGTTTCCTGGAAAGTCTTGAGTTGTTAATTTATTAAAGCCACCTATTCTCATAAAATCATCACCTACTTTTGCTACTGTGTAACTTCATTTTATTACATAATTAAAAATATTCAATGTTGCATTTGCAACATTTTAGATTTTTTTATAAAAATATACATTTTGGTGTCAACTTATGTTCGTAAAATAAAAAAAGCAAGTTTTTTAACTTGCTTTTTATAAATCTAATGATGGATTAATACCTAAAGAATAATCATCAAACATATTTTCTTTATACATATAATAACCTGCTGATGCAATCATAGCAGCGTTATCTGTACAGTATTTCATTTCAGGAATAATTAGTTTAATTCCTGCCTCATTACATAGTTTAGTAAATTCATCTCTGATACCTGAGTTAGCAGATACTCCACCTGCAATTAATAATTCTTTACAGTTATATTCTTTTAAAGCTTTCATAGTTTTTTTAGTTAATGCTTTAATAACTGCATCTTCAAAAGAAGCACATAGATCTTTTTCTCTTATTTCATTACCTCTTTGTTTTTCATTATGAACTAAGTTTATTACTGCGGATTTAATTCCACTAAAACTAAAATTATAACTATCATCATCAAGTGGTATTGGTAAAGAATAAGTTACTTCTCCTTCTTTAGAGTATTTATCTATTATAGGACCTCCTGGGTATGGAACTCCAATAACTCTAGCTACTTTATCAAATGCTTCTCCAATAGAATCATCGGTAGTAGCTCCTATTTTCTTAAATGATAAATCTTTATCCATATATATAAGTTCAGTATGTCCACCACTTATTATTAAAGATATTAGTGGAAAACTAAATTCATCTACTAACTTATTAGCATATATATGACCAACTAAATGGTTAACACCTATTAATGGTTTCTTATAAGCAAGAGATAAAGCTTTAGCAGCCTCAACACCTACAAGTAAAGAACCTGCGAGTCCTGGTCCTTTAGTAACAGCAATAGCACTAATATCATCTAAAGTCATATTAGCTTTCTTTAAACAATCATCTATAACCATAGTTACTGATTCTACATGTGATCTACTAGCAATCTCAGGAACTACTCCACCAAATTTTTTATGTATATCTATTTGTGATAGAACTGTTGTAGCTATCTCTTCAGTACCATTTTTAACAATACTAACAGACGTTTCATCACAACTACTTTCAATTCCTAGTATATAAACATCATTCATGTATTTCACCACCCTTACTCATAACATAAGCATCTTCATCTTTATAATAATGTTTTCTAATAGTTAATATCTCAAATCCATTCTTTTTATAAAGATTAATAGCTCTTTCATTATTAACATTTACTTCTAAAAAGTAATTTCTATTTTTATAATTATCTAATATATATTTAAGTAATTTATCTCCATATCCATTACCTTGATATTCTGGCATAACAAAAACATCTATTATCTCTAGTTCTGTATCTAAATCTAGTATGCATATAAAACCAATATACTCGTTATTAAGTTCATATGCATAGTATTTAGAGTTATTAGACATAGATATAACATAGTCTTCTTTATACCCTTTAAAAAGGCTTAAAATATCGTTATAAGATACTTCTTTAATCATAGTTTCTCTTCAACCTCTATCTTCTTAATATATGAAGGTTTAATATTAAATGAATTATCTTCTTTATCCTTGTAATAATCCACAAGTTTTAATAAATTTAACTTCATTTCAGTAGTTCTATAAGTAAAATCTACTTCAGCATTAGTAATAACTAATACTTTTCCTGGTAAATTAATTACTTTATCTTTTATTTTATCCATAGATGTATATTCTTCGGATATTTCATTATAATCTCTATCATAAATACCAAAATAAGCGTTATTACCTCTGTCAGATGATATAACAGCATAATAGTCATTATTTTCATATTCAAAAATATATTGTTTTAAAGATGAAACTGAAACTACTGGAATATTTAGAGCATAAGAAAGAGTTTTAGCTACAGTAACAGCTATTCTTGTACCTGTAAATGAACCAGGTCCTCTTACTACAAGTATCTTATTAACACCTTTTATATCTAAATTATTCTTATTTAATTCTTCATCTATTATAGGAACTAAATATTTTGAGTGATCATTTAGAGTTTCTTTTTCCACATAAGAAATTATTTCTTCATTTTTAACTAGTCCTACTACTAGTTTTTTTGCACTTGTATCTAAAAAAAGTGAGATCATGATAAAATGTCCTCACATAAATCTTCATATTTTGCTCCATGAGGTTCTAGTTTAATAACCCTAGTTTCCTCATCGATAGCTTTGAAATAAATATCTAGTCTTTCTTCAGGTAGATAATCTTTAATCATATCTGCCCATTCAATAATAACTATTCCATCTCTATCAAAATAATCTAATATTCCTGTGGATTTTATACTACCTTCTAGTCTATACATATCCATATGATATAATGGCATTTCACCTGACAAATATTCTTTAATAATACTAAAAGTTGGAGATGTAATTACTTCATCAATTTCAAGTGCATCTGCAAAACCCTTAGTAAAAACAGTCTTACCAGTTCCAAGTTCACCATTAAGACAAATTACCATTCCATTAAATTTTTCTGATTCAATATTTTGTGCTAAAACGATAGTATCGCTTTCACTTTTTGATGTTATTTTGTATTCTAAATCCATTTATATCACCCACCATAATTATACATAATAATCTACATTAAAAAAAGTATTAAATGTAAATTATACAAAATTTAAAGCAAAAAAAAATACCAGCGACTTCCTATTTTTGCATTACACTATCTTCGGCGTTAGAGTGCTTGACTTCTGTGTTCGGGATGGGAACAGGTATTTCCACTCTGCTATAATCACTGATAAATTAATT
>JAFXXX010000004.1 GCA_017542065.1 Bacilli bacterium | reverse complement strand
TATCAAATTAAATGGTTATGGTAAAAATTTAAAAGATCTTATTAATTATATAGAAGATTTAGGTAAGAAAAGAGAATCTCTTCCATTTGCTATTGATGGTGTAGTTTTAAAAGTAGATAGCCTAGAAGATGAAAAAGTACTAGGTTTTACTGCTAGAGTACCTAGATGGGGTATAGCATATAAATTCCCAGCAGTTCAAGTATTAACAACCTTAAAAGAGATCAAATATACTGTTGGAAGAACTGGTAAGATAACACCTAATGCTATATTTGATCCAGTACACGTAGATGGTTCACTTGTTTCTAAAGCAACATTACATAATTACGATTATATTGTTTCTAAAGATATTAGAGTTGGTGATGTAATATCTATTAGAAAAGCTGGAGATGTTATTCCAGAAGTTGTTGAAGTAAAACTAGATAGAAGAAAAGATAATACTAAAGAAACTATTATGATCGATAGTTGCCCAATATGTGGATCAAAATTAGTTAAGAAGGATGCTAATCATTACTGCGTTAATGAACACTGTGATGCAAGACATATGGAATCAATTGAACACTATGTAAGTAGGGATGCTATGAACATAGATGGTTTTGGAGAAAGAATAGTAGAAGACTTCTATAATGAAGGATTTGTAAAATCTATCGTAGACCTTTATCATTTAGAAAAATATAAATTTGAGCTTATGTCTATGGAAGGGTTTGGAGAAAAGAGTATTACTAACTTACTTGATTCTATAGAAGCTAGTAAGTCTAATTCACTTGAAAGATTATTATTTGCACTAGGTATTAGATATGTTGGTAAAAAGACTGCTAAGATATTAGCTATGCATTATAAAGAATTAGATGAATTACAAAAGGCATCTTATGATGAATTAAAAGATATTAATGATGTAGGAGACATAATTGCTAAAAGTATTGTGGATTACTTTAGTGATGAAAAGAACAATAATACTATTAATGCATTAAAAGAATTAGGTATTAATACTAAATATCTTGGTAAAGAAATAAATACTGATTCAAATGTATCTGGAAAAACATTTGTTATAACTGGTACTTTATCAAAACCAAGAGACTACTATAAAGAAGTACTTGAAAGCCTAGGAGCCAAAGTAACTGAGTCAGTTACTAAAAAAACGGACTATGTTTTACTTGGTGAAAACCCAGGTTCAAAATATGATAAAGCTAAAGAACTAGGTATTAAAATTATTTCAGAAGAAGAATATGAAGAACTTGTAATGTAAATTTACAAATTCTTCTTTTATTTTACGACAATAAATGTTATATTTAAAATGAGGTGATAATTATGGCAGATACATATACTGTCAAAAATAAGAAGCAAGGTTTCTTTGGTAAACTTGGAAATTCTTTTGCATCAATTCCAATAGGAATTATTATCATTATTCTTGGATGTGGAATACTATGGAATAATGAAAAGAAAAACGTTATTAATATTAAAGACGTTAAAGAAATGAGAGAAAACTTTAAAGATGTTTCCTCTTCAGAAGTAGTTAAAGAAAATGAAGGAAAACTTATAGCTACTTATGGTACATTAGATTTTGGTAATACTTATCTAACAGATGAAACTTTTGGTATTAGTGTTTTAACACCAATATTAGAAAGACATGTTGAAGTATATCAATGGGTAGAAACATCAGAAACTACTGATGATAAAACTACTTATACTTATTCAAAAGAATGGTCAGAAAAGAATAATGACCCTACAAACTTTAAACAAGCATCAGGACATGAAAACAATAATGATGGTTTAAAATATAAATTAAATAAACCATATAGAGTAACTAGTTTAGCTTTAGGAGCATTTAGTTTATCAGATGGATTCCTATCTAAATTATCTGCAACAGAAGAATTAACTACATTAGAACCAGGAGTAGGACTTCCTGAAGGATATTCAGTTGTTGGTAAATATATTACTAACTCAGCTGATTTAAATAATCCAGTTATTGGAGATACAAGAATCTCATTTACATATGGGGATTATGATACAGTTTCAGTTTTAGGTAAACAAACAGGATCTAGAATTGGAGCTTATACTACTAAGAAAAATTCAACAATTCTAAAATTAGAAAAAGGTGAAAAAACTGGAACAGAGTTAATTAACAATATTGAATCTGGAAATAAATTATGGAAATGGATTTCAAGATTATTTGGTGTAATTCTAGTATGCATGGGAACATCAATGTTACTTAGTCCATTAACTACATTAATTGGATATGTTCCATTCCTAGGTAAAATATTTAATGGAGCTTTAGGAGTTGTATCTGCTTCTGTTGGATTTGCTATTTCATTAATTGTAATTGGAATTGCATGGTTAGTATATAGACCAGTTATTGGTGTAATTATGATAATTGTTTCAGTAGGATTAATAGTTCTTGCTAAAATGTATTTATCAAAAAAAGATGATGGTAAAACATCTGAAGTAAAAGAAGAAAAAAAAGAAGAGAATAAAGAGGAAAATTAATTATTTTTCCTCTTTTTTTATTTAATATTTATTGAATAATTGATATAATAAAAAATAGTGAAAGAATGATGATATATGGATAACAAGATTAAATTATTTTTAGAAAAAGTTAACTTGGATCAAAAATATTATGATCATTTTTTGGATGCAAAAATTTTGAAGATTAAGTCTTCAAAAGATAAATTAAATTGGAATTTTATTATAGCTACTAAAGACTATATTCCAGTAGAAGTATTAGAACAAATAGATAAGAATATTTCTAAAGGATTTCCTGATTTAAAAACAGTTACTTATACTATAGTTCCTGAAAAAGAAAATGATTTATTAATAGGAGAATACTATACATATGTAATTAGTAATATTGGACTTAGTAAAGCTATACTTCAATTATTTATAGATAAGAAGATTAGTTCTACTACTGATGGACTATTTATTGAAGTAGATAATAAATCACAAGAGAATACTATTAAGAATAAATTAACTGAAATAGAAGATAAATATAGACAAATAGGTTTTAATATAAAACTAGATACTTATTTAAATAATAAGTTAACACTTGATAAAGCAGATATTATTTATGAGGGAAAGTTACCTGTTAAAAAAGAAGAAGTAAAGAAAGAAAAGAAACAAGGCCCTTTACCTGCTGCTAAAATTGATAAAGAAACAGGAGCAATTCTTGGTAAATATATTACTGGTGAAATAACTGCTTTAAAAGATTTATATTCAGATAAAGAAAATGTAATAGTAGAAGCTAAAGTATTTGGAGTAGATTTATTTGAATCTCCTAAAACAGCTTTTAAAATTATTACTTTAAAACTAACTGATTATACTGATAGTTTATATTCAAAAATATTCTTTAAGAATAAAGAAGATTTTGATGAAGCTGCATCAAAGATTAAAGAAGGCAAATGGTATAGATTATCTGGTAATGTTAAATATGATGAATATTCAAGAGATTATGTTTTAAGTGCATATAATTTAATGGATATTCCATCAAAAGATATATCTATAACAGATGATGCTGAAGAAAAAAGAGTAGAATTACATACTCACTCAATTATGTCTCAAATGGATGGTGTATCATCTATTGAAGATATTATTAAACAAGCTAAGAAATGGGGTCATAGAGGAATTGCTTTAACAGATCATGATGGTGTACAAGCATTCCCTAATGCATTTAACTTAGTTAGAGGTATGAATAAAGATTTAGCTGAAGGTGAAGAACCATTTAAAGTTATATATGGTTGTGAGCTTGTAATGGTTGATGATAATGTTGATATTGTTGTTAGACCTTCAGAAGAACCATTAGAAGGTACTACATTTGTTGTATTCGACTTAGAAACAACAGGATTTAATGCTGGTGGTAAAGACTCTATTATTGAAATAGGTGCTGCTAAGATTAAAGATGGTGTAATCTTAGAAACTTATGATGAATTAGTTAACCCTGGAAGAAAACTTCCACAAAAGATTATAGATTTAACTAACATAACTGATGAAATGTTAGAAGGTAAAGCAAACGAAGAAGAAGCTGTTAAGAAGTTCATGGAGTGGACAGGTAATGCTCCTATGGTTGCTCATAATGCGAAGTTCGATACTTCTTTTATTCAGATGGCATTTAAAAAATATAATATGGGTGAATTTACTAACCCAGTAATAGATACATTAGAATTATCAAGAACAATGGATAGAGCAGAAGCTAGACATGGTTTATCTGCTATTACAAAAAGATATGGTGTTGAATTTGATGAAGAAGGACACCATAGAGGTAATTACGATGCTGAAGCTACTGCTTTAGTATTCCATAAAATGATTAAGAAACTACTTGATCAAAACTTTAAAAAAGTATCTGATTTAAATAACTTAGTATCAAAAGATGAAATATATAAATATGGTAATACACATCATATTAATATACTTACATTAACTAGAGAAGGTTTAAAGAATCTATTTAAGATTGTATCTTTTGCTAATACTAAATATTTATATAAGACTCCTAGAATTCTTAGAAGTGAAATAGAAAAACTAAGAAAAGGTTTATTAATTGGCTCTGGTTGTTATTTGTCTGAAGTATTCTCTTCAGCATCTACTAAAACAGATGAAGAACTTGCTAACATAATTGATTTCTATGATTACGTTGAAGTTCAACCACTAGAAGTATATGCTCATTTAGTACCTAGTACTTTTGAAAATGAAGCAGCTTTAATTCAAAACATAGAAAAGATAATTAGAGTTACTAAAGATACTGGTAAATTAATAGTAGCTACAGGTGATGTTCATCACTTATATAGAGATGATAAAATTTATAGAGAAATAATAGTTAATCAAAATGTTCCAGGTAGAGGAAGACATCCACTTCAAAGAAATGGTGGAATTGTTCCTTCACAACACTTTAGAACTACTACAGAAATGTTTGAAGACTTTAGCTTCTTAGATAAAGATTTAGCTCATGAAATAATCATTGAAAATCCTAATAAGATTTTAGATATGACTGAAGTATTTGATGTTATTATTCAAACAGGTGGAGTACCATTCTCTCCAAGAGTAAAAGGTGATGATGGTGAATATCTAGATTGTCCTAAAGTAGTAACAGAACTAGTTTATAATAAAGCTAATGAAATGTATGGAGATCCACTTCCATATTTAATTGAAGAAAGATTAGGTCTAGAACTATATGGTGATATAGTTAAAACAAGTATAGAATATTTCTTAAAGAAAGATGGAGTTTCTAAAGAAGAAATGGAAACTAAGTCTTTTGAAGAATTACATAAATTAATATTAAAGGGTTCTGAAGAAGTTAAAAATACTGTTAGAAATTATTTAAAAGAAACTGCAGAATATGAAGATGAAAAAGAACTGGATAAATTAGTTAAGAAGAACTTAGGTGGAGTAATAGGTGCTGGATTTGATCCAATATATCTAATTGCTCAAAGACTTGTTAAGAAGTCTAATGATGATGGATTCTTAGTGGGTTCAAGAGGATCAGTAGGTTCATCATTCGTAGCTACTATGATGGGTATAACAGAAGTTAATCCATTAGCAGCTCATTATAGATGTCCTAAGTGTAAACTAAGTATATTTGAAGAAGATGGAGAAGTACTAGGAGCTAAATATAAATCTGGATTTGATTTACCAGATAAGAAGTGTCCTAAATGTGGTACAGATATGTATAAAGATGGACAAGATATTCCATTTGCTACATTCCTTGGATTTAATGCAGATAAAGTTCCTGATATAGACCTTAATTTCTCAGATTTAAACCAAGCAGCTATTCATGAATATACTAAAGTATTATTTGGTGTAGATAATGTTTATAGAGCAGGTACAATAGGTACTGTAGCAGATAAAACTGCTTATGGTTATGTTAAAGGTTATTTTGAAGAACATAATATAGATAAGAGAAGTCTTGAAGTAGAAAGACTATCTATGGGATGTACAGGAGTTAAAAGAACTACTGGACAACATCCAGGTGGTATAGTAGTTATACCAGACTATATGGAAGTATATGACTTTACTCCATATCAATTTCCAGCAGATGATCCAAACTCTGCATGGAGAACTACTCACTTTGATTATCACAAGATTGAAGACGATGTATTAAAACTTGATATTTTAGGTCACTCAGATCCTACACAACTTAGAATGATAAAAGATATGACAGGAACTGATGTTGCAGCAGTACCACTAGATGATAAAGATACTATGAGTATATTTAGTGGACCTGAAGTATTAGGTGTTACTAAAGAACAAATAATGTGTAATACAGGTACTCTTGGTATTCCAGAATTTGGTACTAAGTTTACTATCCAAATGGTTGAAGACACAAAACCAACAACATTTGGTGAACTAATTAAAATATCTGGTTTATCACATGGTACTGACGTTTGGCTAGGTAATGCACAGGAATTAATT
This sequence comes from Bacilli bacterium, assembly GCA_017542065.1. Taxonomy (GTDB): domain Bacteria; phylum Bacillota_I; class Bacilli_A; order RF39; family UBA660; genus RUG13038. Next base: position 31,461 of record JAFXXX010000004.1, on the reverse strand, counting down.
AAGAATAATGTAGTTCCTTTCTCAGAGGTTATTGGATGTCGTGACGACATAATGGTATATCTAATGTATAATGGTTTAAAACCAATAGATGCATTTAAAATAATGGAATTTGTTCGTAAAGGTAAAGCTAGTAAAGATCCTGAAAAATGGAAAGAGTTTGAGGCTAAGCTTAGAGATGCTGGTATAGCTGAGTGGTACATTGATAGTTGTCGTAAGATAAAATACATGTTCCCTAAAGCACATGCTTCTGCTTACGTAACTTCAGCATTTAGAATTGCCTGGTATAAAGTTCATATGCCAGTATACTACTATGCTTCATGGCTTTCTTGTAAAGCCACTGATGTAGATGTTATAACTATGATTAATGGTTATGATGCTATTAAAAATAAAATGATAGAAATTGAAAATAAAGGTAAAGATGCTACTAATAAAGAATTAGGTACTCTAGAATCATTACATGTATGTTTAGAGGCTACAGCTAGAAATATTAAATTCTTAAATGTAAATCTTTATAAATCGGAAGCTACTACTTATGTAGTTAACTCAGACAATGAAATTATTCCACCATTTAATGCTATAGATGGTCTTGGAGATGTAGTTGCTAAGAAGATAGTAGAAGAAAGAAACAAAAGAGATTTCTTATCAATCGAAGAATTACAAACAAGATGTAAGATATCTGATACTTTAATTGAGATTATGAAGAATATGCATATCTTAGATGATATGGATGAATCAAATCAATTAAGTTTATTTTAAAGGTGATTAAATGAAAAAGATAACATGTATATTAAATACTTTATGCTTATATTTAATTATGATTTTCCCGTTCTTTACATTTTTAGCTAGTAAAGTAAAATTCTTAGATACTATTTGGGAAAAAGTATTTAATTATAATGCATATATTCCAATGGGTGTATTACTTGGTTTAGTATTTATAACTTTTATATTAAATATAATATTCTTTATTAAATCTTTAAAAAATAAAGATGATACTTCAAAGAGTAATATGATTGTTAAATTAATTAGTATACCTGCATATATAATAATATTTATAACATGCATAGTTTGTCTAATGACTATATTTACATTTATTATTTCATTCTTATTAGCTATATTTAGTTATATATGTTTAATTATGACAGGTTTATATGCAGTATCTACATATAAAAAATTAAAAGATAAAAATGTAATTACTAAGAAAGAATTTATTATTTTTAGTATATTATCATTTATATATATTTCAGATATTATTGTATCTATAATAGCTTATAAAAAACAAAAGAAAATTATGCTTTAATTTTCTTTTTTTTGTGATATAATTGTATCTACGACGGAGTGAGAAAATGAAATATTTAAGACTTGATGGTGGAGAAAATTTGGATGAAGCATATGCTAAATTAATACAAATGGAAGCAGATATAAATAGAAATACTAGAGGAAAGCAAACTGTATATATGGTTTTTAATGGTAAAAGAATAGTATCTAATCAATCATTAAATGAAGCATATAAGGATGTATATGGTTTTTCAAAAGATGATCTTATGGAAAGAGATAGACAAAGAAAAATAGCTGCTGAAGAGGAAGAAGAAGAGGAAACAAAAGTTTATGCATTTACTCCAAGAGAAGTAGTAGATGATATTAATATATCAATTTTAATAGAGAAAAAAGATCCTATTACAGGCAATTGGATAAGTGCTGTAGCAGATAGTTATCTTGCAGATATGTATAAATATACTAAATACTGTAAAAAAATAACAGAAGAACACTGGAAAACAAGTATATTAGATTGGATTAATAATATTGGTAAAAAAGATAAAGATAAAAAACTAATATATACTGATGAGGAAATAATTTCAAAATTAGAGTTTTATGAAAAACTTGGTATTATATTAAAAGCTGTAACTATAGAAACTCCTTGGAGTGAAGTAAAATCACTAGTAGATTCATATAATTTAAGTGATGAAGATAAAGAAAAATTAAAAGAATTAATGTGTTTCTATTCTATAAAGGGAGAAGAGTTTGTTATAAATGTTTTTGGTAAAGGACCAATGACTTATAAAAACAATTAATAAGTGTAAATAGAGGATATATAAATCCTCTTTTTTCATGGTATAATTGTATTAGTGATGAGATTATGTTTATTGAAATTGATGGTGTTAGATACGATATTATAGTAGAAAAGAAAAATATTAAGAATATGTATTTAAGAGTAAAAGAAGATTTAAATATTTATGTTACATGTAATACTTTTACTCCTGATTTTCTAATTAAAAAGTTTGTTAATAGTAATATATCTTATATTAAGAAAGCATTAGATAAACAAGAAAAAAGATTAGAAAAGAAATTAGATTATTATTACTTTGGTAATAAAATAGAAATTTTTAAAGATGAAGCATTTAAAACCCCTTATTTTGAAGATAATACTTTGTATGTAAGAAATACTAGTGATATAGAAAAATGGTATAAAAAAGAGATAAAAAGGGTATTTAAAGAGAGATTAGATTATATATATAATAATTATTCAAGAAGTATTCCATATCCATCTTTAACTATTAGAAAAATGACTTCTAGATGGGGAGTATGTAATACTAAATTAAAAAAAGTAACACTTAATTCAGAACTTGTTTATAAAGATATAAAATGTTTAGACTATGTAATAGTACATGAGTTATCTCATTTAATAGAAGCTAATCATAGTTCTAGATTTTGGGCTTTAGTAGAAGAAAACTGTCCTGATTATAAAAAGATACGTAAGGAGGTACAAGAATGATAATAGAATCTACTTCTAATAATAAAATAAAAGATATTAGAAAACTAAATGAAAAGAAATATAGAGATGAAGAAAAGAAGTATATAGTAGAAGGAGAACATTTAGTTTTAGAAGCCTATAAATCAGGTAACCTTGATGAGGTTATACTATGTGAAAGAGATATAGATTTTGGTGTTCCAAAAACTTATGTTACTGAGGCAGTTATGAAAACTATAAGTATGTTACCTTCAACATCAAATATAATTGGAATATGCTCTATGAAAGATAATGAAATAGATTTAAATGAAAACATTCTTATTCTTGATGGAGTACAAGATCCTGGTAATCTAGGAACAATTTTAAGAAGTGCGGTAGCCTTTAATTTAAAGAATATAGTACTAAGTGAGACTTCTGTAGATATGTATAATACTAAGTCACTTAGAAGTGCTCAAGGTATGAATTTTTACCTAAATATTAAACGCATAAACTTAGTAGAATACATCTCATTTTTAAAAGAAAATGGATATAAAATATTAGGTACAGATGTAACTAATGGAATAGATGTAAAAAGTGTTTCAAAAAATGAAAAATATGCTATAATAATGGGCAATGAAGGAAACGGAATGAGTGACAAAGTTAGAGAACTTTGCGATAAAAATATCTATATAGATATGAATGAAAATTGTGAAAGTTTAAATGTTGGAGTTTCAGCTTCCATTATTATGTATGAATTAAATAAATAGGTGATTAACATGGAATTAGTAAATATTGGAAGAATAGTTAACACTCATGGTATTAAAGGTGAACTTAGAATATTATCTGATTTTAGATATAAAGATAAAGTTTTCGTTAAGGGTGTTAAACTATATGTAGGTAAAAAGAAAGAAGAGTTTATTATTAATACTTATAGACATCATAAAGTATTCGATATGGTTACTTTTGAAGGATATAATAATATTAATGATGTTTTATATTTAAAAGGACTTAATGCATATGTAGATATAGATTCTATTGATTTAGGTAATGAAATATATGCTGAAAAGTTAATTGGATATGAAGCATACTTTGAAGGTAATAAAATAGGAACTATTACAGAAGTATTAAATGAACCTGCATCTTTCGTAATTAGAGTAAATGAAAAAATATTAATTCCATATGTTGATAATTTTATAGATAAAATTGAAGATAATAAAGTATATTTCAAAAATATTGGGGGGCTAATATGATTAAATTTGATGTATTAACTTTATTCCCTAATATGTTTGATGGATTTCTTAGTGAATCAATTATTAAAAGGGCAATAGAAGATAAAAAAATAAAAGTAGATATTACTAATTTTAGAGATTATTCTGATAATAAGAATAATCAAGTAGATGATACTCCATATGGTGGTGGAGAAGGTATGGTTCTTATGTGTGATCCAATTGTTAAAGCAATTGAAGAAAAAAAGAAAAAGAATACTAAAGTAATTCTTATGTCTCCACAAGGAACTAAATTTGATCAAAAGAAAGCAATTGAACTTTCTAAAGAAAGTCATTTAATATTTGTATGTGGACACTATGAAGGTTTTGATGAAAGAATTAAAAACTTTGTAGATGAAGAAATATCTATTGGTGATTATGTATTAACAGGTGGAGAATTACCTGCTATGATATTAATAGATAGTATTTCTAGATTAGTTCCAGGTGTTATTAGAGAAGGTAGTTCCTTAAATGATTCATTTATGGATGATTTATTAGACTATCCTACATATACTAAACCAAGAGAATATAGAGGAATGAAAGTTCCTGATGTTCTTTTATCTGGAGACCATAAAAAAATAGATGAATGGCGTAAAGAAAAACAAATAGAAAATACTAAAGAAAAAAGACCTGATTTAATTAAAGATAAAGAAAATGTAATTAAAGAAACAGGTAAGTATTCTTTAATAGATGATAAAGAAGAAAAAAGTTTAATTAGTATTAATATAGCTGATTCTTATAACTTCTTACCAAATAATAGAGTTAAGAAATCAGATTTAGCATCTATTAATAAAGTAATGGTAGTAGAACCTACATTTATTAATAATTTAGCTAAAGCTAATGTAGAAAAGAAAATTAAAATATTAATGAAACAAGCAAATATAGTTTTAAATGATGAAACTGATGATGAAGGTGCAGTATATGTTCTTGGAGAACTACAAAGAATGCAAGAATTATTACTAACTCAATATGCTAAATACTTAGGTATGGATTATGTTTCATTAATGCAAATAAAATTAGAAGCTATTAAGAATGGTATTAATGCTAAATTAATGGCTAAAATGAATGTTCAAAATTTTGAAGGAAAAAGAGGAAGGGGAAGATAATATGAGAATATTAACAGGTTTAAAACCAACTGGTAGTTTAACTTTAGGAAGCTACCTTGGATCTATTAAACAAATAGTAGAAATGCAAGATGAAGGAGAAATAATTCTATTTATTGCTGACCTTCATGCATTAACTGTTTATCAAGATCCTGAAGAATTAAAAAAGAGAATAAGAGAATTTATTTCAGTGTATTTAGCTTGTGGAGTAGATCCTAATAAATGTACTATTTACTTACAATCTGAAAATGAATATATTCCATGTATTTCATATTTATTAGAATGTACAACATACTATGGTGAAGCATCTAGAATGATTCAATTTAAAGAAAAGAGTAAATTAAATGATAATTTCTCAGTTGGATTATTAACTTATCCAATATTAATGGCAGCAGATATTCTATATTGTGATGCTGATTATGTTCCTGTTGGAATAGATCAAAAACAACACGTAGAACTTGCTAGAAATATTGCTGAAAGATTTAATAATAAATATGGTAAAACATTTACATTACCAGATGTAAAAATATCTAAAACAGGTACTAAAGTAGCTGACTTAAAAGATCCTACTAAGAAGATGAGTAAATCAGATGAAAACCAATCAGGTGTTATCGATTTATTAGAAGACTTAGATGAAGTTAGAAAGAAAATAATGAAAGCTACTACAGATAGTGATGCTACTATTAAATTTGATATGGATAATAAACCAGGTATATCAAATTTATTAAATATATGTGCATCTATTAAAGAAATGTCTATAGATGATATTATTCTTGAATGTGAAGGCATGAACTATGGTGAGTTTAAATCTTACGTTGCAGATATAGTTTGTGATAGATTAAAAACTATTCAAAATAGATATAATGAAATTAAAAATAGTTCAGAATTAGATAAGATTCTAGATGATGGTATAAAGAAGTCTAGAGACCTTGCAAAAGCTAAATATGATCTAATGAAAAAAAATATGGGTATTATTAGATAATTGTTGATTTTTAAATGAAAATATGTTATTATTAATAACGTTGTAAAAAGCCAATCCGCTTACCGTGATAATGATTGGTGGTTAGAAAGGAAAGAGAAGAATGAATATTATTGACGAAATTACTTCTAAACAACTTAATCCTAACATTCCTGAATTTAGAGTTGGAGATACTTTAAAAGTTGATGTTAAAATCATCGAAGGTAATAAAGAAAGAATCCAAGTATTTGAAGGAATTTGTATTGGTAGAAAAGGTTCTGGAATTTCAGAAACATTTACAGTAAGAAAAATGTCTGCTGGTATTGGTGTTGAAAGAATATTCCCAGTACACTCACCAAAAGTTGCTAAGATTACTGTTGTTAGAAAAGGTAAAGCAAGAAGAGCTAAATTAAATTTCTTAAGAGGAAGACTAGCTGCTTACAGATTCAAAGAAAGAAATGATAAATAAGGCGCATTAATTGCAGCCTTATTTTAGGTTATGGAGGAATATATGAAAAGGGATATTAAACCAATTATTAAAGATATTATTAGTTATGCATTAATTATAATTGCAGTAGTATTAATTAGATTATTTATATTTGATCCAGTTAGAGTAGATGGACCATCAATGGATAATACATTAAAAGATGGACAAGTATTAATATTAAATAAAATAGGATATAAAAAATCTGAAATAAAAAGATATGATATAGTTGTTGCAGATGTATGTATAGATGGTACTCAATCTTGTAAGAAAAAAGAAAGAGTAGTTAAAAGAGTAATTGGTTTACCAAATGAAACTATTTATGCAGTAGATGGAAAAATATACGTAAATGATGAAGAAGTAGATGATTCATTTGCTAAAGGTATTACTAATGATTTTAGTATTCAAGAAGAAAATGGATTAGTTAAGATACCTGCTAATAAATACTATTTAATTGGAGACAATAGAGAAGTATCTCTAGATAGTAGAGTGTTTGGACCTGTTAGTAAAGAAGATATTAAAGGAAAAGCTTCTATTAGAATATGGCCTCTAAATAAAATTAAAAGTTTAAGTTATAAAAAATAAAAAAGACCTTAAAGGTCTTTTTTTTATAAGAACGGATATTTTTTTCTAAATTCATCACTATTCATAAGTTCTATATATTCTTCTTGAGTAAGATCTCCCCATTTTTTAGCAACTCTTTCTTCTTTAGTTATAGGTTTAGATGTCTTTCTTTTTTCTTCTTCTTCTTCATCTTTAATACTTACTTTTTTAACTATATCTTGAACTTTTAATCTAGTTCCGGGATCATTTTCAAGTAAGTCCTTAGATTTATTACGATATATCGTTAATATAGCTTCAATTCCAACATCAGTTCTGTCTTTTTCGTCTAATGCATTTTGTTTTTCAGCTTCTTTTTCTAGTTTAGTTATTAATTCATCAGCAAATGGCTCAAATATTAAATCATATATTTCCCATAAAGCTGATTTATAATAAGACATTGTACTATTAGCAGCTACATCAAAAGAAGGATTATCTCCTAGATAATATAAATCGTTTTTTGAAAATATTTTGGCATCACGATCAGCTGGTAATTTTTCACCTGTATTAGGATTCATATATTTCCATAACCAAATAAGATTATCAGTTTGTGCCATTAATCCTTCACCATCATAAAAATCACCATTATAATTAACAAAATAATGATCACTATTTACACAGCATACTCTTCCAATTTCACTGTTTCTTTTTTCCATTTCTTCTTTTGTTAGATATTCTGTTCCAACATTTCTCCATTTGCCTTGCAAGAATTTTGCTAATCTTTCAGCAAAATAATAACAGTGTCCGTTAGTTAAATCTTCATCTTCATCAATGCCAATATAATTACTAGCAGCTAAGAATAAAGGTAGTATGTAGTATCTATTAATTTTAATAACCTGTTTTCTTGTAAACATTTTTTGATACCTCTTTTTATAAATTATATTTTACAAAAAAATACCCAAAAAATCAAATTTATAGTATAATGATATTGGTGATAGAAAATGAAATTAACAGTAAAGAAAATATTAGAAATCACAGGTGGAAAACTAATCTGTGGTAATGAAGAAGAAGTTATTGAAAAATACTCTAAAGATACTAGAACTATTAATCAAGGTGAATGTTATGTTGGTATTAAGGGTGAAAACTTTGATGGAAATAAGTTCTATAAAGACGCATTTAAATTAGGTGCTAAAGCATGTATACTAGATACTTTTGGTTCTACTGATGAAGAAATGGGAACTATAGTATATGTTGATAATAGTGTTGAAGCACTTCAAAAGATTGCTAGTTATTTAATAGATAATGTAGATGCTAAAGTAGTAGCTATTACTGGATCTGCTGGTAAAACTAGTACTAAAGATATGATATATTCAGTATTATCTAAGAAATATAAAGTATTAAAATCTCAAGGTAACTTAAATAATGAAATTGGTTTACCATTTGCATTATTAAATTATATAAATGAAGATATAATTGTTTGTGAAATGGGTATGAATGGTTTTGGACAAATAGATAAATTATCTAGTATTGCTAAACCTGATTATGCTGTTATTACAAATATAGGAACTGCTCATATTGGTATGCTTGGTTCTAGAGAAAATATTTTAAAGGCTAAATTAGAAATACTAAATGGTATGAAAAAAGATGGTACTTTAGTAATTAATAATGATAATGATTTATTAAGTACTGTTAAAGGTATAGATCAAAAAATAGTTAAGTTTGGTATTGATTCTGAAGCAGATTATAATGCATCTAATATAGTATTAAAAAATGGTAAAACATTCTTTGATATTAATGGTCAAACATATAATGTTCCAGTACTTGGAAAAGTAAATGCATATAATGCTTTAGCTGCATATACTGTTGGTAAATTATTTGATGTATCTGATGAAGATATTAAAGATGGTTTAGAAAATGTTATTTTAACAGGTAACAGAATGCAAATAATTGAACAAGATGATTATACAATTATTAATGATACTTATAATGCTAATAAAGAAGCTATGATGTCTGCTTTTGATACAGTTAATACATTTGAAGCAAGAAAAGTTGCTATACTTGGAGATATGCTTGAACTTGGTGAATTTGAAGAAGACATTCATAGAGAAGTTGGTAAATATGCTAATGGTAAAATTGATGTACTAATTACTATTGGTAATTTAAGTAAATTTATTAATGAAGAATTTAATGGTGAAAAATATCATTTTGATAGCAAGCAAGATGCTATGAATGATTTAAAAGATATTATTAAAAATGGAGATGTAATATTAGTTAAAGCATCTCAAGGAATGAAATTATTAGAAATTGTTGAATTCTTAAGAAAATAAAAAAAGGAACTATTTAGTTCCTTTTTTACATGTGCACTTTTTTCCTTCTTTGCATCCACATGTGCATGTTTCTTTCTTCTTAGTAGTTTTGCAGCAACCCATTATAATCACCTCTATAATAATTATAAAATGTATTAATTAATATATTCAATAATATTTGACTGCTTTACATTAAAGTTGTAATATATGTTAAAGAGGTATGCTTATGGCTGAGAATTATATATTTATCGGACAAACATTTTTAAAAGTAAAACCTATAGATCGTTTAAGAGAAATGCAAATGTGTGCTGAAGATATGTATGATCTTGCGGAAGATTATACAAGATTAGCAAAAAAAGGAACATTATCTGATAATGAGAAAAAAGAGTTAGATAGTATTGCTGATGAATTTGGAACTAAGTGTTCATTTTTAAAAGGTGATAGATATGATGAAACAGGTATGGATCACTTTTGGACTTTAACAGTTAGTGAAGCAGGCTTTAGTTTAATTACTATTCCAAATCATAGGCAAGATATTATTGTAATGGAAGGTTTTAAATCCGCTGAAGACATTTCTAAATACTATAGGAGTCTAGATGATATTATAGCTAATGCTAAGTTTATTGGTAAAAAATTACATTCAGCATATAATTCACCAGCATACATTTTATACGATATAGGAGACCAATTATTAGGGATTTCTCTAGATGATGATGGTAATCCTATTGGACCAGTTTTAGCTAAGAAAAATGGTGCTAAAAGGATATATTATGAGGATGAAACAATGCCTGAATTAGATGATCCTGAAGTATTACATAATTATGTAAGAAAAATGAAAAAAAGAGGTAATTAAATACCTCTTTTATTTGATAAATAATAGTATATATGATATTATATATCGCATATTGAAAGAGGGAACAATTATGGGAAGAATAAGTACAGTTTATTCTAATCAAATATTTATTAGAGTTAATCCTGCATTTGATGTTGATGTAAGAGAAAATAATCTTTTAGAATATGGATCTTCTAGTACAGCAATAAAATATATGAAAAAGGATATAAAAAGAGCTTTAAAAAATGGTGAATTAATTGATGATAAAACTATTCAAGAGTACTCTGATACAAGGGCAACAGTGTATAGATTAAGAGATGAAGTTAATTCAGACGGAATTGATAAAGATCATATGGCTGACTTTTGGATGTTAAGTAATACACGTTCTAATTCTGAAGTAACATTATATGGGACAAATGATCAAATGGTCTTAACAACAATAGATGGTGATACTTCTAGAGTTTATGATACTATTGACGATGTTTCAAGAGAATATCTTTCTTTGGATGAAGTATTAGATAATGGTCAATTCTTTGGTAGAGAAATGGTTTATCCTTTTAGTGGTGCATATTTATTGTATACACATGGTAATCTTGGTATTTTATATTTTAAGAAACCAGATGGAGATTCTATGATTACTCCAGCACTTTTTGATGGTGGAATTATGTTAAAAGGTAGTCCAAATGTATCAATGAAAGATCCAGGAAAGATTAAAACAAAGGTTTACAAAATGCAAAAGGAATTAAGAGGACAAATTGATTAATTTGTCTTTTTTATTTATAATTATTCTAGGTGATAATAATGATAAAATCAGTTATATTTGATATTGGTAATGTTATATTTAATTTTGATATAGATAAAGCAATAGTAGAATTTACTGCTAATGAAGATGATAGAAATTTTATTAAGAATGAAATATATTATTCACCTGAATGGTGTAAGATGGGTTTAATAGATCTTGGATATATTTCTTTAGAAGAAGCAGCATCTCAAATAAAAGATAGAACTAATCATTCACATGATACACTTGTAGATGAGTTTTTAGATAACTATGCTAAATATGGATTTATAGATAAAAGAGTTATTGATTTAATGTATAAATTAAGAGAGAATGGATATAAAGTATATATATTATCTAATATATCAGAAGGTATCTTTAAAAAGTTTCATATAGATGATGTATTAGAAAATATTGATGGATATGTATTATCATATGAATATCATCAAATAAAACCATATAAAGCTATTTACGAAACATTAATTCATAAGTATAATATAAAGCCAGAAGAAGCGTTATTTGTTGATGATAAACAAGAGAATATTGATACTGCAAATAAGTATGGTATTAAAGGTCATCATGTTGCTAAAAATAATTATGATAGTATTATAGAATTATTAAGAGAATATAACGTAGTGAGGTAATTATGGGAGTATATGAAAAAGATAGTAATGTAAGTTATACTTTAGGAACTACTTTAACATTAGAATTATTATTAAAAAAAGTAGATAAAGCAAGAAGAGTATATATTCATTCTAAACAAGATAATAATGATACATTAAATAGAATATTAGATATTTGTAAAACTAATAATATTGAAGTTATTTATTCAGACAAATTAATTAATAAATTATCTGATAAAGAAAATTGTTTTATAGTAGGAGAATTTGAAAAATTTGACTGTGAAATAAATTATGATGAAAATACTATTTGTTTAGTTAATCCATCTAATGCAGGTAACTTAGGAACTATTATTAGAACATGTGCAGGATTTAATATTAAGAATTTAGTTATTATTGAACCTGCTGTAGATATATTTAATCCTAAAGTAGTTAGAGCATCTATGGGAGCTATATTTAATGTTAATTTTAAATACTTTAAATCATTTAATGAATACAAAGAGTTAACTAATAATAGTATGTATCCATTTATGTTAAAAGGTAGTACAAACTTATCTAAGGTAGAAAAAGAAGAACCATATACATTAATATTTGGTAATGAAGCTACTGGACTAGATGATTCTTATTTAGAAGTAGGAACTCCAATAAAAATAATGCATTCAAATAATATAGATAGCTTAAACTTAGATAATGCTGCTTCAATAGCAATTTATGAATTCACAAAAAAAGACTTTTAATAAAGTCTTTTTTATTTTAAACAAGAAATAATATATTTTTTATTGATAATAATTTTATCAATATCTTCTCTATACTTAGTCATGTTTTTTCCAAACATAGAAACTTGTACACTCATAAGCATAGTAGCTATAGATGCATCATTAAGTACTATTTCAGTATCATTTTCTTCAGTTAAAATTCCTTCATATTCTAAAACTACGTCTCCTCTAGTAGCTACTAAAACAGTAACTCTTTCATTAATTAAATCTTTATACATTGTTATATCTCCTTTACATGAATTATAGCATATTTAGATAAAAATGGGTAAAATATGCTATAATTTAAGTGAATTGCACGTGTCAGTTGCTAAATTTCCATGTCAACTTGGTGGTGCGCAACCGACAGAAAGAGTAAAATTATTCGTGAAAGAGGTGAGAAGTATGACAATCGGAAACAGATTGTATAACTTAAGAAAGGAAAGAAATATTTCGCAAGAAGATCTTGCAAATGCTCTTGATGTTTCAAGACAAACAGTATCAAAGTGGGAGACTGGTGAATCAATGCCTGACTTCAATAAGATTCAACCTATCTGTGATTACTTTGGTATAACAACTGATGAATTAATCACTGGAAGTCAAAATATAGTAGAACAAAAGAAAGAAGATAAGAGAAACAAGTTTGCTAGAAATTTAGCAATCTCAATTGGACTTTATATTTTCTCTTTAGTTGCTATTATCTTATTTGCAGCAGCATTAGAACAACCTATTATAGGTGTATGCTTATTCTTTACTATTATAGCTGTTGCTACAGGAATAATTATTTATTCTGGAATAGTATATAGTAGAGATAAGAGTGAAGAAAAACCAAAAACAAAAGAAGAAAAGAAGAAAGATACAGTTGTTAAACAAGTATGTGACATCGTTGGATTAATAGGTGTTATTGTTTATCTATTAGTTAGCTTCTTAACACGTGCTTGGCATATTACTTGGATCATATTTATAGCAATTGGATTAGTTAATGCAATTGTTAGATTATTATTTGGTCTAAAAAATAATGAAGAAGAAGAAAAAGAGGAGGAAGAAGATAATGAGTAAGAAATTATCAATAGTATTAATAGTATTACTATCTATATTACTAGCATTAGTAATTGGAGGAATGATACTTCTATTCAATACTGATTTAGGAAAATTAAATTTTAATCTTGGCCCTATAGGTATTCATAGTGGATCAAGTACTAAATTAATTGATGAAAAAGAAATTGCTACTATAAAAGATATCTATGTAGATACAGATGTAGCTGATATTGATTATAAAGTAAGTGAAACTGGAACAATTAAAATTGAATTATATTCAGATGATCCAGGAGAATATTCTATTACTGAATTAGAAGATAGAGTAAATGTTGTATTAAAACAAAAAGAAGAATTTAAAGTTGGATTAAACTTTAAATTTGATAAGATAGTTGTTTATTTACCACAAAATTATGCTAATACATTATATGTAGCAGGAACTACCGCTGATATTAATATGGATGATTTTGCTACAGCTAATGTTAAATTTACAGTAACTACAGGAGACATTGATATTAAAGCAGTTAGTACTGCAGAAATAGTAGTTACTACTGGTGATATTGATATAGATTCAGCTTACTCAGTAAATGCTGTTGCTACAACTGGTGACTATGATATTGGAACTGTAAGATTCCTTGATATTGAAGCTACAACAGGAGACATTGATATTACTGAAACAGATCAATTAAAAGCTAAAACTACAACAGGAGACTATAAAATTGGTATTGTAAATAGTTCATTAGATATTGAAACAAGATCTGGAGATGTTTATGTAGAAAAAGCTACAGTACTTGCTAAATCTAGAATTAAAACTACAACAGGTGATGTAAAAATCAATAGAATGAATGATGGAGTTTATGTTGAAGGTAAAGCTACAACAGGATCTGTAAAGATTAATAATTCAGATAGAAAATCTGAAATAGAATTAAAAATTAATACAACTACAGGAGATATTAGAGTTAACTAATATCTCTTTTTCTTTACAATTTTTATAAAAATAATTGTTATATAAAATGCTCATATGATATAATTAATCTATCATATAGGAGGTATATATATGGGAAAATTTTGTGCTAAATGTGGTAGCGAAATAGAAAAAGATGCAACTTTCTGTGCTAACTGTGGAACATCAACTGATGGAAAAGCAGAAGCTAAAGTTGTTGAAAGTTCAAATAGTGGAGAAACTAGAAATGGAATGGCAACTGCTGGTTTCATTTTATCTTTCTTTGTTCCTGTATTAGGATTAATATTCTCAATTGTTGGTCTTAATAAAGCTAACCAATTAGGCGGAAATGGTAGAGGACTTGCTAAAGCTGGTTTAATACTTTCAATTGTTTGGATGGTATTAAGTGTTATAGCATCTATAATTTATTATATGGTTGTTATAGCTGCTGCTGTTGGATCAAGTTATTACTATTAAGATAGAAAAAGATTAAGTATAAACTTAATCTTTTTTTATGTTATAATTTATTTAGGTGATAATTATGAGTAAATATTGTACTAATTGTGGAAAGTCATTAGATTCAGATGCAACATTTTGCACTGAATGTGGATCTACTTATGATAGTAGTTATAAAGATGATAAACCTAAAGCAAGAATAGATAAGACATTAATATTACCTGCTATAGGTCTTGTATTATCTAATTCAGCTCCATTAGTAGGTTTAATAATATCTATTATAGCTTTTAAAAAATCTGATAAATATGAAGGAAGGGGAAGAGCAATAGCTTTATCTGGTATAATATCAGCTTCTATCTGGTTACTTTGTATTATTGCATATATTATTATAATTGTTATAGGAGTAAGAAAGGAATTAGGTTATTAGAAATATGAAAAAATATTGTACAAGATGTGGTAAACCAATGGATATTGATGCAACATTTTGCGTAGAATGTGGAACTGCTAATAAAGGTGAATATAAACATAGTTTTTTTAGTGACGATGAAGAAGTAACTTATAATAAATTTGCAACTTTAGGAATAGTGTTTGGAATTATGATTCCTAATGTAGGATTAGCATTATCTATAATTGGATACTGTTATGCTAAAAGACATAATGATATTGGAAAGAAACCTGCAATGGTAGGAATAATTATTTCTGCTGTAGGTATGACATTATGGTTTTTGTCATATATAATATCAGCTATTTTACAAAAATAAAGATTAAGATATATCTTAATCTTTTTATTATGGTATTATATATATAGGTGGTTTAAATGGATAAAAATGAAATATTTAAACTATTAGATAGTATTCCAGTTGATAAAAATGAATATACTGTTTTATCTACTTGTGCTTTAGTAGTTAGAGGAATTTGGAAAACAGTAAATGATTTAGATTTAGCTGTTACTAAAAAAGGTTTAGAAGAATTTAAAAAATATTATGATGTAAAACCTAAAGATGAAAAATGGTATATAATTAATGATAAAATTGAATGCTGTGTTGATTCTATGGATGGTAAAAGAGAATTAATAGATGGTTACTATCTACAAGAAATACATGATTATTATAAATATTTAATTACTAATAAAAGAGAAAAGGATATTTCAAAAATAAAAGTAGTAGAAGAATATATGAAAGGTGATTTAAATGGAAGATAAAAATTATAAGTATGATGCGTTTATAAGTTATAGACATTGTGATTTAGATAAGTTTGTAGCAGAGAACCTACATAAAACTTTAGAAAACTATGATTTACCTAAGAATGTAAAAGAAAAATTAGGTATTACAGGAAGAAGTATTAAAAGAGTATTTAGAGATCAAGATGAATTACCACTTTCAAGTAATTTAGAGGATCCTATTATCGATGCTTTAAATAATTCTAAATACTTAATAGTTATTTGTTCTCCTAGATTAAAAGACTCTTTATGGTGTAAAAAAGAAATAGAGACTTTTAAGAAAATTAGAGGTAGAGAAAATATCTTTTGTGTATTAATTGAGGGAGAACCAGCAGATTCTTTTCCAGAAGAATTATTACATGATAAAGGTAAGATAATTGAACCTTTAGCTGCTGATGTAAGAGGAACTAGTAAAAAAGAAATACTTAAGAAAATAAAAGAAGAAGTATTAAGATTAGTTGCTCCTATGTATAAACTTGATTATGATGATTTAAAACAAAGACATAAACAAAGAGAACAAAAAAGAAGATTAATGATTATAGGATCTATAGCAGTATTCTTTATACTATTCTCTTTATATTCATCTATTATGCTTATAAAGATTAGTAGTCAATCAAAGACATTAAAATTACATCAAGCATTATCTTTAAGTGAAAGTTCTGAAAAATCATTAGATAATGATAGTAGATATGATGCTGTTAAAGAAGCATATGAATCATTAACTAAGTTTAATGGTGTTAAAATGCCATATACTTCAGATGCAGAATATGCTTTAGTAGATGCTCTTGGTGTATATGATTCTAGTACTACATATAAAGCTGTTTCGGAAATTAAAACTGATGGTGTAGTAGACTTTATTAAAGACTCTAAAACATCTAAGTATGCACTTATTTATGATGAATCAGAAGTACTTTCTTTATGGGATACTAAAACACTTAAAATGATATCTTCTTATAAAGATATATCAAGTAATTCTATGGATAATTATTCATTTACATTTGCAGGTGATGATGTATTTGCATACATAAATAAAGATGGTGGAATAAATATCTTAAATACTAAAGATGGAAAATTAATTAAAACTATAGATAGAGAAAAAGATAGTGTATATATGTCTATTAAAGGTAGTATGGATGGAAAATATATTGTTTATACTAATAGACAAGAATTACATGTTTATGGTGTAGAAGAAAATAAAGAATTAGGAGTTTATACTACTAGTGAATACTTCAATGATGAAATGTATTTCTCTGAAGACTATAAATATCTATTTACAGTAACTGAAGAAAGCTTCTATCAAATAGATAATGATACTTTAACTGTTAGAGTAATAGAATTAGAAAATCAAAAAGAAATAAATAGTCTTAAAGTAGATGCTGGATATACATCTGGTATGTTTACTACTGGTGATAATGTTTATATGTTATTAAATAGATCTACTGGTTCAGAATACTGTTTAGTAGCAGTTTCATATAACTATAAAGAAAATAGAGTTAATTGGACTTATAAACAAGATGATGTATGGGGTAAATATCTATATAAATCTCTAGTAGATGATATTAATCATGTATTACTTGTTCATAATAATGAATTAGATGTATTAGATGAAAATGGTAATCTTTTAAATAGATTTAATACTAAGAGTGAAATAATGGATATATATGGATTTACAGATGAAGAAGTATATTTAGCATTTACTACAGGTGGTAAAGTAAATTATATTGATAGAGAAAAAGGAACTAATTTACAATATGATGCTAAGTTTACATTTAATTTAGAAAGATATTCAAAAGTAGCTAAAGCTGAAAAAGGATTCCTATTAGTTCCATATAATGAAAATAGAGTTATCTATTATGCTCAAAATAATAATACAAGATTAAAAGAAATAGATAAAACTTATGAAGAACCAAAGATTAAAAATCTAGGAACTTCTGATGTTAAAAAGTTAAAAGAAGAATATGATGTTCAAAATAAGAACTTAATATCAAAGATGTTCTATGATGATAAGAAAACTTTATTATTTGTATATTATATTAATAATGAATTAGCTATTTATAATGTAAAAGATAAAACTTTGTTAAACACAGTAACAGGTATTCATGATGCTGATGCATATTATGGTAAAGATGTATATGGAAGAATATATGTTGGTGATATATCTTACGTATATATAATTGATAAAAACTATAATAAAGTTGGTAGAGTTAATAAATTATGTGCAGTAGATAAAGATAAATTAATTATTAAAACAAATAATAAGTTTTATTCACTAAAGATATATACTTTAGATGATTTATTAAAAGAAGCAAAAGAATATTTAAAATAAGATAAAGAGGTAAATGTATGCATAAATTTGATGAACTTAGAAATACGTATAACGTAATAATTTATCGTAGTTATAAACTTATAGATGAAGGTGAAGAATACAAAATTGTATTTGAATTTGAAATACCAAATTTAGCTACATTTAACCCATCTCTATCATTTAGTAAAAGTATTATAACTAACAAAGATATAAATAAGAATTTGTTAAATGCTATTATATTTAGAATAGGTTTAGCAGAATTAGTTAGTTATTATAAAATAGTATGTCCAAAGAATATTGTTTTAGAAGCAGGGTATTTAGAGGATGAAGAACAAGAATGGTTTAAGAAACTATATTATAATGGACTTGGAGAATTCCTGTATAAGAATGAAATAAATATATCTGAAAAAGATTTATTTACTTTTATTAATAAGGGACCTAAAGATGAAATAGGAGACGTTAATTACACTGGAAGTGGAAATCTAATTCCAATTGGTGGTGGAAAAGATTCTATTGTATCTTTAGAACTATTAAGGGGACAAGATAATAAAACTCTAACTGTTAGCCCTAAAGAAGAACATTATAAATGTTCAGGTGATACTGAGTTATACTCAGTTAAAAGAGATATAGATAAAGATAAAATAATAGACTTAAACAATAGAGGATTCTTAAATGGACATGTTCCAATAAGCTCTATATATGCTTTTATTTCATATTTAATAGCATACCTAACAAATAGAAAATATATTGTATTATCTAATGAAGGATCTGCTAATGAATCTACTATAATAGGAACTAATATAAATCATCAATATTCTAAATCATATGAGTTTGAACAAGATTTTTATAACTATACTAAAAAGTATTTTAAAATAGATATTAATTATTTTAGTTTACTTAGACCTATTAAAGAAATTCAAATAGCATATATCTTTTCTAAATTAGATAGTTATCATAAAATATTTAGAAGTTGTAATTTAGGCTCTAAAAAAACACCATGGGAATGGTGTTGTAAATGTCCTAAATGTTTATTTGTATTTATAGCTTTAAGAGCATTCTTATCTAAATCCAAAGTAGTAGATATATTTGGAACAAATATGTTAGATGATAAAGATTTAGAAAAGATATTCTTAGAATTAATTGGAGAAGCAGAAACTAAACCATTTGATTGTATAGGTACAATAGATGAAGTTAAATATGCTTTAAATAGAATAATAGATGATGGTGATACATCATACTTAGTTAATTTATATAAAGATAATTATTATCAAGATATAGATATGGATATTCATAGATTATATTATGATAATAATGTTCCAGACGATTTTTTAAAAGTATTAAAAAAATCATTATAAAAGGAGATAATTATGGAAAAACAAATTAAGACATATCATATTCTTAGAATCGTTTTAATAGTAGCTACTATTGTATTTGGAGTAATAACTATAGTAGATATATTTGTACCAGATGCTATATTTGCTTTAGATGAAGCAGCACTTGCATCTATTACTGGTTTACTTACTTTCTTAATAGCTTTAGTTAGTAAAAAAGAAGATGAACTTAAAAATGGTATTAATAATAAAATGGATTCTAAAGATTTAGAAGAACTAACTACTAAAGCTACTAAAGCAGCTTCTGCAGTTAAGAGTTCTAGAAAGAATAGTAAATAATGAGATTAATAATTAATGCAGATGACTTTGGATTAACAAAAAGTATTACCGATGGAATAGTAGATGGTATTAAAGCAGGTGTTGTTACTAGTACTTCTTTAATGGTTACTATGGAAGCAGCTGAGTATGCTATTAATAAAGCATTAGAAAATAATATAGATTGTGTAGGATTACATATTAATTTTACTAAAGGGAAACCTATTATTCCAAATGAACATATAACTGATGAAAATGGAGAATTTCTTCATAGAAGTATTCAGTTAACTAATCCAAATTTAACTTATGAAGATGCTTATAATGAAATACAAGCACAATTAAAAAAAGTAGATGAACTAAGTAATGGAAAACTTAAAATAGATCATTTAGATACACATCATTTTGCATGCTCTAATGAAAATATTAGAAAAGCCAAAATAGCTATTGCAAAAGAAAGAAATATACCTATTAGAAATGAATTTGAATGTGATGTAGTAAGACCTGATGTATTTAATACTGATTTTTCTTTAGTAGATGTTACTTATGAAAAATTAGAAAGTATTATTAATGAGTATAAAGATAAAGATATATCTATGGAATTAATGGTACATCCTGGATATATGGATGAACATACTATGTCTTTAACTAGTTATAATACTGAAAGAGAAAAAGAATTAGAAATATTAAAACAAGCTAAAGAAAATGGTTTATTTGACGGTATAGAATTAATTAGTTTTCACGAACTGTAAAAAGTGTTTGTTTTATAAATAATAAGTAGGAGAAATCCTACTTTTTTTATGATATAATTTTAGTAGGTGATGTTATGGGCCCTATTAATACTCCAGAAGAATTATTAGAGTTTATGTCTAATAATATTAAATATGGTTATTTAGGTAAAACTGGAAGAGTATATCGTAAGACTGATAAAGATTTTTATGATAAATGGGAAAAAGAATATATTCTTCAAAATAAAGATGATTTACTAGAAACTCTACATGGAGATTGTTTTGATCAAGTTGAATTTGAAAGAGACTGGTTTACAAGTAATAATTATGAAGTAAGAACATTCTTTGAAATGGTTAGATTAAATTATAAAAATGTTTATCCAGTTCATTCATTTTTAATATATCAAGATAGTGATAAATGGTACTGGTTTGAAAACTCTGATAGTAATAATAGAGGTATCCATGAATTTGATTCTTTAGAAGAATTATTAGATTATCAATTTAATAAGTATTTAGAATTATTAAAAACATTTAATATTACTGATGAAGAAATAAAAAAAATAGTAGTAGTAGAATTTACTAAACCAAATAGTCATATTTCTTTAGATGAATATTTTGATCATGTTTTTAAAGATGAATAGGTGAATAATATGCTTAAAAGAATAACAATAGAAGACAATGAAAAATATTTAAGAAATGTTTCTTCATTAGTAGACTTTAATAAAGATGATATTAAAGAAATTATAAAAGATGTTAGTGAATACTGCGTTAATAGTGAATGTTATGCATTAGCACCTATTCAAATAGGTATTCCAAAAAGAATAATATTTATTAGAAATACTAAAGAAGATATGACTAATAATAATTCTTCATATAACGAAGGAATAGTTTATATTAATCCTGTTATTAAAAATATGTATGGTCATACTAAGTTTTTAGAGGGCTGTGGTAGTTGTAAATACTCTAATGGTAATTATGTAGTAAGAGTAGTAGATAGACCATATAAAATAGATATAGATTATTTTGATATAGATGGTAATAGAAAAGAAAAAACTATTGAAGGATTTGAAACAACAGTATTTTGTCATGAATATGATCATTTAGATGGTATTCTTCATATGGATAGAATAGATGAATCTACTTTAATGACTTTAGATCAAATGAGAGAATTTAGAACAAAGAATCCATATAATGTTATTAATGAAGATAGTGTGTTTACTTATGATAAGAAAAGAGGTTTACATGAATAAAGTATATATAGTTCATTGCTGGGATGGAACAAAAGATGATGGATGGTATCCATGGTTAGATAAAGAATTAACTAATGATAATACTACAGTTTATAGATTTAATATGCCAAATACTGATAAACCAGTAATAGAAGAATGGGTATCATTTTTAGATAAACAAGTTAGTAATTTAGATGAAAATACATATTTTGTAGGTCATAGTATTGGTTGTCAAACAATTCTTAGATACTTACAATCAAGAGATATAACTAATATTGGAGGTATAGTTTTGGTAGCACCATGGCTTAACTTATTAGACTATGCTATAGAGGAAGAAGAATCATATATTGTAGCTAAACCTTGGTTAACTACTCCAATAGATTTTGAAAAAGTTAAGAAGTTTACATCTAATATAACTTGTATATTTTCAGATGATGATTACTTTGTATCATTATCTCAAAAAGAAGAATTTGAAAAGTTATTAAATGCTAAAACTATTGTAGTTAATAATAAAGGTCATATTAGTGAAGAAGATAACGTATTTGAATTAAAAGAAATACTTGATGCTTGTAATAGTATGATAAAGTAGGTGAATAATATGAATTTTAATATTAAAAGAGTTAAGATAATTACTACTGTACCAGTAGATAATACTGAAGAAGTTAGAGAAGCTATTTGCAAAGAAGGTGCAGGTATAATAGGTAATTATACTGACTGTGCTATGTATACAAAATATACAGGAACTTTTAAACCAAATGATGATGCAAATCCATATATTGGTGAAAATAATAAACTTGAATTTGTAGAAGAAGATAAATTAGAAGTAGTTTGTCCTGTTGAAAAAGTAAAAAAAGTAGTAACAAAATTAAGAGAAGTTCATCCATATGAAGAACCTGCAATTGATATTATTCCTCTTATAGATGAAGAAGAATTTAATTAGAAAGTTGGAGGCAATTATGAATAATAAAGTAGCACTAGTAACAGGTGGAACAAGTGGAATTGGAAAAGAAATAGTTAAAGAATTATTAGATAAAGGTTGTAAAGTAATAACTTGTTATCATAGTAATGAAGAAGCTGCAATTAAAACTAAAGAAGAATTTAATAATGATAATCTATATATTATTAAATGCGATATTAGTAATGAAGAAGATGTTATTAATATGTTTAATGTAGTTAAAGAAAAATATGGAAATATAGATTATCTAGTTAATAATGCTGGAACATTTATTGATAACTTTATTAAAGACTTCGTAATAGAAGATTTCAGAAAAGTATTAGATATTAATTTAGTAGGAAAAGTAATGTGTACTAAATATGCTTATCCTATTATGAATGATGGAGGAGCTATAGTAAATATTTCTTCTCATTTAGGAGTAGTTCCTTGTGAAGAATCTCCAGCTTATTGTGCAGCTGCTGCAGGTATTATTAACTTTACTAAAGCAACAGCATTAGAGTTTGCAGAAAGAAAAATAAGAGCAAATAGTATTTGCCCTGCATTTACTCCAACACCTTTATCACTAAGAGGTTGGAAACAAGAAGAAATAGATCAAAAATTAAAAGATACACCATTAGGAAGATTTGCAACTCCAGAAGATACTGCAAAATTATGTATATTTCTACTTTCAGATGATGCTAGTTTTATAACTGGTGAAAACATTTGGATTAATGGTGGTAGATTATAATAAATAAAGAGGTGATATTATGAGTACAATTAAGACAATAGATTTATGGATAGAAGCAAAAGATAACCATTATGAATGTTTTAATGGTGCTTTTGTTGATGGTTTTGGTAATGATAATATTGCCTTTGATAAATATAAAGTAGTTAGAAATTGTAATTGTATAGTAGAAGTTAGTGCAGATAATATTATTATAAGAAATAAACATCATGCAATTATATTTTATAAAAAGAATAAACCAGTAAGATTAATGCTTATTAATAAAGATACTAATATAGACAAATGTATTAGTGTTGCTTTAAATCAATATTTTGGAGATGGAGTTTTATCAGATTTGTTTGATGAATTAAAAATCAAACGAGAAGATATTGATTTAAAAGAAAAACCTAAATTTAATGGTAATGAGGGTAAAGAAGAAATAGATGTTGGTTCATGTGATAGATGGAATCTTTTATATACCATGTTAAAAGGATTCTATACTGAAGATGAAAGTGACTATGGTAACTTTGCTAATGATAAGTATTATTTTATGCCTAGTTTATTAGTTAAAATTAGTTTAACTATAGGTAAGGAAAACTTTGAAATAACACATAAATGTGCATTTATTAATACAATAGAAACAAGACTTATTCCTATTCAAGAAAATTCGTCTTTAACATTATTATAAACTGGTGAATTATTATGAAAATTTTATACACAGCATTTAAAGGCAAAAATAATTCATCTAAAATATTATTAGATAATATTAATTCAGATAATAAATTGTATTTAACAAATAGTTTTAAAACCAGTGAATTAGAGTTACAAAAAGAATTAGATAAAGATTATGATTTAGTTATATCATTTGGACAAGCTCCATTAGATAGCAATACTATTAAAATAGAAACAACTGCTAAAGGTGAATCTGAATATATTACAGATTATGATTATAATGATTTATATAATAAATTAAAAAGAGAATATAAAGTAATTATATCTAATAATGCAGGTAACTATTTATGTAATAGTATTTATTATTATGGACTTAAATATATAAAAGAGAATAATTTAAAAACTAAAATGATTTTTATACATATTCCAAAAAAGTTTGATATAAAAAAGTTTTTAGATACAAGAGGAGTTGATCTTTAATGATTGATATAAAATATAAAAGTATATATGATAGATTTATACAAAAATATGAAAATATACATGTCAATCCTTGGCATCAAATCAACAAAGAAGAACTAGATATTATTTATAATAATCTAGTAAATAAAATGGATATAAATGATAAATATAGTTTTAAATATTTTATGGATTATATTATTAAAAGATTAAGTGGTTTTGAGGATGCACATACTAAGTATCAAAACTTTTCTCCTATTTCATTAACATTTAAAAAAATTGATGATGAAGTATTAGTTAGTTATCCTGATAACTTAAGAGGATATAGTTTAGTTTCTATTAATAATGTTCCTATAGATAGAATTATTAATGAATTAGAGGATGTTATTACATATGGAACTGAAGGTAGAAGAACTTGTGAAATAGAAAAAGCACTATTTAATAAAGTAAGTATGTTTGGACTTCCTTCATTAAGAAACTTTGATGAATTAGTATATAAAATTAAAGATAGTAATGGAAATATAATTCAAACTAGAATAACAAAAGATGATGAACAGTATGATGATACAGGTTATAAAAGATATATGTATGGTAATAATACTGAATATAAAATAGAAGATAATTGTCTTGTTTATAACCATAGTTCAGTTCAAATACATTTTAAAGATAAAATAGAGGATTCTATTAATAGATTGAATATGGAAGATTTAAGTAATGTTGATACAATAATAATAGATCTAAGAGGTAATTGGGGTGGTAATTCTGCTCTTAATGAACCTTTATTCAATTTTTTAAAAGCTCATGCTGATAAGAAATTAATATGCTTAACAGATTATAGAATATTTTCTGCCGGAAGATATGCACTTAGAGATTTAATTAATCTTGGTGCAACAACAATAGGAGAAGGAATCTCTACACCAATAAATTGTTTTGGTAATTCACATTGGTGTAATATAGATAATCGTATGTTTTCAATATCTGAATGTTACTTTAATCCATTTATAGGTTTAAGTGTATCATCTAAAGAAGAATTTAATGAAAAAGTAACAGATGAAATAAGAAAACCAGTAATATTTCATCCTGATATAGAAGTTAAACAAACTAAAGAAGATTTTATAAATAATGTTGATACTGTTTTAACATATGCAATAAATTATAGTAGAAACCCAATAGTAAGGAGTTAAAAATGAGTAAAATAGGTATAGATATAGATAACACAATTTGTAATACAAGTGAGTTTTATGGTCAATTAGCATTAAAATATGATAGAGATATATTACATAAGAATAGTGTTATTAATTTTAATAAGTTTATTCCTAAAAGTGAAGAATGGTCTAAAGAAGAATTAGATTATTATTTAGAGAATATTATTAATAAAGAATCTATAAATATTCCTATTAAGGAAGATGCTAAATCTTGTATTAATAGACTTAAAGAACAAGGGTATGAGATAGTATTTATTACTAATAGAGGTTGTAAAGATGATGATCATACAGATTTAATTGTTTCTGAATACTTAGATAAAAATGGTATTCCTTACGATAATATAATTACTAAAGCAAATGATAAATACTTATATTTAGATAATTGTGAGTATTTTATAGATGATGCTCCACATAACTGTGAAGATGCTTTAGAAAATATTGATGTAAAAGTAATAATGGTAGAAACAAATAAAACAAAAGATTATAATAATGATAGAATCTTTAAAACAAACAGTTGGGAAGAAATATATAATTATATAACAAAGTAATTTAATGTGAGGTAATATATGGAAAAAATAGTAGTATTTGATTGGGGTGGAGTTATTATGCATAAATATCCAATCGAAAATAATGATAAAGAAGCAATTATTAGAGCAGTTAAAAGTTATAATCAAAATCTAACTGACGAAGAAGCTTGGAATATTTATTTTGATACTTTACCTGATGAAAATGGAGTATATATCAGTAAACAAGATGATGAACAAAGTAAAGAAAAATGGATTGCTAGATTAAATGCCAGAGGTAATCTAAATACTACTGTGGAAGAATTTTCCAAAAGATTTGCTGAAGAATATTTAAAAGTTGATTATTATAAAGATTTAGTTGATTATATTTATTCTTTAAAAGGTAAATGTAAATTAGCTATATTTTCTGATTTAATATATTGTTGTTATCCAGCACTTGCTAATCAAGTTGATTTATCGGAATTTGATTATGTATGGTTATCATATCAAATACATGAAAAAAAGGGTAATGATAGAGCTTTTAGAATTGTTGAAGAAGGTATGAATGCATTACCTGAAGACATTATGTTTATAGATGATACTTCTCTAAATATAGAGAATGCTAAGAGAATGGGATGGAATACATGTCAAGCTCAAGGATTTGAATTAGATAAAATAAAAGCATCAGTAAATCAATTTTTAAATATTGAAAATGAACATAAATTGTCATAATTGAGGTGATAATATGATAGTTATAACAGTAGGAAAAAGTTATATTGATATAGATGGTTATGCAAGTAGTATTGCATATAGAGAATTACTTAGATTAAAAGGTATAGAATCTAAGTTTGTTAGTAATGCTACTGTAAACTATAGTATTATTGATAGTTTAAAAAGTAATTATACTGTTGATAACTATTTAGTTAACTCTAATGATAAATATATAGTGTTAGATTTATCAGATAAATCATATTTTCCTGATTTTGTAGATGAAAATAATATTATTGAAATAATAGATCATCATCCTGGATATGAAGATTACTGGAATAGTAAAATAGGTTGTAATGCTTTAATAGAACCAATTGGTTCAGTAGCTACTATTATTGTCGAAAAATATGAACAAGATAATCTATTAGATAAGATGAATAAAGATGTAGCTATGTTATTAATGGCTGCTATATTAGATAATACTTTAAATTTTACTGCTAATATTACAACAGAACGTGATAAAGAAGCATATAAGAAATTAGAAGTATTAATAAATGAATATGATTATGCATCTAAGTACTTTAGTGAATGTCAAAAATATATAGAAGATAATTTAAAAGAATCTATTGATAATGATATAAAGATACAAAAAGTATCTGAACATCTTCCAAATGTCTTTGGACAATTAACTATATGGAATGCAGACGATTTATTAAGACAAAAAGATTTAATAAATCAAATAATGAGTAATTATAATAATGAATGGATGTTAAATATTATTTCTTTAAATAATAATTCTAGTTATATAATGTATTCAGGTGATAGTGTTAAAAATAAATTAGTAGAGTTATTAGATTGTAAAGAAGAAAATGGTATTTTAATTAAAACACCAGCAATGCTTAGAAAAGAGATAATAAAAAAAGCGTTATAAAAAGAGGTGAAAATATGATTGATGAAATAATGAAAAGAATTGATGAATTTGAATTATCTATTGATAGTTTGTATATTCAAAGTAAAGATAGTTTAAATGTAATAATTAATTCTGATAAATTGCATGAACTAAGAAGTTGTTCTAAGTTATTGGTAGCCATGGCAATGGGAATAGCTATTGAAAACAATTTATTTTCACTAGAAGAAAATATTTATAATTACATAGAAGAATATATTACTAACGATAACAATAGAGAAAAGATAAAAAAATGGACTATCAGGACATTATTAACTCACACAACTGGCTATGACAAAATGTTAATGTCTAATAAAGAAATAGTAGATAAAAATTTAGATAAATCTAAATTGCTTGAATATGCTTTGAATTATGATATTGCAAATGAACCGAATGCAACATATACTTATAATAATGTTGAACCTTTTATAATATCTGTGTTATTTAAAGAAAAATATAATATAGATTTAGAAGATTATATAAAAGAAAATATTTTTAATAAAATTGAAATTAATAATTATAGCTGGGAAAAATATGGTGAATATTGTCCGGGTTGTACAGGATTATATTTATTACCAAAAGATTTTCATAAATTAGGTATGTTAATTTTAAATGATGGAGTATATAATAATGTTTCTGTTGTTCCAAGTAATTGGATTAACGAAATGATAAAATTACAAATAAAAACGCCTAATTTAGTTAAAATAGAAAGA
The DNA here is from genome assembly GCA_017542065.1 of Bacilli bacterium. Classification (GTDB taxonomy): domain Bacteria; phylum Bacillota_I; class Bacilli_A; order RF39; family UBA660; genus RUG13038. The sequence goes on along the minus strand of JAFXXX010000004.1, from coordinate 2,679 downwards.
CTATTTCCTAAATATGGTGCAGGATATTTTACTTTTATATCAAGAGATGGTTATGTCTTTCGTGATGGAACAAATGGACAATATATTATAATTAATAAAAATAAAAAATTAGTTATAAGTATTATGTCATCAGAAAAAGACATGAGTAAAATTACTGAAATATTTAGAAATATTTTATAGAAAAAGGAGTTGATCCAAATGAATGAAAATAATACAAGTATCAACTGGTTCCCTGGTCATATGGCCAAAACTAGAAGAGAAATACAAGAAAAATTAGATTTAATAGATATAGTATTTGAGATAGTAGATGCTAGAATACCTTTCTCATCTAAGATTAAAGATATAGATGATCTAATAAAAGACAAACCAAAGATTATTATTATGTCTAAAAAAGATTTATGTGATGAAAGTAGAACTAGTAAATGGATTAAATACTATGAAGAAAAAGGTTATAAAGTATTAATGTTTGATTTAATGAAAGATAATATTAATAAATTATATTCTGTAACTGATGAAGTATTAAAAGATTTAAATGAAAAGAGAATAGAAAAAGGTCTTAAAGAAAGAAAATATAGAGCATTAGTAATGGGTATTCCAAATGTAGGTAAATCTACATTAATTAATAAATTAACTGGTAAGAGAGCTACTAATGTAGGTAATAAACCAGGTGTTACTAAAGTTATTAGTTGGATTCGTATTAACGACAAACTAGAACTATTAGATACTCCAGGAATACTATGGCCTAAGATTGATGATAAAGCTGTAGGTTATAAACTAGCTTCTTTCTCTGCTATTAAAGATGAAATACTTCCAAAAGATGAAGTTGCATGTTTTATATTAGAGTACATGTTTACTAATTATTATGATAATCTATTTAATAGATATGGTATTACTAATATAGATGATTATAGTGATGTATATGATATTATAGGAAGAAAAAGAGGATGTGTAATCAGAGGTAATGAAGTAGATTATGATAAAGTATCTAACTTAATTATTAAAGATTTACAGGAAGGTTATTTAGGTAAGGTAACATTTGATGAATGAGTATGAGAATAAATACTATAAAGAGGGTTATAAAGTAATTGCAGGAACAGATGAAGCAGGAAGAGGGCCTTTAGTAGGTCCTGTTGTAGCTGCTTGCGTAGTTCTTCCAAAAGGATATACTAATCCTGAGATAAATGATTCTAAAAAATTAACAGAGAAAAAAAGAGAAAAATTATATGATGTAATTATGAAGGATGCATTAGCGGTTGAAGTATGTGAAATAAGTGCTAAAGAAATAGATGAAATAAATATTTTAGAAGCTTCAAGAAAAGCTATGAAAACTGCTTATGAAAAAGTAAATAAGAGATTAAAAGTAGATGTTTTACTTACTGATGCAATGAAAATTCCTCTAGATATTCCAGTTGAGGATATAATAAAAGGAGATGCAAAAAGTATTACAATTGCAGCTGCTTCTATCATTGCAAAAGTAACAAGAGATAGAATATTACTTGAACTAGATAAGAAATATCCTGAGTATGAATTTGCTAAACATAAAGGGTATCCTACAAAGAAACATCTTGAAATTATAGAAAAGTATGGTATACTTAACGAGTACAGAAGGACTTATAAGCCTGTAAAAAATATTATTGATAAGGGAATTAATAAAACTCCTAGAGAATAATATATAAGAAAGGAAATTTAATTATGAATTTAGTAATAGTTGAATCACCAGCAAAAAGTAAAACTATAGAAAAATATTTAGGTAGTGACTTTAAAGTAGTATCTTCTAAAGGACATATTAGAGATTTAGCTACTAAAGGTAAATTTGGTTTAGGTGTAGATGTAGATAATGATTTTACTCCTACATATATTCCAATTAAGGGTAAATCTAAAGATATAGCTATGCTTAAAAAAGAAATTAAGGCATCAGATAAAATATATCTAGCAACCGACCCAGACCGTGAAGGAGAAGCTATTTCATGGCATTTAAAAGATGCATTAGATATTGATGAAGATAAATATGAAAGAATAGTATTTAATGAAATAACTAAGGATGCTATTTTAAACTCATTCTATAAAGCTAGAAAAATAGATGACTTAATGGTAAGAAGCCAAGAAACAAGAAGAATACTTGATAGAATTATTGGTTTTAGATTAAGTAAATTAATGCAATCAAAAACTGGTGGTAAGTCTGCTGGTAGAGTACAATCAGTTGCTCTTAAGCTTATATGTGATAGAGAAGAAGAAATTAAAAACTTTATATCTGAAGAATATTGGACTATTGATGCATTATTCCCAGATTTTAAAGCATCTTTATTTAAATATAAAGATAAAAAGATTGAAATAAAAGATGAACTTGAAGCTAATAAAATAAAAGATGCTTTAAGTAATACATATGAAATTGAAGATATTGAGGAAAAAGATAAGAAGAAACAAAGTAAACCTCCATATATAACTAGTACACTTCAACAAGATGCAATTAATAAACTTAATTTCTCATCTAAGAAAACTATGCAAATTGCACAAAAGTTATATGAAGGTGTTAATATTGGATCTGAAACAGTCGGTTTAATTACTTACATGAGAACTGATTCAATTAGATTATCTAATGAATTTATATCTGCAACATATAAATATATTGAAGAAGACTTTGGTAAAGAATATGTTGGATCTGTAAAGGTTAGTAAGAAG
>JAFXXX010000023.1 GCA_017542065.1 Bacilli bacterium | reverse complement strand
GAAATAGTTTTAACTCCAGATACATTACTTAATTGGGATTTTAAGATTGATGCTAGAGGATATAGACCACAAGAAGTTGATAAAGCCTTAGATATAGTTATTAGTGACTATAGAACTTGGGAAAGAAAAGAAAGGGCTTATAAAAATCAAATCGAAGATCTTAATAATGAAATACTAAATTTAAAACACCAACTAAGAAATGCTAAAGAAAGTATTGAAATAGTAAAGAGTACTGATAATAAAGAAGTATCTAATGTTGATTTATTAAGAAGAGTATCACAACTTGAAAAAATAATTTATGGTAATAAAGAGGATAAATAAAGAATAAATTAAGTAATAAAAAGGGTTAAATAATTTTTAGGTAAACGCTGCATTTTAAATGTAATGTAGAGGAAAGTCCATGCTCGCACTGTTCTGAGATGACAGTAGTGTTTGTGTATAGGGAATAAATAACCTATAGTAGCTCTATGCTAACGGCAAAAATATATCCTAAGGATTTCTATGGATATATTTTTATAAAGTGCCACAGTGACGAATCTACTTTGAAAAAAGTAGAATGAAACGAGGTAAACCCCGCAAGCGAGAAACTCAAATTTGGTAGAGGAACCACTTAAGAAGAATTGAATTTAAGAGTGGATGAGAAATCATAGATAAATGTTTACCACCTTTATGGTACAGAACATGGCTTATTAAAAATTATTTTTTATTTATATTAAGGAGATTATATGAAAGAAATAGGAGAAGAATTAAGGGAAAAAAGAGAAGGTATGGGATTATCTTTAGAAGAAGCTGCTTCTGATATAGGATATAAAGCATCTCAGTTACAAGCTATTGAAGAAGGTAACTTCAAAGATTTTAAAGATAAATTCTTACTTAAAACTATAATAGTTGATTATGCTAAGTATTTAGGATTAGAAACTGAAGACATAATTGATGAATTTAATGACTTTGTATTTGAATCTACTTCAAAGATTCCATTAAATGAAATAGCTAAAGCTAGTAAGAAATTAGAAAAAATGGATAGTAATAAAATAGCATCTCCATATACAAATACAGAAACTAATAGAAAGAGTTATTTAAAATATATAATTATAGGATTACTTGCTATATTATTTGTATGTGCATCTATATTTGTTATTAATATGATAGTAGATAGTAGAAATGATAATTCTAACTTTGATGTTGGATATATAGAAAGGGTTAATTTATGAGCAGAAAACCAAGTCCAAAACTTCCAAATACTTTAACTGTTATTAGATTAATATTAGCAGTTATAGTTATAGTATTAATATTATTCCCTTATGATATGATTGGATTTAATTTCCCAAAATACTTAATTAATGGACTTGCAGTCCTTGATGTGAAACTAGCTATTTGTGCAGTATTATTTGTCGTAGCAAGTATAACAGACTTCTTAGATGGACATATAGCAAGAAAATATAATTATGTTAGTAATTTTGGTAAATTAATGGATCCTATCGCTGATAAGATGCTTACTAACAGTTTACTTATAATACTTGCTGGTGAAGGATTTATTCCTACAATTATTCCAGTAATTATTATTAGTAGAGATATAGTAGTGGATGGTGTTAGAATGCTTCTAACTGAAAAGGGTGAAGTATTACCTGCTGGTAAATTAGGTAAATTTAAAACAGCATTTCTAATGATTGGTATTACACTAAAACTAGTTGGTAACTTACCATTTAGTTTATGGAATTTACCTATAGCAGACTTTTTAATAATAGCTGCTACATTATTATCAGTAATATCTGGTATTCAATACTTTAATGGAGCTAAAAAGTTTATAACAAAATAATGTTTTTTGTAAGAATTTCTAAACAGAAATTCTTTTTTTATTATATAAAATAAGGGTTTTAGGGATGTTTGTAAAATAACAAACAAATGTTTGAAAAACTATTGACTTATTATTTTATATGTTTTATAATTTTATTGTATTCAGTTAATAGGAGGATATTAAATGGCAAAAGATATAAATAAAGATCAAGAACAAATCTTGAATCAAGTTATGCAAGATATAGAAAAACAATTCGGTAAAGGATCGATAATGAGACTTGGAGCAGATTCCAAGATGGAAATAGATACAGTATCTAGTGGATCTCTTGCATTAGATATTGCTTTAGGAGTAGGTGGATATCCTAAAGGAAGAATTATAGAAATATATGGACCAGAATCATCTGGTAAAACTACATTTGCTCTTCATGCAATTGCGGAAGTTCAAAAGCTAGGTGGTAGAGCAGCATTTATAGATGCAGAACATGCATTAGATCCTGTTTATGCCAGAAACCTTGGAGTAAATATAGATGAACTATTACTTTCTCAACCAGATACTGGTGAACAAGCATTAGAAATCTGTGATGCATTAGTTAGAAGTTCTGCTATTAATATAATTGTTATAGACTCAGTAGCAGCATTAGTTCCACAAGCAGAAATTGAAGGTGAAATGGGAGACTCTCATGTAGGTCTTCAAGCAAGACTTATGTCACAAGCTTTAAGAAAACTAGCTGGTACTATTAATAAAACAAATACTATAGCTATATTTATTAACCAATTAAGAGAAAAAGTAGGAGTATTATTTGGTAATCCTGAAACTACTACTGGTGGTAGAGCTTTAAAATTCTATTCAACTATTAGAATGGATGTTAGAAAAGCTGAAGCTATTAAGATGGGTGAAAATATAGTAGGTAGTTATACTAAAGTTAAGATTGTTAAGAATAAAGTAGCTCCTCCATTTAAGTCAGCTAATATTGAAATAATGTATGGTACAGGTATTAGTAAAGAAGGAGAAATAATAGATCTTGCTACAGAGGATGGAATCTTAGAAAAGAGTGGTTCTTGGTATGCTTATAAGGGAGAAAAACTAGGCCAAGGAAGAGAAACTGTTAAAGCAGTTTTAAAAGAGAATCCTAAGTTATGTACTGAACTTGAAAACTTAATTAGAGAAAAACATGATTTAAAGGCAAAAAAATAGTAAAAAAGAAGACATTGGTCTTCTTTTTAATTGTCTTTTAAGCTATAATAATACGTATGTGGTGATGAATAATGTGTGGAATAGTTGGTTTTTCAGATAGAAACGTAAATAAAGATAATATCATTAGTTCTATGGCTGATAAATTAGTTCATAGAGGACCAGATGACTTTGGTTATTATGTTGATAATGATGTTGCTTTAGGACATAGAAGACTTTCTATTATTGACTTACAAACAGGTAAACAACCTATTGAAGATAAAAACTATGTTATTATTTTTAACGGGGAAATATATAACTATCTTGAATTAAAAGATGAATTAAAAGATAAATATAAATTTAAGACTAAATCTGATACAGAAGTTCTTTTAAAGGGATTTGAAGAATGGGGTATAGATGTAGTTAATCATTTAAGAGGTATGTTTGCTTTTGCTATTTATGATAAAAAAGAAAAAGAATTATATATTGCAAGAGATCAATGGGGAATTAAACCATTATATTATTATAAAAATGATAAAGCATTTATGTTTGCTTCTGAAATAAAAGCATTACTTGTTCATCCTGATTTTAAAAAAGAATTTAATGGAGATATACTAGCAAGTTATTTATGTTTTAACTCTGTAGTATCAGATGAATCATTCTTTAAGGGTGTATTTAAATTAAGACCAGGTCATTATTTAAAATATAAGAATGGTAAAATAACTATTAAAAGATATTTTAAAATGGAATTTGGTGAAACAGATAAATCTGATGAAGAAATAATTGAAGATTTAAAGAATGCTATGATAGATTCAGTAGAACATCATAAAATAGCAGACGTTGAAGTAGGTGCTTTCTTATCATCAGGAGTTGATTCATCATATATAGTTTCATTACTTAAACCAAATAAGACATTTACTGCTACTTTTGATAGAAGACATTCTAGATATAGTGAACTTAGTTATGCAGAAGATTTATCTAATAAATTAGGTATTAAGAATAAATCATATCTTATTACTAAAGAGGAATATTTAAAAGAATTTCCAAAGATTATGTATTATATGGATGAACCATTAGCAGATCCATCTGCTATTGCCTTATACTTTGTATCTAAAGTAGCTCATGAAAACAAAGTAAAAGTAGTTACTTCAGGTGAAGGAGCCGATGAATTATTCTGTGGATATATAGAATTTAGAGAAGACTTTGACCATGCTTGGTATAATAAGATTCCATATTTTGTTAGACATGCTGTTAGTTCTTGTTTAAGTTACTATAAGATTAGAGAAATACCTAAATTAAACTTCTTATATAGAAGAGGTCAAAAACTAGAAAACTATTTTATTGGAGCTTGTGCAGTATTTACTGATGAAGAAGCTAAAAAACTAGTTAAATTACCAAATCAGATTAGTACTAGAGAAATAACTAAACCATATTATGATGATTATAAGGATTCACCAGATGTTATAAAAAGACAAATAATAGATTATTATTTTTGTTTAGTTAATGACTTTTTAATGGCAGTAGATAGAAATACTATGATGTTCTCTTTAGAAGCTAGAACACCATTTCTTGATACTGAAGTATTTAAAGTTGCATCTACTATTCCATATAGATTAAAAATTAATAAGAATAATAGTAAAGTTGCTTTAAGAGAAGCTGCTAAGAGTGTTATTCCAAATGAAAGTTATAATAGAAAAAAACTTGGATTTCCTGTTCCACTTAGAGAATGGGTTAAAGAAGATGATCTATATAACGAAATTAAAGAAAAATTTAATTCTGAAATAGCACATAAATTCTTTAATGTAAAAAGAATTAATAAGATACTTGAAAACCATAAAACTGGTAAAGCAGATTGCTTTAAAAAGGTTTGGAATATATATACATTTATTATATGGTATGAACAATATTTTGATATAAATGAGGAAGCATAGGCTTCCTTTTTTATTACATTGACAATCTTTAAAAATAATTTTATACTATAATTGTATGGACAATTTAGCGTCTATATATAAGGAGAAAAAAATGGAAAAGGAATTTATAATTTCTTCCATTATTGGGTTACTTATAGGAGTAGTTATAACAGCAATAGTTTGCTTTATAATCTCTAGAATTAATAATAAAAAATCTGATAAATTAATTGACAAAGCAAAAAAAGAAGCTGAAAAATATAAAAGGGATGCAGTTCTTGAATTAAAAGAAGAACAACATAGATTAAAACAAGAATTTGAACAAGAATTAAAAGATAAAAAAGAAGAAGCAAAAGAAATAGAAGAAAGATTACAACAAAGAGAAAATGGTATTGAAAGAAGAGATCAATTACTTCAAGACCGTGAAAAAATGTTATCAGACAAAGAAAATAGTTTAATTCAAAGACAAAAAGAAATTCAAAAATTGGAAGATAAAGCTAATGAAATAGTAAAAGAAGAACTTCAACGTTTAGAAGAAGTTTCAGGTCTTTCTAAATCAGATGCTAAGAAAATGATTATGGACAAAGTTAAAGAAACTATGTCTAAAGAAATAGCTAGTTATATTAAAGAAGAAGAAAACAAAGCTAAATTAGATGTTGAAAAGAAAGCTAAAGATTTACTTGTATCATCTATGGAAAAATTCTCTTCAGATGTAACTAACGAAGCTACTGTATCTGTAATTACTTTACCTAATGATGAAATGAAAGGTAGATTAATTGGTAGAGAAGGTAGAAATATTAGAACAATTGAAGCTGTTACTGGTGTAGATTTAATTATTGATGATACTCCAGAAGCTATTGTTATTTCATCATTTGATCCATTAAGAAGAGAAATAGCTAAAGTAACAATTGAAGCTTTAATTAAAGATGGAAGAATCCATCCAGGAAGAATTGAAGAATTATATGATAAGACTTGTGAAGACTTCAAATCTAAGATTAGAGAAAAAGGTGAAGAAGCTTTATTCAAGTTAAAACTTGGTACTATGGATCCAGAACTAGTTTATACTGTTGGTAAACTTCATTATAGAACAAGTTATGGACAAAATGTATTACAACACTCAATCGAGGTAGCTAACCTATGTGGTATTATGGCTGGTGAAATTGGTGAAAACATTACACTTGCTAAAAGAGCAGGACTTTTACATGATATTGGTAAAGCAATAGACTTTGAAGTAGAAGGATCTCACGTAGATATTGGTGCAGATCTTGCTAAGAAATATAAAGAAGATCCAGTAGTTTTAAATGCTATTATGTCTCACCATGGTGATTGCCCACAAACTAGTATAATATCTGCTTTAGTTCAAATAGCAGATTCTATTAGTTCAAGTAGACCTGGTGCTAGAAATGATTCACTAGAAAACTACATTAAGAGATTAGAACAATTAGAAGAAATTGCTAACTCTCATGATGGTATTGATAAAACTTATGCTGTTCAAGCTGGTAGAGAACTTAGAGTAGTAGTTAAACCTGAAAAGATTGATGAACTTGGTTCTGTAACACTTGCTAGAACTATTAAAGATGAAATTGAAGAAAAACTTCAATATCCAGGAACAATTAAAGTTATTATCATAAGAGAAACAAGAGCAATCGAAGAAGCAAAATAAAAAGAAGACTATTTGTCTTCTTTTTTTATTACCTCAACAGCTATTACTTCAGGTATTTCCGATGTAAGAATAGTTTCCACAGTATCAGTTATTTCTGTATCAGCTAATGCACAGTCTGCACAAGCTCCTGAAATAGTAATATATACAATACCATCTTCATATTTAACGAATTCAACATCTCCACCATCGCTAATCATGTATGGTCTAATCTTTTCAATAATATATTTAATATGATCAATTATTTCCATAAAGACCTCCGTAAATAAATTATACATTTTTTTAAATAAATATTCAATAAAAAGAATTTTATGTTATAATACTTCCAAGGACGGGCTTTATGAAGGTTAATGAAATAGTAAAAGTAGAGGTTACTTCTATTAAACCTTATGGAGCATTTATTAAAAGTGGTAATTACACAGGATTAATCCATGTTTCTATGATTAATGGT